>NZ_CP084474.1 GCF_020405225.1 Natrinema sp. DC36
AGGAACACCAGACCCGCATCACGAAATTATTGAATCAATGAATCAGTGAAATCCTGACGTTGTGAATCAATGAGTCTGTGAGTCAATGATTCAAAGACAGTTCTCGAAAAGGAGAGAATCATAACCTTCATCCCATCAAACGCCGATATACGACGGAATCGTATTGAGAGAGATACAACTGAGTGTCTGACATGGATTTATGAGTCATTGATTCAATGATCGAACTATGACCGAATCACCACGTGGATGGGGCGTCACACCATCGACTGGCATCCCTACGATCGCCTTCGGCAACCAGAAAGGCGGGACGGGAAAGACAACCGCGACGATCAACAGTGCCGCGGCACTGGCCACTCGCAACCACGATATTCTTGCAATTGATATGGACCCACAAGCCGACATGACGAAAGGGCTTGGACTGGGTCCGGGCGACGACAACGATCCGTCAAGCCCGAAGAACGACCTCCCCAACACACTAGTCACCGATGACGAGAACCTGCTCGACGTACTCGTCGACAATCCGCGCACGCACGATACTAGTCTTTCAGAGATCGTGATCGAAGCCGACGAGTACGACCACCTGAACTTCGACCTGATTCCCAGTCACAAGGACATGGGCCTTGCTCGAGATTGGATGGACGATGCGAATGCTCGTCTCACGCTGAAACTCGCTCTCGAAGAGATGGTTGACGACGGATACAACTACGATTTTATCGTAGTCGATTGCCCTCCCGACCTCTCAGTCCTGACGGATGCGGCGTTCATCGCGGCTCAGAACGTCTTCCTGGCTGCACAAACCCAAGCAACGTCACGGGATGCGCTGGATGACCTGTGGGACCAACTGGAGTCCATCGAGGACAACCAGCAGCTCGAGATTGCTATCGTCGGGCTCCTAGCAAATATGTATCGTGACGACGGTCAGTCGCAAAAGTTCCTCAGCGCATTCGACGAGTCCTTCGCGTCGATGGCACCGATTTTCAAACTCCCAATGCGGGTGGCGATCCAGCGTGCGTGGGACAACGGACGAGATATTTTCGAATGGGAGGACGCGAACGACCAGCAAGTAGAGCGCGATATCTTCCTCGAGGTTGCAGAAACCATGGAACGGGCGTTCGACAAAACGCAGGTGGAGGTGTAAGTATGCCTCGAGGAATGGATGAGCGATTCGAGGATCCTTCAGACGAAGGGGAAGAGGAGGACGCGGTCACAGACGAGGAGACGATGGAGGCGACGTCGGAAGCAGAGAGACAAGATCGCGTATCTGCGGCCGTTACCGAAGATCAATCCGGTCAGCAGAGGGCTGCTGGCACAACGGGTACTGAACCCTCAACTGAGGAGACAGCGAAAACAAATGATGAACCGTTGAACATTCGGGAGGACTGGGACTCGGCCACGATATACGTTGAACCGGAGCAAAGCGAGGATATCGAGGTCACATTCACGCGGCTGAAAAAGCAGTTGAAACGAGAGAACGTCACGCTCGAGAAGAACAAGCACTTCTACCGTGGGATCTTCGAAGTGGCGTTCAACGAGTACCAAGAAGAGACGAAAGAGAAAATTCGCGAACTGGCAAAGGAAGACATCGATCAATGAATCATTGATTCTTGTATTTTAGAATGATCGACTCGGTAAAATAGCAGAATGGCTCTTGATCGATTCCGTTGGGTAGTTCTTGTCTGGTTAGAAATCGTCGAGTGAAGATTGACCATCTCGATCAGTGTCCTCCCCGTACCTGCAGTACCGCTTTATGAGCTTCATCGCCAGTTCGGTGGCTCGCTGGTACTCTTCAGACTTGTCTCCAGACATGTCGATGTCACGAACCAACCCCGTATACATCACATGATACGAGTTGTCGTCACCCTCCGCATACCTCGTGGTGCATAAGAACTCCAGTGTCTGGGTAATCCACTCAACTCGTAGTTCCCCATCAACAATCCGTTCGGTGTTGAGCTTATCAGTTAACCTCTGACAGTCGACGGAGATCTGTTTCTGTTTATTGATTTTCCCCTTCTTCCAATCAATGAAGTCATCTCTCGCCAATTCGGTGGGAAACTCCTTCATCCAGAGAAACGTCGCCAAGTACGACTCCGGCGGTGAGACATTGTAAATCGGCTTTTTCGTCTTCGGACGAAGGAATTCACGCGTCCCCAGCTTGTACGACTGATAATCACCGTCAGGGCCGATCGTTTCATTTAGTGACTCTTCATCCGGGAGTTCGTCCTCCCGAAATTCGTCCTCAAGCGCGGTTTCCCGTTGAAAGATGTAGTGCGCACGCTCATCGTCCATCCCATATCGGAGTAGTACGACGTTGTTCTTGATGTCCAAGTCGTCGCTACTGAGCCGGGTATCCAGAATATTCCCGAACTGGGATGAATAGCTGTCCGGAACGAAGACCACGACATCCATATCGGTTGGAACTACATCCATCCCATCTGCCCGTGTGATGGCAAACCCTGAATCACATTCTGAGAGCATTTCGAGAAGAGACTCCGCAATCTCGGGCGGGTCCAGATGCAAGGTCTTCGGGAGTACCTTAGCAGTCACTCCATAGTCATCGTTAAAGTAAACCGTGAAGTCGGGGGTGTACTCTATCGAATCAGGTGTCGACGCC
This sequence comes from Natrinema sp. DC36, assembly GCF_020405225.1. Lineage (NCBI taxonomy): Archaea > Methanobacteriati > Methanobacteriota > Halobacteria > Halobacteriales > Natrialbaceae > Natrinema > Natrinema sp. DC36. Next base: position 2,612 of record NZ_CP084474.1, read on the forward strand.
GGGAACCGGTCGAAGTAATACAGATCGAAGTAAGACTCGTACACTCCGAATACCGTCTCCCATCCGCTGATCACATCGACCGTATCGTTATACGTTCTAAACGTGTGATGGCGGCGGTCGACACAGGTGGTTTCAGAGCTACTCATATTAAGCTACGAAATCCGTCAGGCTATACTCCGGTGCATCACGCAGCGTGAGTGCGCCTTCTTGAAAGTCCTTAGACAGCTGGTTTGCGATTCGCATTAGAGAGTTTACGGAGCCTTTGTACCCTGGAACAATTGACACCGACTTGGATCCCGTGACGTAGATGTCACAGTTCGACCCATCGACGAAGTCTACCACAGAGACATGGGCATAGGGGTTATCATGGTAAACGGTCATCGTGCTTTTGGTGAGATTACTCAGAGCCTCAATCAACTCCTGATTATCCGTAGGTGACGCTAAGACATCAGATTCGAACTCAAGCTCAATCTCATTGATTTCGTTTGTCTCATCACGGTCCCGTTGGGACAGCACCTCAATTTTATCAGCGACAGTTTCGACGAACGCCCCCAGCAGATACCGGCGGAATAGTTCTGGATCCCCACTTTCGATTTTGGTCACCCCTTCACGACTGATGAACCCACTGAAGAATTCATTATCCTGACGCCGTACGTTGAAATTCAACTTATCAACATACCCGTCTTCAAGTTGCCCATCAGTGAACACCTCCTTGTAAGGCCGTGTTCGGAAGGATATGGTTCCTTCCTCACTCCGTGAGTACACAACGGCTTTGCTAACCAGTATTTCAGTGGACAACTCTTGTTCAATCTGACGGAGGATCTGTCTGAGTTCACTTGAATCGGCAAAAAAGTCAGAGATATCGGGTTCGGCCTGGTTGAAGACCCAGCAAAGACCGCGATCGAAGAAATCCGGGGAATACCCCGTTACGGCAGTCCATATTGGGGACTCTCCATGTTGGAATAGTGCGAATGAGCCTTCGATGTCGCGATCACTCCGTTTAATCGTGCGATTCACCTCTACACTGTAGAAATCCTTCTCTTCGGAGACGGTGACTTCTGCTTTGGGGATATAGTCAACTGCGTCCTTAATGACCTCAATGGGGTGCTCCGGCGAGAGAATCGTTTTATACCGCGCTTTGTCCCGTGGGTTTTCATTGATATGGCGGGAGATGAGTTCTTCAAAATCGGCCCAACTCGTGCTCCCGTAATCGAACGCCGATCCGTCTACAAATCCATGCATGCGTCGTGGTCGTCCTGTCACCACATGGATTGGGACTCTTCAAAAGTATTACGAATAAAGAAATAATGGTGATTCGCTATATACAGCGCCGCAACCAGCCGTGAGTATATCCCAAGATGAATCCCACCGTGATCGCTATTACTCCAAATAGAGCGGTCGCACTCTGGGCTGCGAACTCAACCACCAGCTGAAGGAATCGAATCAGTGTCTGCCAGAATCCATCTGGGAGAAACCGAAGGCCGAACTCAACGATTGCAATTATCGCTAAGAGGATAGTCAGGTTCTTGACTTTGCTTTGCAATTGAAGATTCGATTTGGTTGCGTTTGACTGGATTCGATCTTGAACAACAGAAATAAACATCTCCAACTTCGTCTCCACTCGGTTTAGTGTCTCTGATAGAGTCTGGAGTTCAGTTTTCAACTGTCCTACGTAGGTATAGCAATATGAGCGGGTAGTCTCTTGTCCGGCGGGGAAATCAAATATAGTGGCATTGTCCTCGCGCTGATAGTGTCCAACGAGTTGTTCAATTTCGTGGAATTCATCAGCGGTTGCTGACTGCGATTCAACCCAATCCCGCCGTAGTTGTTCTAAGTCTTGCTCCTCGTCACGCAGTGTATGTTCCGAGTCCCCCGAATTTGAATTGGGTAGGTTATACTCGTATAGTTCGTCATCAATATCTGATATTTCTTGCCGCCGCCATTCCAACCAGTGTGATACCAGCAATAATGATGTGATAGCCTTGATGCGAGTATAAGAAAATCCAATCCACCTCATCCAATACTCGATCGAGTTCTCTGCATCTGGTTGGCTCTGATCACGAGTTACGAGAACTGCAAGTGGGAAGTCAACCACTTGGTGTTCCTCAAACGTCAATAGATATGATGGTTCGATGGCGCTAATTTGTCCAGTGGGTTTGAATCCATACGCCTCCAAAGTGCCTCCATTCCCGTTAAATATCCCCGATACCGCAAGAGGATTTTCCGGATTGAATGACTCCCATAAGTCCCCTGTAAGTGATTCCTGTGTTGGTTCAACCAAAATCGAAACAGGAGCAGGACCATCCGGTTGAATTCGACTAGAGCAGAACTCAGAAGCAATCGATTCAAGATCATCAACCCAGTTTTCACGTCGAGTCCGATTCCCCATCGGGTCCCCAACATCCATTTCTGTTTGCTCTGTGGAAGTAAGCGTTCCTATCGTAAGCGTGTGACAGAAATACTCCGGCAGGGGATCGGTGATTAAGAATGTCCGGATTGATTCGAACGAGTCATGTTGAATCTGATCACTCGCATTAGTATAGAGTACTGACTCAGTCTCGATTTCCGTCCCACCGAAGTCCAGCATTTGTGTGTCAACTTCTGTCCGGGTTTCAAAGTTCTCTTGCAGAGATGAATCTACCTGGTCATATTGTCCGTCACGGTAGAAATCATATCGTATTACCCTAACAGAGCTGATCTCCATCTACTAAGAGTTCTATAGAATCATTGTAATGATTCTGTCGCTTTAGCGTCCAATAGAGCCTGTTCTGGAAATTTCCGGAAACGACCAGTTTTTCACAGGCAGAACCACCCGACCACGCACGGTCGCCAACGAAACCCAGAAACGCTGACAGCTTCTTTCCGGAAATGACCAGTCGCGTTTTTAATACCTGATGAAAACAGTCTGTCAGTAACGCATGATTCGCGGTGCTCGCGTCCTCCGCTCCGGGTTCGTCCCTCGGGAAGTTGAGCATCGCGACGCCAAGGTAAACCACCTCTCCAGCGTCCTCGATCCCATCACGAACAGCGAACCCGCCGATACCGCCATCGTCACCGGCCCCAGCGGCGCCGGCAAGACCTGCATCTCGAAGTTCGTCACCGAGCGGCTCCGAGAGGAGGTCCTCGACATCGAGACCACTTACGTCAACTGCTGGCGCAACTACACCCGATTCTGAACGCTCTATCAGATCCTCGACGACCTCGGCGCGACCATCGACATCCATCGCCAATCGACACCTCACGACGAACTCATCGACCGCCTCCAGCAGCACGACGGCCCTCGAACCGTGGTCATTCTGGGCGAGGTCGACCAGCTAGAGGACCAGAGTGTCATCTACAATCTCCATAGCCTGCCACAATTCGCGGTCATATGCATCGCGAACAAGAAAGAGGAGCTGTTCAACCGCGTCGACGACCGCCTCGTGAGCCGCCTGCGCTCCAGCGAACACGTCCAGATGGACAAGTACCACAACGAGCAACTCTACGACATTCTGACTGCTCGTGCGAAGTGGAGGCTTGACGAGGACGTCACCACCGACGACCATGTCTATAAGATAGCTGATAAATACGCCGGCGGCGCCCGTCTCGCAATCGGTATTCTCCGAACGGCAGCCGGCAAGGCCGACCGCGAAAATCGCGAGCGAATCACCGACGACATCCTCCTGGACGCCGCCGAGGATGCCTGGGCCCAAATCAAGCAGAAGAGCCTCGATTCACTCACCCCGTACCAGCGGGTCGTCTACAACATCGTTCGTGACCACGGCCCAGTCGGGCCTAGCGAGATACACGAGCGCTATACCAAGGAGGTTGACGACCTGAGGTTGACGATCCACGGACGAAACGGACGGTCCGAACCTACCTCTCCAAGATGACCCAGTATAACCTCCTCGAGGCGGAGGGAACGAGTCGAGATCGAGAATACTCGCTCGTCGATTCGGCGGCCGCATCGCCGATGCAGTGACGAGGGACTCCGTCACCTATCCGGAGGTGAACTCACCGAGCCCCGATTGCTCGTGGTCCAGCGGCTCGATGACCTGGTGCTCGTAGGACCGCGTCGTCCTCGCCTACGAAGAGATCGACACCTACGACGCATTGTACTACGAAACGCAGCTGGTCCGAGCTGTCGAGAGCATACTGTCTCCTTTTGACTGGAATTAGAACGACATCCGACGCGAGTTCAATGGAACACGTGTAGTTGATATCACGGACTGGGCCTAACGAACCCCCTCCCCCCTTTTTCGAGTTGTAAACTCATGACGACGGGGAGGGGGGTGAACAGGAAGAGGGGCTGCAAAACAGCTGATTGTGGCAGATACACGCGATAGAAGACCTGAACATCCATTCCTCTAACTTGCAACTAGAAAAGCGAAAGTTTATGCCATGCGTCATCTAACCATACCCGTAATGGGGACAAAAGAAATAAATCTTCTAGCCCAGCTAGAAGATTGAGATCTCTGGGTATAGAGAATCTCCTAATCCCGTATATGGTTCCGATCCCGGAGATCACCACGTTTCATCGCCTCTACGTCCTATTTTGTGAATTCCATTCTCACTCCATAGCGTCTGGAGTGGTTTGCACCCGGCGACTTACAACTCGAAAAAGGGGGGAGGGGGTAGAATGTTCGAGAACACCACACGAACTTCACCACCCATCATGTTTGTAAACCGGTATTACTCTCATTCGTGAACTGCTCCTACGAGCGTTGCCCTTTGGCGACAATTCTGGTTCTTACTACTCGAAAACGGGGGGTGTGGGATACACCGTTTCACCCTAAGCATCATTCCAAAATTCAGACGATACAGATTTGCTTCTATATTCAGTGCGACTCACTGTTACTTACAACTCGAAAATGGGGCGGGTGGGAGAATCAGACCAGGTGTGATAACGCTCCTTGAAGTCTTACAACTCGAAAACGGGGGGTTCTGGGTCATCGAGGGAGTTCGACGATAGAGATTCCTGGCGACCCCTTACAACTCGACAACGGTGGGTAATAGATGCCGAAGACGGTATCTGGCTCACTTCGAGAATACGCGGCTGTAGTTGTTAGATAGCCTGTTTTCATCCGGTTACAACTCCACAAGGGTCCACATTTTTATACCCAGAGTCCGAGGGGATTCATAATGGGACGAAAGGGACGTAGAGCGGGTTCGAATCATCCAGAAGGTGAAAAGGATCGCAAATCCTCCTCTGCTGCTCCTGATAATCCCGAGTCGATGGGTGAGGAGATAGATTCTCCCGATACGTCACAGTCGACGTTCGAGGATGGCTCGGAACTCGCCGATTCTTCTCAAGAGGCAACAAACGGTGACGGTGGTGGCATCTCAATCCGGGATCGACTACAAACTGAGTCGTCTGGGGGGGTCTTCGCGAACAAAGACCTCGTTCGGTCAGATACCATCATCGACGAGGATCGTATCGTCGGTCGTGATGACCAACTGGGCCGTGTCGTCGACAATCTGAAACCCATGCTCCAGAACGAAGGCATCCCAGATATGCTTCTGAGTGGTCCCTCTGGAACTGGGAAGTCGCTCATCATTCATGCAGTCTGCAAACAGATCGTCGAACTGTGTGAATCCCAAGGCAAGACCTTCGGGGTCATTTCAATCAACTGCGAGGGGCCGAAGACTGCAGATCGGGCTGTCTATCGGTTAGTTAAAGCTGCTGGCGACGACCTCGGCGTTGATCCTGGTGTTCCCCAAACCGGAGTCTCAACGGATCAGAAGCTGGAGCGACTGTACGAACTGATGCGCGAGTACTATGACGGTGTCATCTTCATTCTCGATGAAATCGATATGCTCGAGGGACCGTATCAGGAAGCAGAGTACAATTCTCTCATCTACCAGCTTTCACGGGCTCGAAAACTCGCCGATTTTGATGGGCCGATCTCACTCACGACTATCACGAATTACGCCGATTTTGATGGGCCGATCTCACTCACGACTATCACGAATTACGCCGATTTCATGAAGGACCTCAACAGCCGCGCACAGAGTTCTTACAATCCTGATGACATCTTCTTCGATGATTACGATGCGAACCAACTCCGTAGTATTCTCCACAACCGACGAGACGCCTTCAAGCCAGAATCACTCGCAGATGACGTCGTTCCGCTTGTTGCCGCGTTCGGATCCCAAACCCATGGTGATGCACGGAAAGCAATTGATCTCCTCAGATGGGCTGGCGAATTAGCCGAGCGGCGTGGAGCTGACACTGTTATCGAGACTGATGTCCGTGAAGCCCAGGAGAAATACACCGAAAATCGCAAACTACGCCATATTAGCGGGATATCCACTCAAAAGAAACTCTCCATCTACGCTGTGGCGGCCACTGCCCACTACGCAAGAGAACATCCTGAGTGGATACCTGCTGGACCTGCGTTCAAGACGTACCAATTCATTGCTGATACGATGGATTCGGATCAGTACAGTCGCGAGACGTTCGTAAATCACGTCACAGAGCAGAGTACGTACGGGGTACTGGACTTCGAGCGTCGAGGCAAGGGGCGAGGCAGAGGGGTGCATATGTATTTCTCCCTCTCCGAGGATCCGGAAACGATCATGGAGACGATTCGTGAGGATTCCCGGTTCGAAGATCTAGCTCACGAAGAGGCGACTATCAGCGCGGTTGTCCGCGAACGGCTGAAGCAGTTCCAGAGCAAGAACTAATCTCGCTCAAATTCCCCCCGCACTTACTACTCGAAAACGGGGGGTGTTCGCGGCCCGGGTGATGCTTACAGCTCGAAAACGGGGGGTGTCATTTGTCGGGGTGTCTCGTTACTACTCGAAAACGGGGGGTGGGTAACCTTAGAGATACGACGTTCTATAGCATATGATGTGCTGTCTCCTCGCCCTCTCCGATTTACAGCTCGAAAACGGGGGGTGGATCCCACGATTTTTTAATCGTCGTCGGTGTCCTCGATGAGGACGTCGTGGAGAAACCTCCTACCGTGCGGGGGCTTCTGCTGTTAAGAGCTTCTCAATCACGGCACCCCTGGTGGTAGACCATTCACACTGAGGGGTGTCGGTAAACCGATCCCATTCACACTCTGAGGGGTGTTGTCTGCTACGAGTCCAATGGTGCTAAAACAAACCTTCGGCTCTGGTTCAATCTCGTCTACTCGTCGGGACTGACGGGGCCTTTATATTGAGATCGGATTTTTTCTCCGTCTCGCCACTGCCAGTAGTAGTAGCGATTGTCGTTGATTTCTTTGATCGTAATCGTCGCCTTTGCAGGGACGTCGTCTGGAAGGTCTTCGGGGCGATCATCGACGTCGTCCTTGTCCGATTCCTCCTCAAGTCGGGTCTTCCGTTCTATGTGTTCGGCTTGCTCCTCAGCGTAGCGGGCTACCTCCCGGAGCTGTTCCGGCGTAGACTCGTTGAGAGTCTCGACTAATTCGGTTGGGAGGCCTGCGGGCGGGGTCGGTGGCTCGTAGGACATCGGCAGTTTCCTCGTATTAACCAACAAGAACCAGCGGCCCATAGTTTTGTTGGTTAAGACACTCGAGATTAACCACTTCCGCATTTTGTAACACTACTCGAAACATCCTTATATACAAGTTTCGTACTATGTTACATCGTGCTTCGGCGTATCGAACTTGAGGTCCTCGCCACCGTTGAACGGGGCGACACGATCTCTGACCTCGCGACAAAACTCGACCACAGCGAGAGTTATCTCTCCCGTGCCGTTATGGACCTTAGGGAGAACGGGCTGGTGTACACGGAACGCGACGGGCGTCGAAAGCGGGTTGTTCCCTCTGACAGCCGAGCCGTCGAAGTTTACCAAGATCTCGTCCGCCAGCACTCTCACATTGATTCCCCAAGCTGTTGACCGGTAAGGCCCTCGAGGTGCTGAACTATCTCGACCAGCCGCGAACCGTTGCCGAAATCGCCGACCTGAGCGGCAACTACCGCAATACGGTCAACCAAGTTCTCAAGCGGTTCCGCGACCGCGGTCTCGTCGGCACGGATGACGGCCGCTACGACTTCAACGGCAACTTCGACCGACTACATGAGTTCGCACGCGAACTGGTTCACCATCTCCATCGACAACGCCTCGAAGCAGTCGCGCCGAACGGGACGATTCTCTGGGAGGACCACGACGAATTTCTCGCTCAGACCGAGTCGGAGATCGACGTTGAGAACTTCCACGAAACTGGGCTCGCCCTGTTCGCGGCCTTCGATCTCCTGTTCCTACTGACTCGCCACCGCTATTACCTTTACTCTGAGGATATGGAGGACCTTTCGCCGGCGGAGCTCTGCTGTCACACCTTGCTGATCGATAACGGCGTTCGCCACCGATCGTACTGTCTTCTCTTGCTCAGCCGCATCGACGTCGACGAGAAAACGCTGCGGGACCGAGCGGCGAAGTACGGACTTGAAGACGAAATTGAAGTCCTGCTCGAGTATCTCGAGACCCACGGTGATGTCGACGATGATCGCTTCCCCGAGTGGGACGAGTTCCAAGAGCTTGCGGCTGAGTATGAAATCGACCAGTGATCGAGTGCTGATAACGAGCCGATTTCGAGGAGTTACGCGTCGTCCGAGCGAGGCACGTTCTTCCGTCCGAATCACCCAACATCAGCCAGGATTGACGGAATCGTTTGTTAAGAAAGAACGTCCAGCTCAGCAGGGAGCCGGCCGTCTGGTCTTGGAACTCGTCCCTGTTTGATCTCGTAGTCGACCCGGCGCATATGCTTGCAACCGCCCTCGGGAGTCCGTTGTTGCCAGTCTGGACAGGTACACGACTTGCCGATGATATCGACGTGTAGCGGTTCCCGGACACGGACGCTACCTCGTACCGGCCGCCTTTCGCGAGCAGCGAGACGTTCATCGGTTCGTCGACAGCGCGTCTGGTTCGTGGCTCGAGAGCATCCTGCTGTGTCGCCTGCTCAGAAACGACCATACGGTCGCGGATATCGCCAGCCTGTCCACCGTCTGGCGCGACAGCGCCGTCAGGGTGCTGAAGATGCTCCTGCAGAAGCTCTTCGACTGGATGACCCTCCGGCCAGAGATAGTGGACTTCACGACGCTGACGATGGTCGTAGGAACCACAGGCGGCAGCATCCCCCTCCCAGATGCTCCACGCACCAAGGGCGGCCATCACGTTGACGATGGCTCGGGGAACCATTGAGTGCTCGTCGGGGTAGAACAGCCAAAACCGCGTGCACTCCTTCCGTGGTGTCACCGTCTCCCACCACTCGACGTCGGAACCCCAGCTGTCGAACATAGATTTGTCCTGCCCATACCCGACCGTCACGTCGTCGGCCTGCGGGAGTCGCTTGGGTATCACCTCTGAATTGCCTTCGAGTATCCGGAGAACAGCATACTGGAGATACTCGTGTGCAGGGGAGTCTGTGGATCGAGCGACCTGGTCGTGATGTTCAGCGACACGCTCCGCCTCTGCCAAAACAGCCTTTAGATACCGATCTATCATGGTTTAGTGGAGGGTGGAATGCGCCTCCGCCCATTCACGGGAGCTAAAAAACTTAACCAACGAGTAGCGGGATCGCCTATCGAGCGTTGGTTAAACAACCGAGAACTCAGTCTTCGAGGACTTCGATGATCTCTTGTGCCGTTCGACTGATTCGTCCGAGACGCTCGCGAACGATCTCCGAGGAATTCTGATTTAAAAGTAGGCGGTGACACCTATTAGAATCCGCAGTACGGGCCGACATCGGAGACAACGACTAATGCTCTCCGAATTAGGAAGCTATAGGAAACATCGTCTATCCAGAATCCTGTGCCCACGGATCTTCACGCTTGTCGAGAAATTCTTCGAGCTGAGGATCTTGTGTCTGCTCCTCCCACCACGACAGATTGGGCTCCCAATCGTCCGGCCGTGGACAGTGATGCTCACAGCCTTCGCAATATTGGTCTATAAACCCATCAAACGCCAGTTCTAGATTCACACTCTCTATCGCTCCACCGTGCTTACACCACACCATTTTCATCCCTAGCGTGTGGAGGCTGAGCCACTGGCCGAGCGGGCTCGTCGATAGCTGGCGGATCCGCAGGTGCTCGCAGTGCCGGAAGTACTCCGTCTGGTCGATATCCTTGACCCCTAGCCGGACCGCATCTACAGTGCGATCCTCGCTATCCGCGTCAAGGTCAATCCCCTGTATCTTCAGCATATCCTTTGCCATCTCTTGGTATTCCGACAGGCTCATCTCCTCCACCTCTTCCTTACTCACCTCTTCCCGTTCGTATGGATCCGGCTGGTCCTCGACATCGTCTAGCAGCTCTTGCAAGAACTCAACGGTATGCTCGTCACCGAGTTCCTCCGCCCCCTTGATCCCGGTTGTGAAGTGTTTTTTCGCTTTCCCCGGTTCCAGCGTAAAATAGTAGTACCGCCCGAGACTCTTTCCGAGCAGCATCTGGATCTCTGGATCATCAACGATATTCAGGATCTGCTCGCACTGCTCAACGAGCGGGTGATCGTGCTTATCCTCGCCCAGCGCAGCCTTGTCCACGATCTGCAGCTGCGTGAGACGCATGATCTGATTAGACATGTAGTCAAGCACGATGGGCAGGCTCACGATGAACTCGTAGAGGTGGTCGCCGTCAACCAGCTGATTCAGCGCATTGTTGATCTTGCCGAAGATATGGATTTTCTCTTCAAGCAACTTGATCAGGGTCTCATTAAAATAATACGCGAAGAACGAATCCGTATCCTCACCCTGGAACTTCAATGACACCAGTATCTCCTCGGTCTTCTCCAGAAGGATGAACAGCTCTGACTGGTGCCTGTGGATCTTGGTATAGTATCCGAGGCCGTCCATGTCCAGATCCTGGGCGAGGTTAATGGCCTTCTCAGAGAGTTCGATGATGGTCACGGCCTCCTCAGGCTCCAGTGAATTGTACGTGTGGGCGAGGCCGACAAGGGCTTTCAGCTTCCCCTCGTCCTTCTTCGGCGCGTTGTAGACCTCGACCAGCGTCTCTCGCGCTTCTTCCGTGTTCCCCTGTTGCATGAGCTCCTGCGACTTGATCAGGGAATGGCCCTTGAAGCTCAGCAGGCTGCTGCTGATCTCCCGATTGAGTTCACCGAGATCTGCGGACGAAAAGTGGATTCCCTCCCCCAGTCCCAGCCCCATATTTTGACGGCGGATGATCCGCTTCTGGCTGGCGACAACGGCGTCCTTGAGGGCGTCCGTATCCTCGAACGTGTTCTGCTTGCTGACGTGGAGACGGTTATACTTCTGTTCCCGCCATCTGGGCGTCTCGTTATCCAATGTATCCCAGATGTAGTCCTGCATCACCTTCCAGTAGAACTGGTCTGCTGCGTCGTCGTACAGCGCCAGTACAACCGGCTGTGATGTTTCCACATACAATTCAAGATCGTCAGTCGCAAGATCGAATGTCGCCCGCTCACCAGTGAACTCTTCGGATGCCTTCAATTGTATGTAGAAATTAATCGACTGCACTTCCTGGTGGGTATCCTCACCCTGTTCTGTCAACGTAATCTGGAAATCGAGCCCAAAATCGTTATCTAACGAATTGACGACAAACTCATTTAACCGGGAGAGCAGTTCTCCTCGAGAAGCTTGTTCGAGTTGCTGGTTACTGCTTCTCTTCTTCGCCACTGGTAGATCAGTTGTTGCCGATTCCTTAAAAACCTCTGTGCAACTGGAACTCTAGTATCGAAGACACTCACCGGACTCCATCGGTTCCCAAGTCGAGGGCGTCGGGGCCCCATAGCTCAAATCTACGTGCGACCAACTGTTCCTCATCTGTATGTTCGAGGATCTCGACAAGGAAACGTTCGAGTAGACACTCGCCGCTCCCGTGCCCAGGCTCGACAGAGACGATACTACCATCACTACCTCGACCATAAGATATGGGGCCAGCTCCACGCCGGTCGTCACGATCCCGACTCCCAGCACACCGACGCATACGAGACCGTCCGGCAAGCCGTCGATGACGGCGACGCCATCTGCCCCTACTCCATCGCCCGCTTCATGGAAACCGACGCACACCACGACGATACGTTCAATCGGGGAGCTCTACGAGTTGATGATCGACCTCTCCAACAACTTCTGTATGCGGAACTACTTCGACGCCATCGGTACCGAAATCATGGCGTATATCTTCAGGCACGTTGACCTGCTCCCCAAGATCGACCCTGCCGATCAGATCTTCAGCCGTGGCCTCGTTGAACCTCATGGCCACCCTCGGATCACCAGCGATGGCAGCCCCATCGAGGGCGAGTGGAAGGTCCACAAAGTCCTCCGATCGGAGCAGGTAACCCGGCATATGATTCAGTCCGACGACTTCTTCGACAACATCTCGGAGCTCCGTGACGAAGCGGAACGCGCAGAGTACGTCGAGACGCTGGAATCCATTCGACAGGGGCCGAGGACATCGCCGACACCGACAAGGAACGCCGCGTACAGCTGATCATCGAAAGCTTCCGAAACGACGTACTTCCCGGCCTCATCCACACTGTAGAACGGTTCCCCATCGACATCGACATAATTTCCATCATCGCCCGCGACACCGCCTTCAGTGGGTTCGACGGCTTCTTCAACCAGTTCCCCACCTACTACACCCACCTCGACCTCATCCTCGGCCGAGACTTCCACCGACACCGTGATATTGAGGCCAACGACCTCGAGGATATTATGGCCCTTGCGGTTGCCATCCCCTACACCGATGTCGTTGTCACTGAGGAGTTCTTCGCCGGCGTCGCCTACCAGCAGGATCTTCCCAAACGGTTACTCACGGAAAATCACCATCTCGGTGAACTCGATTTAGAGCCCTCGCCTCTCCGGGAGCGCGAAAAACCACTCGTAGCGGAACAGCGGCAGATGTAAGCTGCTGCCCTGCAGGCCATGCTTGATACGTTCGAGGGGTGGTACTGATGCAATTACTGAGCATGTGATTGTAGGAGGATCAAGTGGGGGGAACTTCGAACTTAAATGAAGTGTTGGACATTTTACCCAAATCGATAGACTGCGGCCGATTTTGGAAAATAGGGAACCCTATGGGGTATGCGGGAGTATTTTGTCATATGGCTGGCGACCGGACGCACTCGACACCACCCACCGAGATTGCTCGCCACCAGTTAGCGCTGTTCGAGTCAATATCGGAAGATGACAGAGAGCGAATCATCCATCTGTTCGATGCCCTCGAAATCGATATCGTTCGAGAGCTTTGCGTCCCGTCAGGACTCGAGACCGATTCGCTAGACGAGCTCGCAACCTCGATCAGTATTTCGGCCGCGATTCAAGGGAAATACGGTGTGTTTGCCTCGTACCGACAGCTGTTCGAGTCTCGCGAGGAAAAGCGTCGCACCGCACTCACACCGACTGTTGATGCAGATGACCAGCTGGGGACGCTCATCGGCTCTGTCGTCGTTCGCAGTGAGGACGTCCACCGACTTTCACCGATATCTTGAGGACACACTCGAGAGGCCAGCAGCGGTCGCTGATGACACTCCCGAATTCGCTGTCTACGTCTCCCTCTTGACGGTCGATCGAACGGCCTACGCGATGGCTGCAACGCGGATCCTGCAGGCCAAGAACCTCCGACCGACTCGAGACAACATTTCGCTACTACAGGCGGTAGCCAGCTCTCCGTACGCTGCTGCTCGAGCACTCCAGCAACTCGCCGGCGAAGACGAGAGCCGAGAGCTCCGGCCGGACGAACTCCGCTACGCGTTGGGAACACTCGAACCCAAGCAGTTGCTCGCCGATCTTCCACCGACAGTTGGCCGAATCGCTCAGACGCTTCTCATAGCCGAAAGCCGCCTGTCACAGCGTAACCTTGCCGACCGAGCGGGCGTCTCAGCACGGACCATCCAGAACTATCGCAACCGGCTCGAGGCGTTCGATTTCATCCGTATTGACGAGACTGGATATCGTCTGGCATTATCGTCCCAGACTACTTCCGAACGCCGCGATTCAGTTGTTCCAACTGTCCTTGAGGAGAACCAGACGCTCCTTGACGCCGCCGACGCCCTTCTCGAGACAATCCTTCCGCCAGAGCGATACAGTGATCCCGACGACCCACTAGGCAGCGTACTGTTCTGGCCGCCGGATCCCCAGCGATTACTCAATCATCTGTCGGTCGGGCCGTGGCTGCGATTAGCAGCCGCGCTCACAGCAACAGGATCTACCGGGAACAACCAGGCCGTGTAGATGGGCCCACCGCTCGAGCAGCAAGCGCTTTTGCATACAACTCCATAGGATTTAGTGAATCGAGCTCGCGTTGCCAGTCTAGCTGTTCTTCCGGCTGGGGACGCCGTAATCGATGTGGACTTCTGGTGTGCTCGGTGATTCGGATGCAATGGTTCCGTTCCAATCGAGAACATGCACGTTCGCCAGTTCTCCAGAAAACCGGAACCGTTGGACTCCGGTTTCGATCGTCCCCTCGACAGCATGTTCCGAGACCACTGTGGATTTCTCGAACGGGTCAGCCTCAACTGGTTCGATACCACCATCGACGCTAATTTCGTAGTTGGATGGCACTCCACGACCGATTATTGTAACGATATTTGTCATCGTTCTCTCACTTGGCATACAGTGGTAGACTTAATTTTGCCAGTATAAGCCTTCTCATTGGCAAAACGGTCGGAATTTCCAACGCTCTCGAACGAACGGATATGGATGCACTACAACTCGACGTACTGATCTTCCCACTCTCGTCTATCTTGGATCGCTTGCTCTCCTGTGTCGCTGATCGCATAATAGTTCGTCCGTCGGTCGAGTTCGCCCTTCTCGACCAACTCCTTGTTGACAAGCGTGTCGAGGTTTGGGTACAGCCGGCCGTGATTGATTTCACTCTCATAGTACTCCTCTATCTCCTCCTTGACATCTTGGCCGGATGGGCGGTCGGCGCCTGCTATCACGTACAGGAGGTCTCGTTGGAAGCCGGTGAGGTCATCCATATTACGAGAGTATTCAACGATGCAGCATTTGACTTCTTTCCACGGAGAATTGTATGTCTTCGCACTGTGAAAGTAGAATATCGCGATCTGTTTGATAGGTTTTTCACTCAATCAAATGCCGAAAAATGCAGCAGAGGCCGGTTCGAGAGTGTCATCGAACGATCCGCATAGCGTTCTTTTCACCGAATCTGGAGGGAACTATCCGTTCACTACATGTGCGTATTTCGCAGTCAATACTATCCTTCTAAACAAAAAATCTATAACTCCCAAACAAACAATGGACACTATGGAATGGATTGAATCTATTTATCAGCGGGTCCGTAACTGTTCTTTAGTCTTCAATCCTGAGTTCAAGTGTCCCAATTGTGAGGCAGAGGTAGACCACCGATATGAGAACTGTCAGAACTGTGGTCGGCAATTGCTATGAAGTAATCCTCCAGCACTGAGCAATCGCTGGTGGAGTAGGATGCAAAGCAGAGATGCGAACAGAGTGTTTCCGAAGAAAGGTCCGGGTTCGAGAATCGAACTGCGCGTCTCAACCTGCACTGGCTGAATGACGGCCACTACCCCAACCCGGATATATGGATACTGCATCTCGGGCTGTTAGATGACTTAGTTATAAGTCTGGGAACTTTTCGTAATCTGCAAATTGGCGCTATGGTTTGTGTCTGCTCTATTCTTCACCTGTACTAAGCGAGTGGATCGGGCGTGCTAGGCGTGATTCTGAGATGGAAGAAGCCTACGCCTACCTGATTTACAGTCGCGAAGACGCTGCTGATGTCTTCCAGTTCGATACTCCGGTTGAGGAAAAGTCACTCAAGTCGATCGGCTCGCATTTCGGCCATCCGAAAGGCTTGGACTCGGACGTTGACTATACGACGAATCTCGAGAGTGCAAAGACGAACCTCGAATGGCTTCTGAATCGTCCATTACCTGTGAGTCCAAACGACGACTCTTACGGTGAAGGTAGTGGCAAACTGCGAGAAACCATCTTTCGATATGGTCCCGAGAAGGATACGAGAAGACAGGCGAATGGGAAGGACACGACGTGGTGGAATGGACTGGTGAAGAGGAATTGTATGAGTATTGGGAGTGGGACGACTGCTATTGTTCTCCTGACCAATAGTCTTATTGTATTGGTCGGTGTACCAATGGACGAGGATGGCCTCACTGACCGACGACGACCTCGATGGCGTGAGCGAAGGGAGGAAGTACTCCAACGGGACCGTCGTCCGTGTGTTTTGCATGCGGACAGACCGCGACGCGTACCCGTCTGGGTGGGCCTACAAGCTCCACTACGGCGCGACGGAGCCGGATCCACCCCGCACGCTTGACGATGGGACGATTCGTCGGTACGACAATTCGCACGAGGACACGAAAGGGCACGAACTGCACGTCGCACCGGACCCCGACCCAGATATAATCACGTTCCCCGGGATGGTCGAACTCTGGGAACGATTCTGGAGCGAGATCCCGAAATCCGAGTTCGAGGTCAAGTGAGGCCATCACACCACGGTGATTCCCATGAACGATACTACGCCGCCGCTGCATCCGATGGAGCGCGAACAGCTTCGGGCCGAATCAACCCTCGTCGTGACCGTAAAGTCGTCCAGTGAGTTCCACAATGATGTTACCGACGGTATCGAGGCGCTCGAGCGGGGCAATTCGGTGGATTCCACGCCGATGCTCTCGTTTACCAGCTACGACGACCTCATGGAGACACTGACGCCGCGCGTCCTCGATCTCATCGAGGCCATCCGCCGGGAAGAGCCAGCCAGCATCAACGAGACTGCACGGGTCGTTGATCGGGACGTGAAGAATGTCCACGAGGAACTCAGTCGGCTCGCCCAGCTGGGCATCATCTTCTTCGAGGAAGACGGCCAGAGTAAGCGCCCGGTCGTCTGGTTCGACGAACTCGTCATCAACCTCCCCTTCGATCCAGAGACTGGCGACACGGCGGCTGCCGCACCGTAGTTCGCCGTGCCAGCGGTGGCGCGCGATGAATGCGCGCTTCAGCGCGCAGAACGTGCGAGGGACGAGCGATGCGACCACAGGGAGCAAAGCGAGGAGGCTGGGGAGGGCGCGAGCGAAGCGAGCGTGTGGTTGGGCACACAAAAAAGAGAGCTGTTTCGCCTATTCCTGGGTCCACCACCGCCCGCGTTCGGGGAACTCGAGGCGACTCCAGCCGGTCACAGCCAGGCTGCATCGCTCGTTGTGCCAGTTCTTCGCCGCGTTCCTGATTCGCACCGTCTCTCCCTCGCTCACTGTTGTCTGATAGGAGTTCTCCCAGATCGTGAACTTCATCTTCTCGGTCGCATCCGCGATCAGTCCAACCTGGCTGATCGACGGCTGCGAGGGCTCCCATAGTTTAATGATCTCGCCTTCCACGTCCACTTCGCCTGCCTCTACCTCCGGCACATCTGCGATGTCGACGATCGTTCCCGACTCGGCCTTCACTTCGTCCATCTCCTCGAGTGTTGCGTCGATCATCGACGTCCCGTCCGTCACCTTCTCCGCCAGTCCACGGCTCACTGCCGCCCGGCTTGGACCTCCACGCACCGTCTCCGTGATTCGCACCGATTGTTTGTTGACCTCCGCCAATTGCTCTTGCTCCAGCTCCGAGCGGGGGTCCACCCGTTCGACCCGCCGCTCTCGGCGCTGCTCGACCACGATCTCTCGCGTCCGCTTCTCTCGCCCCTCCTGCGTTCCGAACGTCGCCTTTGCGCTGATCAACTCGAGCTCCTCCTCTCGAGCCCGAATCCGCTCTTCCTGTGCCAGTGGCAGGTATCCGAACTCGTTCTCCTCGCGTCCAACCATCGTCTCCGGGTGGTTCGTCTCGACTTTCGTGTTGATCTCCTGCTCGACCGACGCCTGGAACTCCGGCGTCTCATCCACGATGTCTTCCGCGAACTCGTCTTCCACCGCCACGCCTGCGTCCGTCTTCTCCGCAGCCGCCTCTTGGTTGACACTCGATCCATCCGAAGTTTTATCATCTCGGAAGTTCGTAGAACTCATTGCTTAACACCGAAGGCGCTTTCCAACGCGTCTTCACCTTCAACTCCTCTGAGTCCCAACTGTGTTCGTCTCCTGTAACCGCTCTCGCTCGCGCCTTCAGGTTCCCTGAGGCGCGAGTAGAGCGGGACACTCACCCCCACCAGCCAGCACCGCGCGCCGAGACTACCGGCGCGAGCGTCCAGCGGAGTAACCGTGGGGGGTGAGCAGCGACGCCGCGCAACCCCTCGCGGTTACCTGCTGGCGTCGAAACCAAAGCCCGGCAGCACAGCGACCACCGGGAGCGAGCAGCCCGGAATGGTCGGTCGCGAGCGATGCAGAGGGAGGGAAGGCGAGCGGGGCGTGCCGTCTCGTTTACAGCGGTCGAGGGACAGCTACAGCATCCCCACCTTTAGCACAGCCTGGCGGGCTTCGAAAGGGCGAGGACGTCTCGGCCGTCCCCCGCCGACGTAAGCACCGCAACGACCGAGCACAGCGAGGGAGTGAGGCGCGCAGCGAGGCGCGGGATGCCGAGCGGCCGAGGGCTTTCGGTAGAAGTGTACTCCTTTCTCCCTCTCTTCTCGAGTGTCCCGTTCACCACCAATATTGAACCCATCGATCGTCCACGTCGCATCCCCGCCAGGCCGATCTCAGTTGTCCAACACTCGGACTGCTGTCTCGATCGTCACCCAGAGGTACTGGCTGTTTCAACTGCACAATACTCGGTCTGCCCTCGAGAAGCAAGATCACCAGACCAAACGCGTTAGGTATAGAGCAAACATTTATTTGTGAGACGCACGTCTCACAGGGTAATGAGTACTGACACTAACGATGCCGGTGAAGGGAACGGCAACGGCACCAACAAAATCGACGTCCGGGTTCCAAACCGGCTCCTCGAGGAGATCGACGAGGAGTACGAGCGTCGCGGGTATACCTCACGGTCGGAAGCGATCCGCGACGCACTCCGCGACTGGATCGATCCACCGACGAGGCTCTCTGACGAGACGCTTGAAGAACTTGAAAAGAGCCGCGAGCAGCGAGAGCAGGGCGAAACGCAATCAGCCGACGACGTTCGCGAGCGCCTCGGCTTGAATGACTGACGTCAAGTACACTGAGCAAGCGATCGGCCACCTTGAGAACCTTGACCCGCAAGTCGCCGATCGTGTGATGAATAAAGTCGATGAGGCGACTGACTGGACCGAACACCGACTCGAGCGTCTTTCCGGCTACCCATATTACAAACTTCGCGCCGGCGACTACCGAGCGATCATCACATGGGATCGCGACGACAACGTTCTCATCGTCGAGGCGATTGGTCACCGACGAAACGTGTATGACCGGCACCTTCCCCCATGACGCCTCTTAATGCGAAAGTATCGGGGTGCGAAAATTACTTCCTTTACGGAGGGCGACAGACAGTTGTTGAGGAGAGGTACCGTTCAGTGCGCACTCTTGCATAATGAGCTGATGCTTCAGTTCGAATCACTTCAAGAAGACTCCGTGTTATGTACAGGCAATAGATGTACCGCTAATTGTCTGAGAGAAATTCACTCAGAATATTACACTCCATATGTTGAGGGGGAAATTTGGTAGAGGGATATAATTAGTCATAACATCGTATGGAATCCTATAACCAACATCAGATAGCCGCGGACGGCGGGTCAGGAGTTGTTGTAGAAGAACAACCGTGGGAATCCATAGTACAGACTGTAATACGAGGAATTGCTGCTGTAAAAGGTACTCCTGAGTGTGACCTTGATCCGCTCTACAACAGCATCAACCCAGAGGCGCTGAACGAGCTGATGCGACATTCACAGCGTATCTCATCAGATGTGTCCGTGGAATTCACCCACGAGGGATGTACTGTTCTGGTGCGAAACGAAGATCCGATGAAAATCACAGACTCTCCACCTGATGAAATTATGTAGAACCACATACTATTGCCGATAAGTTCGCCCACCTACATACCAGCTGATTCACTGGTGTGTTGGGAGAAATCAACTTTGAGAAGAACCTATGACACTCTGCACTGGGGGAAAGCCCGGCAGCACAGCGAGCTCGAAGAAAGCGAGCGAGCAGCCCGGAACCTGGAGGTGGGCGGGTGATCGTGGGAGGGCGGTGCTATGCGGGGCGGTCCGCCCGTCGTCCCGCTCGCCATACTCACCTACCTCATCTCACCACTCCCGTCCTCCCACTCACTCAAACCGCACCGACTCCCTACCTTCTGTACGACTTCCGGATCCAGGATCTCATCAAACTGCTCCATGCTCGCAGCTGTACTTGAATCGCTCGTCGCAGATCCTGCCCCAGCACCGCCACTTCCGAGTAGTACGATCGCGCACCCCTCGGCAATTCGTGGAACCGTTCCTGACACTCCAGACACGTGTACTCGAACTCAGCTCGGACTCTGTTCTGGTGCCCCTCGAGCTCGCCCTCCTCGCTGTAGTGGAACTCCTCGTACACGAGCTTTTTCGAAACGAACTCGCGACCGTCACACCGCGGACACTGGTCCATCATCAGTGGCTTGTCTGACCCCTGCCTCGAGACAGTACCTGAACTCGTCGATGCAACCCTGTCCTGCTCACCCTCACTATCCTCGGCTGTACTGCCGGCTTCGTCCACTGTGGTATCAGCTTGGTCTACCTCCGATTCGTCTTCCTCGCCTGGCGCTGTTCCTTCTCGAACCCAGTCGTCGAATTCCTCACTCAGGATCTGATCATCATCCGCTGCCTCCTCCACCTAGTGTTGGTCAGTCCAGCTCATATCCCGACTCACTCCTCTCAGGTGGGCAAATAACACCGCCTCGCGGTCGCCTAGCCTAATGTCTTCCCTGACACGCTACGTCCACCACCATCGCAATCATCCAATCTCACGTCTCCTCTGCTGCTCTTCACTCACCACTGCCTCGAGCCCAATCTCACCGTCGACATCCTCCCCATGGCCTCTATCCTCCCCTCGAGGAGAGCAACCCCCGCTCCACCACCTCTCCCTCCAAGTCCTCTCTCTCCTCGAGCTTTTCCCCAAACTTCCCGTCACGGCCTGGCTACTAGCTTGTACGTTCCTCCCACTCTCACCTCTCCTCAGCTTCATCTCCAGTTCCCTGCTCCAGTCCTCTGCCCCACTCCCCTCTCCTCAGATCACCACACTCTACCCTGTTCTCCGCCCTTCACTCGTTCTCCAGACCTCACTCTCTTTTCTCGAGCACCATCCTCTCTCTACTTCTCCCACCCCTCTTCTTTCTCTATTGGCCCCTCACATTCTGCTCTCTTCTCAACTTTCTTGTATATCTATCACCTTGCTTCACACCTCTCCCTCACCCACCTCTCTACCGCTCTCCAGTCCCCCACTGATCGTATTCTGAAAATGCTTCTCACTCCTCTCTCATTCTCCTTCCGTCCGCCCCCTTGTTACTGCCCCTACCTTCCACCTTTCTACACCCAACTCAATCCCACCATTCTCGAGTCATAACACACCTCCTATCTAATTCACTATATCCTGACGTATTTACCTACCCTGCTCTCTGACTCTCCACGTTTCATTCCCCGTCGCGCACACCTCTATTTCTGCATACCTCCCCATTCCTTTGGACGATTTTTCGTCATTCACGACCAGTTTTGCGGACTCAAATCATTTTAAATCCCCGTTGCACATATCTAAGGCCGTAACAACACGCGCAACGAGTGAAAATTTCAAGCACGAAAGTCAAAAAACGCGCAACGGGGAGTTTCAGCCACCCAACTCAGTCGATTCTGAGTTTCAATGTTCAAATTGAAGAACGGCAGAAGGGACAGTTCGATATCACATTCTTAGAAGAATATCCCTTATCTGCTGATTTCTCCATCACGAAGGCTCAGATAATACGCAACGTGATTTTATCTCCTGTTTAGTATATGTAATTAATGTATTCCAGATATTATATTGATTTAGTAGAATAGCGCCAAATCCGGTTTTAAGATCCTCTGTATAGTTGTGAAATGAATGGGCTAAAGAGAGGGTTGGATCCGAGGGAGTTCATCGCTATACTAAACGGGGTCGGTTTCCTCGAGTTGGTCGTACATATCGTCGGGGAATGGAAGGCTACCATAAATTGAGTAGGGGCACTGCTCTTTGCCAATACAGTACCGTTGCATATCGTCATTATTACAATTCATTGGCAGGGGTGTGTTCCCGTCGGGGCCAATTCCACGATCGCCCCGTCGGGCTTCGTACTTGATCTGGTAGGCAGAGATCTCTGGATCAAACCATGGCCACCGGCTGAACAGGTCTTTGAGTTCATCGGTGATCGCGTCGACGGATTTCTCGCGGTACTGCGGGAGCCACATTACCATCCGAACGAGGTTGAAGAGGTCTTTTCGGACCGGTTTCTCCTCTTGGAGTCGCTCATCCATCGCAGCAAGACAAGGCAGTTCAAACAGGTCTTCGAGTTCCGTAATCTCGAGTGGCCGCGATCCACCGCCCGAGTGGCCGATCCGATACGTATTGACGCGGTCACCCCGATCGACTGTCACCGATCGATGCGATAAGTGATCTGCAAGCGAGTTCCCTACACTTCGGGGGGTCGACAATTGTGTGAGCTGGGCTCGTTCACTCTCGTTTTCTGGCTCATATACTTCAAGAGCATCGGACAACTCCTGAGCAGTATGAAACTCACCGATCTGAGTGTGTGGTGATGCTTGCACAGCATTTCGGAGTAGTCGGACGATCTGCTCGCCTTGATCCCAGTTTTTCCACACCTTCTCGTAGTGGCCGATCTCGAGGGCGTAGTCAGTCCGCTCGGTGATGGCAGTTTCGTGCTCTCGAAGCCACTTGCGTTGTGGCTCGCCGAGTTCATCCTCTTGGACTGCCTGTAGCCGGCCAAAACACCGCTTGCCGTACGATCGATAAGTGTCATGGAGGTGGTCGAGTGGGACGTAGAGATGATTGTCCTTGACCTGCGTTCGAATCTCGCCCGTTTCGTCGGCACTCGTCGCTTCGGTGGATGCTCGAGCGAGACACTTTCGAGAGGCAGCCGCCATTGGGATCTCGACGTAGAGATCGTACTCGGTATCGGCAGTCACCTCCTCGTCGAATTCGGGCATCGGTTTGACGTCCGTACAAACGCGACCCGGGTGGGGACCGTCCTGACTGGGGCCTTTCGCGTAGAGGACCTCAGCCATCTCTTGGTAGAGCGTTGGATCGTCGTACTCATGCACAAGTGCGAGGAGGTTAGTCGCGAACAGTTCGCGGATGTTGTGAAGGACTTGGTTCTGCCGAGGCGGCGTGTCCTCGAAGCGAGGTTGTTCGCTCACGCAGATTGAACTGAGAGTAGCCAGCAAAACGAGCGTTGCGGGCTCGTCGACGAATGGGTACTCGAGCGGACGGTTACGCTTGGAACTCTTGAACGCAGCAGTCCCGAACTGTTCGATATCCGAAAGCAGCGTCTCTCGGTCTGGCGTATTATCGACGACGTAGCGGTCGTACCCGCGGGTGAACAATTGAACGATCTCTCTGTCAGTGTAGTTGATAGGGATCGCTGCAGCGAGGTAGGCGTCTCGCTCGGTCTCTCGTGGATCAATCATGGGTAAGTTCACGCTCGGTTTCAAGGAACTGTGGTCGGGCTTCCGTTCGGGGATCGAACGCTGGGCTCTCGATCGGCTGGACGACACGGCAGACCTCTGCGTGCAACGAGTAGGGCACGCGAAGGAGACGGCTTCGGTCGGCAGTCACAACGGGATCGATCGGGATCTCATAACGCTCGAGCAAGAGATCGTTGAGCACTTCTCGGCTTTTCTCGTCATACCCGTACTCAAGCTCGTTGTCGAGCAGATAGACGTGGACGCCTTGACCGGAATAGACGACCATCGTCTTCTCGGCAGCAAATACATCCATGAAGAGGTCTCGTGTTTCGAAGCCGTACTCGATCGCACGGTCGATGTCCTCGAACGAGTAGGGATACCCCCTCGGATCGGCGTCACAAATCTCGAATTCGGCGAGCAACGCGTCGTCACGACTCACATCTGTTGATTGGATCTCGAGGTCATTCTCGTCAAGTTCGCGTTCAGCGCGTGCTGTGGCGATGCCTTTCGCATCGATATCGACCGCGAGAACCCACGATCGGTCCCAGTTGTCCAACCCGTAGTAGACGCCATCCGAAATCGGATCACTCTTCTCGAGCAGATCGGGATCAGCCAAGGCGTATTCACTCCCCTGGAACGGGTCGTACCGTGCGGGAGATTGGATGAACGAGACGAGTTCTTCGACGTTGCTGAAGTTCTGTGCAATCGGCTCGCCATCTGAGTCAGTGCGCCACGTCGGCCGTCGAATGAAGTCGCGATCGGGGCGCTCCGCTTTGCGGATGGGATGGCGCTCGCGGAAGCTGATCCCGAACTCTTTCGGTGCCGTTGGTGTGATGAACGGCGGCAACTGGTCTACATACTCGGGGAACTCCTCGGTATAGTACGCATAGACCTCGCCACGGGTTGCCTGTCGCCAAGTCATAAGGGTCTACCACCGGTGAATGCGAATGTCATATCAACCTTCATTATTTCACCTTGTTTAGGTCAGCTTCCTGAAGGTGTGGATAGTCGCCATTCCATCGGCTTCGAATCCTTCGACTGCCTCCTGGAGACGTGAAAATGAGTTAGCTGTTCGACCACTCACATTCTCAGGAAGACGTTCTGCATCGGCGAGCACATTCACGATCTCGCCAGCGTCGTCACGTGACGGGAACGCCCACACGGCATCCGCGTCGACCGCAGCCATCTTCTCGTAATCACTCACAACTGCCTCCACGTTATTTGAGGTCATCTCCACTTCTCCAACCCACACAAGTTCATCATCAACGTCGAACGCGGCAGCGTCGAAAATCGTCTCCGAGGACTGCTGATAGTATCGCTCCACTCGATCGACCTCCTCGAGAGTCTCAAGCCAGCGCACCAGGAGTTCGACCCCAACTTTGTGTGGCGTCTTCTCTCCAAGATCTCCAATCCCCGGTTGGGCGGTGATTGTCTCGCCGAGAAGCTCTCGTCCATCCGGAAGCACCGTATAATACGGTCGTCGGTCCACCTTCCCTTTCTCGAGCAGCCCGAGTTCGATCAACACGTCGACGTCAACCCCATCAAGATCCTCTTGTAATTCGCCCATCCCTTCCAACAGCGTGTACTCCGGGAGGTCACGGTTCATCGCGTCAAGAACACGTTTGAGGAAGATCGCGTCGTCTCGAGAGAGCCCCCGCCGCCGAAGTTCATCGTCCGAGACTGGGCATTCCTCTTCGCCCGTGGACGAATCGAAGAAGGCGGCTCCGTTTGCAACGTCAACTGGATCGTCGTCGGTAGTCTCTGCTTTACTGCTATCGTCTCGATCATCGTACTGATCGTCGCCCCCATCGTCAAGGCTGGTCTTCTCGAGCGCCTGCTGGGCTTCTATGACCTCACTCTCTTCGTTGGACTCCACTATCTCTGCACTCTCATCTTCGTCCAGCGCCGGCGGCGCACCAGCCCGCCGATCTGTATCGCTCCAATTTGACCACTCCATCGCGTCCTCGTGGGTCGGTACGTATAACCCGTACTCGTCCTCAGTCCGCTCGAGCACCTCCGGCAGAAGCTCTTCGTCGAATTGCTGCTGTTCGACCGCCGTCAACGGCTCGTCGCTTTCTGGATGCCCGCTTATGATCGGGGGCGAGTGCAGAGTCAACGGCGCTGGTCGCTCCTCACCGAACCCAGGGGAGACGAGTTTCGTGAACCACTCGCCCGCTGCCATCCGGTTGTTCCGGTTCCTGACATCCTCCACAGATAACTCGTCGTGCGTGAACGTCTTCGCGAACCGGTTCTTCATCGAGATGTCACCAATCAGTTTCGTATGCACCTCTGTCAGCAGTTCCTCGTACGCACCGTTCCCATTGTGGAACTTCTTGACCTGCTCGGGATACTGCATGATGAAGCCGAGGCTCAGTCCCGACGATCGGCCCTGGGGGAGCAGTTGATCGGCGACCAGTTCGGTCGCGACGAACGGTGCAGCCTCTTCCATGATGACGTTGACCACGTTCTCGGGGTTCGTCCGCCGCCGTCGCTGGATCGAGTGCCACAGATTACTCAATAAGACTGTGGTGAACCCGCGCTGGGCGGGTAACGACAGGTCACCCAGGTCGAACAGGATCGTGACATCTTCCTCGAGGAACTCACTGAAGTCGAAATGGGTCTCCTGCTGGTGGAAGCCGTAGAGATCGTCTCCGGTGGATTCGACTTCGCGACCGGGTTTGTGTCGAAGCATCCAGTGAAGGTGGCGATCCTCTTTCAGTTTGTTCAGCCGGTTCATCACCGCCCCCATCGTCGTGTCGAACTGGTTCTCGTCCTTGGCGAACTGGGCGGCGAGTGAGTCGTGGATGTCGGCATTGATCTCCGAAACCTCCGGCAGCTCCTGATGACGATGCATTCTCGTCGCGGCCCCGACGAGATCATCCAACCCGAAGACGTCGTCACCGTGTTTCGGATCGAACAACGCTTGGATCAGGAACGTCAGAATTTCGTTCGCCACGAACGCCTGTTCGTACTTCTCCGCTCCCATGATCATCCGCATCAGCTCGTGGAAGTGGTCGGCTTTCTCCTTGACTGCCGTCTCGCGATCGTTCCCCTCGAGCGCTGGCCGAATATCGAAGAACGAGATGGCAGGAAGCGTCTCCGGTACGCGAAAGTGGTACACGTCGTCGAGGTGCCCGAATTTCTTGTAGTGGGCCATCAGGTAGTTTTGACACATGTTGTCGCCTTTCGGGTCGAAGAGGACGTTCGGCCCTGGTGTCGTCTCGGCGAGCGAGCGCAACATGTGGTACGTAACTTGGCTCTTCCCGCTCCCAGTCGCGCCACAGAGCAACCAGTGGCGTGTTTGCCGGCTCGGCGGTAACCGAAGCGGCCCCTCGACGGCACTGTTGGCGTCCTGACCGAGGACCATTCCCGTGGTGTACTGGCGGCGTTGGGCGGTATCCAACCCGGGAAGAGCCGTGCGGCTTTCGGGATTCGCATGCGTCTCTTTGACTGCTTCATCAGTCAAATGCTCGGTACTGGGAACGATCACCAGATTGCAGAGCTCGCCGGGATCGAGATGCAGGTCGGGTTTGGATCGACTCACCCGCCCACCAGCGACGACCTCACCATCGAGAAACCGATCAAAACAGCGTCGTGACCGCTTGCGCCGACTGCGCTCAAGAACTCCTTTCTCGTAGAGGGTTTCGCTCTCGAGTTTGTAGTAGTCACCGGCAAGCGGATCGAACACGGTACTCAGATTCCGTAGGCCGTGTTCGATTTCGGACGTGTCGCTCAGAGACGAGTTCGTGGGGACAGTCACTACCCGCAGGTTGGTCGTGAACGTATGGCCCCAGTCTTCGTTTTTGATCTCGGTAATGCGCTCAGATCGGGATTCACTGAGTGACTCTGACCGCGACGAGGACGACTCGTTATTCTTTGGACCGCGTAGAAGCTCTTCAAGGGCTATGGTGGCTTCACCCCACAGCGTCTCGCGACCCTGTTCGATTTCGTCAATGTGGTATTCACCCTCTTTCGTTAGATCGGGCTCGCCTTCGAACGCAGCCTGGAAGACGATTGGATGATTCGTGCTTGCAAAATGATCGATTAGCACGGTCAACGGCGCGTGTGAGCTCGCCTTCGACCGATCAGTTTCTCCCATTTTCTGATCGAATTTCTTGATTGCCGCCAACGGGTCTCCGCTGCCGGTCCACCGCAGTCCGTACGGTTCAACTTCATCTGGATGTGGCCGGGCAAGTACCCCCTCACCAGTGTCAACTGGCGTCTCGAGGGCGAACGTGAGCGACCCTGGATCGCGGTTTTCTGCCTTCTCTTTCGCACGGAGTGCATCGAGGTCGATGCTCGGGAGTTGCGTGCCGAGTAGGAGACTGGAATCGGAGCTGGGAGGAGAATAAGACTCAGAATCGGAAGCCTCGGAATCAGACGCCTCCGTACTGGTGTTCTCTTCGGTAGTCTTGTCTCGATCGACCTGCTCACCGATGGTCGTAGCTCCTCCGTCAGCAAGCGTCGGTTTGGAGCCCCGGACACGAACGAGTGCCTCGACTTCAGCCGGTGTACACTGGAGAGTGCCGTTCTCGAGGGCGGTTTCGAACTCGTCGTACGAGTACTGCTGTGGAGTGATGAGCTTCTCCGCAAAGTCAACAGTCACACGCTCGATTTCCACGGAGTCGGGATAGGCCGAGTTGAGTCGATCGTAGAGCGTGGACAGGTGTTGCTCGCAGGTGTAGTAAAATTCGATCGGAGAGTCCGTCCCGTCGCTGTAGATTACAAACTCGAACGTAAGCGGGTCGGGATCCGAAAGCGGGTTGAGTGTCTGCCACCACGGCACCCCACCTCGTCGGACGTCGTGCAAGGGACGGATCTGGTTGATAACTTCCCGTGGCGGTCGCTCGCCCGTCGACGGCACAACTCGGATGTACTCTTGTTTACGCTCAAGTGGCGAGGCAGCGGAGGCTTCGAGTTCGAGAACAGTCTCATGAAGCTCTGTTGGGTCCTCAATCGCCCAACACTGGATTTCGGGCGACGTATGGTCGAACGTACTGAACGTGACGGTTCCATACGACAACAGCCGGCCGATGGAGGACTGATGAAAAGTGGTGTCGACGACACGGTCGAGCGGGAGTTTCGTGAACCCATCGCCACGAATTCCCCGCGTGCGGACATAGAGTTTCTCCGAGGTGAGGACGTAGGTGGTACGAAGCGCCCGAACAATCGGACGCACACTGATCGCGATGCCTATCAGGCCAACCAGGAACGGAATAGCACTCAGCCACCACAGTGGGATTTCGATACTAGTTCCCTCCACCGCGAGCGTGTAGGACTCGAGCCCGACGAGCGACGGTCCTGTTGTGACCCCGGCGATGCTCTCCGTCGCAAGAGCAAGCGCGACCGCTATGAAGACGAGTGCGACCAGAAATGTCCGAGATCCGCCTCGAAACAGTGGCATACCAGTCCACTGCACGTCCAGGTCGGAGATCTGCTCCACTTGCTCGTCCTCTGTCACGATCCATTCAAGGGATTCAGCGTCGACGTTGGGGTTACTCTCGGTTATCTCAGTCGTCTGCATCGGTTGTCACCTCCGTAGTCGGGGAGGATTCCCCACTCGCGGTCTCCGGTTCACAGATCGAGCTAGCAGCATCGACCCACTCGTCAAGCAACGTGTGCGGGATCGACATCTTCTCTGAAAGTGACTCGGTATCTGCCACAGCGAGCTCGCCAACCGTCTCGACACCCGCTTCGGCGAGATACCCTGCGTACGTCTCGCCGATTCCAGTGATCGTGGTGAGATCGTCTTCTTGATCCGCTGTGGCTTCAGCACGAGAATCCTCCGCTCTCTTCTCATGCGGTTCCCCTGGTCCCTCATCTACAGCTGCTGTCGCTCCTTGGCCGGCCTCAGCAATCTCACTAATGTCTCTTTCGTAATATTCGGTCTTCACATCGGCTCGCTCTTGATCGGCGTGCTCGACGACCGCCTCGTCGGTCTCAGACTCCTTATCAATCTCATCCAGATCCGCCTCCTCAAGCAACGACTCCGGAATTTTATAGTCCTCGAGTCGGTCCTCTACGGCAAGGAATCTGGCGTCATCGGCGTCGATATACCGGTTCTCAGCGAGATACTCCCACGGATCGAGATCATCATCGAGGACGCTGACTTCGTAGTCGTTCACGTGGAGTGCGAGTGGTTTCGACCACTCATTGACACCCAACAAAAACTCCGAGTAGCCCCCGTCTTCGCCAGTCTGGGCCGTCGTAAGGAACGTTTGCTCGGAAGGGGTGAGGTCGTGGAAGTCGACCATCTCGTCGCTGACCGACTCGTGGTGAAAAATTTGCTTGATATCACAGAGATTGTATACGTTGCGCGCTTTCTCGGCGGCCTCCTTGGACTGGCCGTCCGACTGGGCGACGAACTCATCGACAGTCTGGGAGATAAGCGTGATTGCCGTGTTGAAATGACGACTGTGCCGGATGAACAGATCGATCATATCTGTCGTCGCCTCCCGCCGCAACAGGTAGTGAGCCTCGTCGATCGTCACCTGCGTCCGGCGGTCGTGATCGCTGGCCGCTCGCTGGTAGATCCAGTCGAACATCACGTGCATAAACAGTGGTGCCTGCCCCGTGTCAGCAAACATCGACATGTCGATGACGACTAAACGGTTGTCGAGTTCGACGTTCGTCCGGCCGGTCAGATTGTCGTTCTCGCCGCCCTTCTGGAACGCCTCGAGACCAAGCAATAATTGGTAAGCGTACTGCTCGTCGCCATCCCGAAATCGTGTCTCGAGCTGGTCAATCTCGGGCCACACTCGCTCGTCGTTCGCATCCTCGTGGAGTTCCAGGAATTCCGATGGCAGGCCACCGTCGGCGATTTCCGCGAGGATGTCAAGGAGGTCCTTGATCGTCGGGCTCGTGTTCTCGTGGGTCACTGTCTCTTCCGTGATACCGTATTGGAGGTAGGCAAGTCGGACCGCTCGCCGCAGAATTCCCTCTTGTTCCTTGCTTAACGACTGCTCGGTCACCGCCGAGAAATGGATGCGAAACAGCTCCATCACCGAGCGCAATTTCTTCTTAAATGGATCGTCCACAGCGTCGTCGATGCCCCGCTGGATCTCAAGCGGATTGACTGTGTTATCGCCGCCGAAGCGGATCACTTGCCCACCAAGATCATTCGCGAAGTCGACGAAGTCTCCAAGCGGATCGAGAACCAGCATCTCGATCTCGGGGTCCATCATCAACCGATGGTACATCTCGTGTTTCTCGGCGAACGTTTTTCCGGAACCCATTGTACCGGCGATTGCTTTCGAGTACGAGGAGAGCTCGTATCTGTCGAGGATTACGGGTGTGTCCGTCGTATCAAACCCATAGAAGATTCCCTCGGGATCGGTAATCACCGGCTCAATGAACGGAAACATCGTGCCGATGGCGGTCTCCTGCATCAACTGGGTCGACTTGATCGGATCGTCACCAAGGGGGCCAAGCGCATCCTGTGATTCGACTTGCCGTTTCTCGAGGGGGACTGCTTCCGCGTTCGCGGTACTGAGTGAATCAACGACGCGTTCGGTTGCCTCGTTGAGCTCCTGTTCGGTGTCGGCAACCACTTCGATGTAAATCGCGAAGTCGAACAGCTTCGTTTCCCCGAGGATGATATCCCAGATGAGATCCTGGACCATGTCGCGGTCGGCCTCCTCCTCGTGGGTGTCGGTCTGGCTCTTCTTGTGTTTCTTGTGGAGGCGAGCCCGTAACTGGGTGAGGCGTTTCTGCAACTTACGGAGGACGGAGCCGGTATCGCGTGGCTGGATGTGTTGAGTGACCCGAACGTGATCGTTCGTCGTATACAGTTCATCGAGCCAGCCCAAGGGGACGCGTTCGGGGTAGCCGTGAATCGTCAACGTACGGACGAACTTGTCGTTACGGATCATGTACCCCGATTCGAAGAAGTTGGAGACCTCTTTCAGCTTTCGTGGGGCGATGATATCTCGGTCGGCGAGCGACTGCTCGGTGTCGTCTTGGATGACACCCAATCGGAACTCCCCTTCGTCGACCTCCTCGAGTTCGAGGAGATGCTCGGCTTGCTCGCGGATGTTTTCCTTGGTAAGGTCGTCGCCGTTAGCCTCGAGGATCGCTGCTGCCCGGTCGAACGTCTCGTCATCGATCTCCTTGAGCGTGTGCTTATTGCCCGAAGTAAGACGAGAACGAAGTCCTGAAAGGAAGCCCATCAGTACTCACCCTCCGTTTTGGTCGCTTGGTTGAACTTCTCGAACTGCGGGTCGACGTGGTTGTAGTAGTGATATAGGATTTCCATGGTTTCCTGACGGTCAGTTACTTGGTCGATCGAGACCTCCGTCCGGCCGAGCTTGTTTATAATCCGGCGCTGTCGCTGTCTCACTTCGCGAATGCAGAGCTCAGTTCGTGCATCCTCGTGCGAATTGCCGAATGGCGTATGAGCGAGCACTCGTGAGCAGGCGGCGCCGATAAGCGGGAGATCGCCAAGCTGGCTCAGAACGCTTCCCGTGTCGAGATTCTTGTGGACTTGGTCGGCGTCGACACGGGTGACGATGTAGAAATCGCGTTGTTTGAGGTCGGCGTCTCTGATCTGGTTGCTCGCCCACTGGATGTAGAACTTCCGTCCGTACTGGAGGATCGGCGTCTCTTCTCGAGTAGTCGTCCTCGATGATGCCGTGTAGAAGCGCTCGAGGTGCCCCGTAAGGTCGAACGTTTTCGGGTAGCAGGGGACGGCCACGCTGAACTCAAGCGACATCAGAAAGGACATGTACGCGCTCATCGTGTCGTGTCTAGCCTGTTCACTGAGCGAGAGCCAGTTCTGCGGATGGACTTTCAAGAGGCCGATGTAACTGTCACCATCGACGGCGATGCCATCCTCTCGGACGTAGTCGAAGCTGAGTGTCTCCTGGGTCGTTGTCGATCCACCAAGGCGATCCTTGAGGTCGAAGTGATCACGCGCTCGGGAGCGCTCTCGAGCGGTTGGGAGATCCGTGTCGATATCGTCAAGGAATTTGTCGAGTGCTCGCAGGACCTCGAGGTCGGACTCGGGTGTGGGCGGCGTGTGGTCACTGCTGGCAGTCGGCTGGACAACGGGCTCCTCGTCCTCGTCGTGTGATTCTGCGGCTGTTTCGGTGGCTGTCTCGTCGGTGGGTGCAGTCCCCATCATCGATCACCGTCCGTCAACTTCCGCTTCCTGCTCGGCTTCGATTGTCTCGATATCGAGGCCAGCCTGCCGAACGTAGACAACGTCCTGAGTGACGGGCGTCTCTGGTTCAGGTCGCGTTCTCCGGTTGTGGTACTCATTCGACCCGAGATAGTACTCGGCGGCGGCACGGGCGTAGCTGATGGGTCGTTGGCCGGCAGGGGAAACCAGCAGAGTGAGGATGCCGATGGCGAGTCCGATCCCGCCGGCACCCAGGAACAGTGTCCCAGTGAAGCCGAGGCTTTGGGCAATACCCATGGCCAGAAACGGAACAACGAGAACCTCACCAGCTTCTCGGGCGGTCAACCCGAAAACCAACTTCGTATTAACGACACGCCCTGCGATAGGGAATGTTTCCATAGGCAATCTGTACGTCTTAGGGATATATAGTTAAAAGTTACTCCCAATTTTGATGTTCCAATGAAGCGCACATTTTGAACGATCTTGCGGCCCTAACCTACCTCTTGCTGGGCACGGTCTCAAGACCGTTGGTCTGGTTGGTCTGGGAGCGACATGTGGAGATCCTCGAGCGTAAGTTCGTCAGCGTCGCGTTCGGCGGCGCGCATTGCGGCATCGTCGACAATCCCAGCGATATCTGCGCTACTGACCCCTTCTGTCTGCTCGGCCATCTTCCTATATGCGGTATTGTCAAGGTCCGTCGGTAGCTCGTCGAGCCGGACGCGGAAAATGGCCTCTCGAGCGTCGCGATCTGGAAGGCCGAGTTCGTACTGCTGGTCAAAGCGACCCCGACGAGTGGCCGCCTCATCAAGGAGTTCAGCGCGGTTCGTAGCTGCGATAACGAGGTAATTCGGATCGTCGGCGTCCAGGTGAGCGAGGAACTCGTTGACGACCTGGGTGTGCTCGCGATTGACATCGCTTTCACGGGAGGCAAGCAGCGCGTCGATCTCGTCGATGAAGATCACACACCGATCGAACTGTGCGGCCTCCGCGAACAGTCGGTTGACCTGCTCGGTAGACTCATTGACCCAGCGCGATTTGATATCGCCCGCCGAGAGCTCGAGATACGGGTGGCCGAGTTCGCCAGCAATGGCTCGAGCGAACAGCGTCTTGCCTGTCCCTGGAGGACCGTAGAAGAGGATGCCGTTCGGTGGAGAGATGTTGAAGCGTTCGTAGGCGGCATCGAGTCGGGTCAGCGGCCGGATCGCCGAGCGCTCGATCTCCGTTTTGAGCGGCTCGATCCCACCAACGTCCGCAAATCTTGTATCAGGCGCAGACTGCCAGCCGTATTGGAGTTGAGAGGGAATAGGTTGCTCTTGAGTCGCTCCATCGCTGGAGTGGGACGTCTTGGGTTTGGTCTCGGCTTTCTCTCTCTGAGCAGTCGCGTCCACTGTATCTGTCTGCTCTCCTTCTCCCGTCGAGTTTTTCTCGTCGAGAAGTTCTACGGTGGTTCCAATACTCACAGATAGCATCAGTGGAACACACACGAGCCAACTGGCTCCCATGTACCAAAAGTTATCAAACATAGAGGGTATTCGGAGCGGAGCAAGGATGCTTGCGGAAGCAGGCCAGTTATTCTCCCAGGCAGGAAGAAACCACACTGCTGTCAATATCGCTGTTCCAATGAAAGTTCCAACCAGCCAGATCCGATCCGCTTGTTCGGGCTTGTCACCATGAAGTGGGTAGAGACCACCAGTCAGCAGAAGTGCAGTAAATGGGGTCGCCATCCAAATCACAGGGATTGCAATTAGCGCTATAATCGGATCGGAAAAATACGATACAATCCAAATGATCCCGAGTGGAACAATAACATAATTCGCAGTAAAGAGGCTGAGAGAAATGCTGCCGACAACGACTTTCTTCAGGACACTCTTAGGTTGGGATGTTTCTTCCATCTTCCGTTAGTTGTTGTCGTATTCGTCCAGTGTCTGTTGACTTGATTCCGGGTCTGGCGATGTGTCTGCAGCATTGGTGCTAGCTTCAACTGCCCCACCACTGGTCGATTGTTGAGACGACGTGTCGATAACGGGCTTTTCCCGATAGCGTTCCAACCCGGCCGCCGCCCACTCAGTCGGGGATTCATGAAGATTTCGAGGTCCGTAGGAGACTCCAGCTTTCACGTCCGAAGCTGCGCGTTTTCCACCTTTCTTCGCACCTGATCCTATTTTCTTACCTCCGCTCACATATCGATCCGGGATTTTCGACGAAGCTGCACTCCCAACTGCTGCTTTCGTTTGGCCGACGCGTGATCCCACTCTGCTCGCAGCACTGCTCGCCCTTCCACCCGTCAGACTGTCGCCCCATCTGGCCCCTCTCGCTCCTCCGTACCTCGCCTGCTCCATCAATGCAGTGCGTCGCGACTTCCCACCCGACTTGCCTGTTGAAGAGGGTTGCTTTTGAGAACTCGAACTGCTCTTTGCACTCCGACGGCCGAGACCCCTCGGTGACATCCCTGCCATCGCGGCAGCTTTGAGGCCGACGAGGGCAGGGGCGAGCAGTCCGATCAGCCAGAAGAGCATTGCTTCGATGAGTTCGCCAAACTCTGCCTCAGTCATTTCCTCGCCCTGGACGGCGACATCCGAATACGCGCCAACGGCTGCCGCACCTGTTTGGAGTAGCCCCGCCATCACGATCCCTGCAAGCAGCATGTACGCTGTTGCCCGCAAGAGTGTTTTCGCGATCGCCGAGCTGTGGCGGAGTGGACCGAAATCCAGGTACAACATGGCCCCAAGAACAGGGAGTAAGATGAATGTCGCGTGGAAGAGGAACTCCCGGAACACAAAGACTCCGAGCGCGAGCAGAATGCCTGCGACGGAGATCAAGTTGATTATGATCCCACCGATGATGGCCCCCGCGCCCAGCGAAGCTGCCCCTTCAAATCCAGCCTCGAGCACTTCGGGGCCAAACGCATCACCGTAGTCGTCGGTGTAAATGTGCAGGATTATCGCGTTTGTCAGAAGGAGACCAAAGTGCATAATCTGACGGCCGACGGCGACGAAGATGATTACCTTCAACGTTTTCCAGACCAGCATGAAGTTCGTCACTTCCCGCTGATCGGAGAACGGAGCAGAGGCGATCCCAGCCATGAAGACGATCACCAGCAGTTGCGGGAAAATTGCCAGATTGTGCTCGAAGGCACCCTGCATTGCCGGATCATTGTAGGGACTATCGAAGATGATGAACGACTGCATCCCGCCCGCAACGAGGGTAGTGATGAACCCCAGGATCCCAGTCAAAATGTAGATGAAGAAGTCGGCGATCCAATCACTGACGAACGCGACGATGATGGCGGGATCACCACCTAGAAGGATGGGGAAGCTCTTCTGGGCCGACCCCAGTATCGTAGGGTCGACGCTTTCTGTGATGCCTTTGATCGGAACGGACAGTCTGGGAATGGTCATTGATTTAGCAGGGTCTCTGTTGTGGCCGTCAGCGCGGAAGCTGTGGAGTGGGTGTGCACCCACACAGTACTGGATCGAGTTCGAACGGTCATTTGTTTGCACCCCTCATATACGCGAACGGAATGTACAAAATCACGAAGGCAATGATCGAGACGAATGCTCCAGTGAAGCTCATCAGTAGCTGGTAAATGTTGAACGCCTCTGGCTGGAATGTGGCCTGCGTCTCAACTGGACTGTAGTACACCTCTTCCGCAGGATCGGTCTCGCCCGTGAACGAAGCCCTCACGTAGAGGTCACTCCGTTTGACGACTACGGTTCCGTCCGAGCCGGTCGTAACCTGTCCCTGGGCAGCACCGTGGAGCCAGAGAGTCTTGTTGCCAAGCGCTTCGCCGGTATCTTCCTCGAAAAGGTGGAACTCTGCATGCGTGTCGTTGAGGATCTCCGTCTCGAGTTGAGCGGCGCGCTCTTGGACAGTCTGTGTCGATACCGGTATTGGATCGCCGTGGATGTCGCGAACCTCTGCGATCGGCTGCTCTGCGTTTGTAATGGTGAGCGTCGTCTGTCCACGCGGTTCGACCGAGGAGAGATTGACGTCCTCATCGAGTGGTGCTGGCTCGGATGCGAAGCTGAAGCTATTCGAACTAGCTAGTTCTGGTGGGTTTACGAGGTTGGTTGGTTCTCCCTCAAGCGTGGGGTCATCTCGCTGTGCGACGAGTTGCTTCTCGAGGATGTTCGGGAACGGAACGGTCTCCTGTTGGGTCGCTGGCGCTGGAAGTTGTCGCTCGAGCGTCTCATTCCCTGTCGACACTCCCGACGATGCGTCGTTGAGCACCGGTACCGTCGTATTGGACTCGGTTTGATCCGGCGAGATCAGTAGCTCATCACTTGGCCGATGACCCCGCGTGGCGGTATCATACTGGCGCTGTGAGTAGACGCCCCAGATATTCTCGATCCTGCCAGCGCCTTCTTCGAACGTCACAGTACTCCAGAGCCGACGGTCATGGAGCGTCTCCGGGCCATCGAACTCGAGGATGAGCCGGTCGATGCCGTCGTCTGATTCGATTATCGTCTGCTCGATCGACAGCTCCTGGTTCGTCGTGACGACAACGGGAGCCTCGTCTTGGACCGTGTGGGAGAGCTCGAGTGTCTCATTGTCGGTTGTATTCGATAGCACCCAGTCAGTCCCCTCACGGACGTAGGTGGTCTCCTGGACTGCAAGCCTCGAGGTGATCGTCGCTTCCACCTCCAGTGTTGTCGCCCCGCTCGCGTTCGCGTCCGCGTAGTCGAGTTGATGAGGTGTCTCTGGATCGCCACTCCATGACTGAGACCCGATCTCGAGTGTCCGGTCGGTTTCTTGATCGAGGAGTGTGACGTTGAGGCAGGTCCGGGTCTGGTTGGTCGTGACGCAGGTCCCCTCCGGGATGCGAGTCGAATAATCAAGGTGGGTGAGGACCGTCCCGTCACGCGGTACCAGCAATAACTCACTCTCATTCCCGTACTGGTCTCCTGCGTCCGACTCGAGACGGGTTTGTGTCCCCTCTGCCGTCCCAAGGATCGTTACGTGAGCATCCGTTACGAGTGTACCATTCGATCGGTGTGAGTCGGGGAGCCAGAGACTCGTCGACTCGTTGCGCCTGATCGACTCGAGTTGGTCGAGGCGGTACTCACGCAGCGTCTGCTGATCCGGGCCAACCTGATACGGGGGTTGGGTCGTCGAATAGTGGAAATCGCGGGTCTGACTTAGCTCTGCTACCGAGATATTCTCTTCTTCATCGACGTCCTCGAGGTCTGGGAGTACGAACGGTGGGACTGAGCCAGCCTCGGGATCCGGTTTATCGGAGATGAAGACGTCTGTGTCGTTGGCCGTCATCTCCGCGGTGGACATCGTCGCCGTACCACTAATTGAAAGTGACAAGGTGACAATGAGCAGCAGTACAAGCGACAATCGTTGGCCATCCATTCGTGGTGGGGTGAAAGGGGATCGATTGGGGGTAAGTCGTGATTCTATTGGCTGTGCTACTTAGAAGGCGATCCAGGGCATGACCATCCCCGGGGCGAGGTTTTCGAAGAGCGTCACGAACACGTTATAGCTAACTGAGAGGACGATCATCCCAGCGCCGCCCCACATACCTCGCCAACCCCACTGGGCACGGTCGGCATGCTTGCGGGAGACGAACCAGGCAGCGGCACCAACGAGAAAGACGATGACACCGATCTGGCCGAGTGTTGTTGCGACGAATGACTCAATCTCCGACAAAGAATTGTTGATCTCGCTCTGCTGGGCAGCAGCTATCCCAGTAGTTGCAATGAATGCGAACAGGACGGTCAGGACTCGGGCACCTTTCGTTTTGCGTGCCATACTCGCTCTCTTAGGTGCTCGTATTTAGATTTGATCCTTAATTTATCCATAGATACAATTATATCGGACATCGTATATAGTCACAGGCAATTGCCTATGCTCCGAGAATGACTGGCAGCCACACGATCAACCTAATGAGCCCATTCTGTGGAGAGGGTGATTCTCCGAACAACGAGGACGACCCACAGAGCGATTGCTAGCGCCGCAAACATTCGACAGCCGGTTCGATCCACCGTCTGACAACGGAATGATATGGTTGGCGTGGAACCGAACCCCTTCATCACCAGCGTATGGACCGTTTGTCGACCGCACGCCCTTTACGAGCCACTCGAACGCCAGCTACCCGAGCGCCTCGACCAAGTGAGTACATATGCTGACCAACTTGTCCGCTGGAAACGCGCTAAACGCGAGCGTGAAGTCACTGAAACTCGAGAACGCAGCCTCGATCACTGGTGATGAACAGACTGCCCTCGAAGAACGCGGGATTTCGACCGATCCTACTGACGATGAGGGTACTGCCAGTGGCGCAAGGGGAATTCCTGGAAGAACAAGTACATCGCACCCGTCGATCCAAAAGACTCCACCGAGTAACTATTGAGACTTAGGGTTGCAATTGACCTCCTCCCGCACCTAAAGTCGCGGGGTTAACAGCTAAGCCAATGTTAGCCTACACTCATGAAAAAGAGATACAATATTGCAATTGAAAAGCAGACAAGGATTATCATCGAGTAGTGAGAGATGATACAGCGAACTTATCTGGAAGGTCCTTGATCGTAGCGACGCTAAGCGCCATCGGACAGTAAGAAGAGTGCAGCCGATGTCGGCTCGCCAGTGAGGGTATCCTGCGAGTAAGACTCGACCTCCCCACACTCCCCCCCCGTCATCGATGTGTAAAACTCTGCGAGAGGAGTGGGGGCAGAACGTGAGAAGAGTGAAAAACGACGAAAAAAGGAGATATACACAGTAGAGGCGGTCTCAAACAGTAGATTCACGTTCTAATTCATGGTTGTCTCTAGTCTGGCAAGGTTTTATATAGGAAGCGTAATAACCATATCCGCACTAGACCTGATAGCAAGGTGAGGAGGAAATCAACTCCGACGAACTGAGCGTAGTTTCTCTTCTCATCGAGACCGTCACAATGGTTGTTTGTTGCGATATCTCCGTTCTTGTGTCCTCTGATACCGATACAACCTCTCATCCCGATCTTCGACCTTCACCTCTTTCTGCCGTTTACACTTCGATGACGGGGGGAGGGTGTTCACGAGAACATTGGGATGCAGTCTTCTGTCGCAGTTCTTGAGGAAGCTTGATAATGCCCCTGACTTTTCACTCATTGATTGTGTCAGTAACACTTTGCTGACCTTGAGATGTGTCCTTATCGGATCGGATCCAAGTTTACACATCGAAGACGGGGGGTGAGGGATCGAGGAGTTCCTTTGCGTGGCCCACCGCTAACTCACTGATTATGGAACTTCTTTAACTGTGAGTTGATGACAGTTCGGAGGAGATCTTCTTGATCGGAAACTGCTTCCATTCGAGTATCATCGACAATTCGGTTCATCATTGCTGCGGGATCTCCTGTGAAGGTGAACTCCATGTACATTCCGCCACCACGTCCTCGACTCTTCCGGGAGGACGAGATCAGACCATAGGTGGAGAGTTCTTTGACATACTTGACGTATGTCTCGCGGGTCATCTGGTCAGCATCTATCTCTTCGGTAATCCATTGATAGACCTTGAATCCAACTGGACTTGGAACGGAACTCCCTGACCAATTCGAGAAATGCGCAACAGAGGCTGTCGCGTAAAGTGAGATCTTTTTTTGGGTCGTCAGTCCCTCCACAAGTTTTAATGACCGATCCTTGTCAATTTCCTCCTGGGATTCGCGGACATGGTCTTCGCGAACCTTCTCGTCACCACGTTCATCCGCGAGATCACCGGCACCGCGAAACAAATCAATTGCTTTTCGTGCGTCCCCATGACTCTGTGCTGCAAATGCCGATACGAGGGGTAATACGTCGTCAGTTAATGCATCAGACCGAAAGGCATCACGACGATTTTCGAGTATCTGGCGTAATTGATTTGCGTCATAATCTGGGAAATAGACATCTCGCGGATTAAATGAACTCTCGGCACGACCGTCGATGTCCTCCATAAACTTCGGGTCATTCGTCAGTGCAGCAACTGATACCTGCCCTTCGATTTCGTTTGTATTACTCGCTCGTGACAGCTGGTAGAGTAGTTTTGAATAGGCAGGTTCGTCCTTTGCTCGCCGGCCGACCAAGAGGTCAATCTCGTCGAGGATAAAAATGACCGAGTCATAGTGTTCGTTGATAAGTTTATACAGTCGTCGATATTTATGCTTCGTCGATACGCCCGTTTCAGGTACGCCGATCTTCGTGTCGACATCCTTCGCAACGGTCTGGACGAGTTCGAAGACTGCTTGGTCGAGGGTGTTGATCGGCTGGCAGTTGATATCAACTACACCGAAGCGTTTGCCCTTCGATTGACAGAGCTCGATAATTTGTTGTGTGACTGCCCCGATGATGAGTGATTTCCCTGTCCCAGCAGGACCGTATAACAGCATATTCGGGGGGCGATTTCCTTGGAGTGTCGGTTTCAGAAATGAGACAACAGATTCAAGTTGATCGTCACGACCGACGATTCGCTCCTCATCGATGATTGTGTCTGGCTCGACAAGGTCTCGATTGACGAAGACTGATGTCTCCCCCTCATCGTCGAGCATGTCCCGGATCGATCGCTGAGTACTGTCTTCAGTAGTTACTTTATCTTGGTCCGGCACCGTGTCTCCGACAACTTCTTCATGAGCAGTTTCTATTTGTTCTTCGTCAACTCTAGAATGCGTTCCTTCACCAAGAAGAGATTGATCCGTCCCGTCTTGATCACTACCGGTCATACGCTTAGTGTACGCCGGAGCGTTAAAAAGATTCACCCCCGTCGATGTTTATTCGGGCAATATAACTAACCTATCCCCGTAATATCCGGTTTCACGCTCTCTGTGATAGAACCGTCTCCGAAGTACATTTGATAAGAGGCCCCCCGCCATCGATGTGTAATGAGGTTCGCCTCAACTTCGTGCGAATCTGAGTGTCTGTTCTTCGACACGGTCTCCGTCTCCCCCGTCATCGAAGTGTAAGCTATACGTCTGACACCCCGGCATCGAAGTGTAAACTCTGACTCATTCGTCGCCGGTTCGAACTGAAAACAGATCTCGAAGCTACCCTTGACATCCTCGGTGAGGATAGCCGAATTGACGATGTCGTTGTGGATTTGATTGATATCGTAACTGCGAAGAAACTGGTATAGTGTAGCCGTATCCACTAATCTAAGAGCTGTATTCGATCATGTGAGTTAGTTAACCAACAATGGATTGGATATCAATTCTCTGTTGGTTAACTTGATGATCACATCTCGCGATCGATTTCGAGCTTTCGCATTGCTCGTTCAAACACGTCGGGATGTCGATGCGCGAGATTTTCGAGATGATTCCGAATGGACTGGGCAGGGTCGACGTCGACGTCGTCTGTATCCTGGAGTTCACGCCAGAACTGATGCATCTCTTCGCTCACGGAGACGCCTATCGTGTGGTCCTTTACGCCAGTGTTGAGCGCGTCATAGTAGGGTTCAGTATCGAAGTCTGATGTAGGTTGCTGGTCTTCTCGGTCTTTTTCCTCCGATGCCTCATCCATTGCTTCGCCAAATGGATTGTCGTTGCTCATACGCCCTTATTCTTAACCTTAATATTAAAGATATGCGTCTAACGTCTCGTTCGTGATTTCGACGTCTCGTTCGGCAGCGAACTGCTGTGCGCCAGCTCGGAAGGCATGATAGCACTTCTGTCGAGTATCACGCGGGGTCCCATCACTGACCTCGACGATAGTCTCGATGGCATTCGCTGTATAGGGGTCAGACGGATATCCAGAATCGTACTCTTCTTCACGGGCCCAGGCAAGCCACCTGGCGATGAGTTCCTCGGTTTCTGCGAATCCGAACCGTTCCAATGTTCGATCCTTTGCGACGAGTCGCGAACTGAGCGTCTCACGCAGTTCGTCAATTCGATCACCAGCACGTTCAGTTCCGAACAGGAAGAGAATGAATACAGGTTCACTTTCTCCGAGGTCACCGACGCTCTGCAAAGCGGCTAGTAGCTGCTCGAAAGTTCGTGTATTCCGAGCTGCATCCTCGAGTTGGTCAACCTGGATGATACACGCGATATTGAGAGATTCGAGTTGTTCGGCAACCTCTTCGACAAGCTGACGAACTTCGTCTGTGGCATGAGGGTACGACTCTGGAATCTCAAGGTCATTGTACTCACTGAGTTCGTCAAGAAGACGCGTATAGAAGCGACGGGTTGTGATGGACTCGACTTCGCGTATTCGA
This sequence comes from Natrinema sp. DC36, assembly GCF_020405225.1. NCBI lineage: Archaea > Methanobacteriati > Methanobacteriota > Halobacteria > Halobacteriales > Natrialbaceae > Natrinema > Natrinema sp. DC36. The sequence goes on from NZ_CP084474.1 coordinate 45,318, forward strand.
GCGACTCGGAACTCCTCGCTCCGAGGCCCCTCTGAAAGAGCATCGTACACGAGATCACGGAAGTGAGATTTCCCAGCTCCCCGTTCATCGACGATCGAGATGTGGCCTGCTCGATTCAGGATGTGGCTCGCAACTTCATTGAGCAGATCTTGATTCGTGCGTACCGCAATACCCGCGTCAGGAAGTGTTTCAGCCGTAAACGGAATCTTCTCTGGTTTGATCCCGAGTTGATTCGCATAGGTTTCCTGTGCCTCCTCTGTTTGATCGAGGGCTTCGGTGAATTGGTCGCTCATAGTGGATGCACATACTCAATCGACTTAAATCTAATTTGAACATTAACATTAAGATTAACCTCGGCTACTTCGGCCACGCTCTGAATTGAGTATCTATTGAGATCTGATTCTCCCGAATACGGGGAAGATATCCACCGTACAGCAAGATATTGATATCGGTACCTGCAACAACAAGTCCACAGAATTAACCAACATGTGCGCTAGCAATCAGCCAGATGTTGGTTAACCCTCACTCGCTTGGATTCACTGGGGCTTTGTACTGGGATTTGATTTTATCACCTTCTCTCCACTGCCAGTAGTAATATCGATTCCCGTTGATTTCCTTCTCTGTCAGCGTCGCTTTGGTGGGGACATCTTCGGGCATATCCTCAGGGTGTTCTCGAGCAGTCTCTTCATCTTCACCCTCGTTGATCCGCTCTTCTCGCTCTTGATACTCTGCGAGTGCACCTACATACTTGGCAATAGATCGGAGTGTTTCCGCATTACACTCATCGAGTAAGGCCGCTAACTCTCCGGGAACCTCGGGTGGGATCGTTGGTTCTGAGTACGACATGTGACGACTTAACCAACAATTGGGGGCAGAAGGCATTAGTCCTGTTGGTTAAATTGGAGAGCTATTCTCGATGACAACATCTAGTTACCGATCTACCTGCTCGCATGCCAACAGCTCTTCGACGAACTAATCGATGAAGCCGGCTATGTCTATGTCGGTTCAGTTGGCCCCGACATGAGTACTCGTTCGTTTTCGAGAGACGAGTTAGATCAGTGTCGGGAAGACCTCCTCACACGGTTACAAGAGGCTGAAGGCTCGACCTATGATGACTACACTGCAGGCGATCACTGCAAATGGTGTCCCCATCGCAGCCTGTCCTGCAGCCAAATTCACTAAACTCTCGCAGACTCTTCTACCCTCTCCTGCCTATCGATTGCTGTTGTTGCCGATGTCCAACCGAACTAATCTTAATACTAGAATTAAGATTAGGATTAATGCGTCTCCTATAGCTTGGAGTATTTGATAGCGATTTGTTTATTGTATCTGGAAAGTAACATCTCTGGATGTCCGCTCAGAGTGGTGTCGTCCTCAATTGGTCGACCCGACATGGAGAGAAATCTGTATTCGAGGTTCTTACTGAAGCAATTACTCGCTGGAAAGCATCGATCGAGCACTGTTAGCGACTATCGGGTAATCTGGGAGACGGTAGACTGGAACTACGACTCGACTTCATACACTATCACTGGCTTTGGAACGAGCATTGGCGAAACAACCCTGAGAATTAGGGGTGAGCGTGGTGGTGAGTACGAGATTTACCCCAAACCGAGCTTTGCCCCTTGGATCGTCTACACTCACCCTCAGGCTGGATGGGAAGAGGAACTCACAAAACTCGCTATCCTTTCCCCGGACTTCGAGTACGTTGAGAAGAATGGCTGGCGAGGCTTCCTTTCGAATGCATTCGAGATATTGGAGGAAGTACGCCCATAGGAGAAATTTAATCTTAAGGATAAGGTTATTCTTCTACTGTTGTTCCCAGCCCGGTCTAGGAGACCCTGGAAGCTCGTCCGTTGCTCTGAGTAGTTCATCCACAGTTGTCCAGGGATAACACCGCCTGTGGAGTTCAAAGAGGCGAAAGTCGTTCAAGTGAACCCAGCTGTACGAGGGAACGTCGATCTGCTGATCCTCGAGCTTGCTAGTCATGTCGTCGACCGTGATGTCGATACCAGCGTGTTCTGCCCGGTCGACGAGTGCCTCGAGTTCTGCAGCTTTCGTCTCCTCGTCGATGTCCGTAGCAGCCATAATCTGTGCCCCAGCAGCGAGAACATCGCGTTCAGTTGCGAGATTTTCTTCCATTTCCCAGTGGTACGTGCGGGGGAAGGCGAACGCCTTCTCGAAGTACTCGGTTTCACCAAGTTTGCCGAGTTCGTTGACTTCACCACCTGCATCCTGTTCGAAGACGGCAGCAACGTAGTCACTGAGTGTTGCTGTGATGTGGAATTTCACGCGAAACTCAGGGAGACGTGGGATATCGATGTCGGTGAGGTCGCCGATGAGAAATGCGTATGTTCCATAGCGGCGGTTCAATCGATCGCTGACCGCCCGTACGCGTCGGAGATACGGATCACGATAGCTTCCAAGGACGAGATAGGCAGTCTGGTCGCGGTCGTAGATTGCCGGCGTCTCACTGTTTGCCCACGACAGAATCTGGGTCGCTTCGGTGGACCCGACGTCAAGGCCGCGTAACGCCCGCTGCACGGCTGCCATGATTTTGCCTGCGTTCGGCGGAACGGACGGACCACTCATACCGTTGGACACAATTGGCTGGGTCATAGGCGTTTCTGATTGACTCAGTTAAACAACGACTTCATTGACCTAGTTAACCCAAACCATTATGCAGTCGAGAAGGCTAGGTTGAGATATGAGCGATACGGCTCCGGAGGGATTCGAGGATCCGTTTGCAGAGCAGCGACGAATACGTGAGCTGCTCTCGCAGGAGACTCGGCACCTCATCATCCAGTTAATCCTCGGCCATCCAGCTCACCTCGTGTCGCTGGCCGAACTTGACTACATGATCCCGAAGAACGAGGCCGCTATCCTCGACCAACTTGAGCGGCTTCGAGAGACAGGTATCCTTGACGTCTACGTTCATGAACCGAATGCGTCAACGCGGAATCTCCCCTCGAAATTCTGGGGACCGACTGAACGCGGTGTCGAGATCCTCTATGAACACAACTTCCTCCGGGGCGTCCCGATAGCACGCGCAGTCTATGAGGAGACGAACAAGTCTGAGCGGGTGATGCGTCACGAAGACGCTCCGCGACCAGATCTCCCTGAGGCCGTCACTGACGCCCTCGAGTTTGATGAACCCGAGTCCGAGACACCTAACGCTCTATAACGGGTGTCCGGGATAGGAAAGGTCAACCCGATCGACTCTTAGTCGGACTGCCGGCACCCTATCCAACGAATTTTCGGAAAGCATTTTTTCTCCGACTGAACTTCTCCTATTCATCTTGGCGCTGAACCTCGGCTGATATGGTATAATCTTATTCTTAAGATTAAAAATTAGGGTTGATGTCTGAATTGACTCGATGAAAAAGCGAGTGTAACACTCCTTCACTCGTGTAAATCATTTTATGGTAACAAATCTTAATCCTACTATGGGACTCATTGACCAGGTATTTGGGAACACCTGTACCGAGGAAGAACCGTCAGAGACGATTCCACAGTACAATTGGAACGACGTTAACGCTCGTTCTGAGGCGATACACCAGTATTATGAAGGAATACCGAAGTCTCAGGCCCAGCAAATCGCAGAGATTCTATGCAGGAAACTGACTGAGGGCAATTGCAGTATACGAGGAATCACCGACGAGGTAACTGAACGCACGGAATTAGATGAAGATCGAGCATTCACGATTATAGGAACGGAAAGTACCGCGATGTCGAACCTAAGACGGGTACAAAACTATTCGTCCCGAGCTAATTCCAAGAGTACGTCTACCAGTGGATGGGGCCCGATGACTATCGAACGACAGAAATCTGTGGCATCAAACGAGATATAGAGTCTCGAGATGGAGCTGTTCTGCTCACAATGCTTCAGTCACTTATCAAGGAACATGCGAGTCAACACGAGAATGGAACGGCAGAACGTGCCTCTGAGTTCCTTCCCCACCGTGAGTGTCGGCACGTGATCTCTCGACACGTCGATTTCTGAGCAAATTTAATCTTAATATTACGATTAAGTGGTCTTCCGCTAGTGCTGGTTCTTAACCAACAAACTACTACAGAAACTTCCTGTTGGTTAAATCATTCGCTCAGTAGATCATCGACCTGCTGCGCAGTCTCTGTAGCTTGGATATCGGAGTAGGATTCGTAGGTCGTCTCGATACTGGCGTGACGGAGCGCTGACTGCGCTAATTCAGCATGACCGTTAGCGTAGAGTTCGTGCCTAGTCCTCGACGAGCGCCGTGGGGTTTCAGATAGTCACTGTCGAAGGCGAGGTCGGCATCCTTACGGAGCCGCTTCATCAAGTTGCGAGCTCCGTTCGTCGAAATTGCTGGGAGGACGACATCGTATTCTCGGAGTACCGTATCGATGTTGTCGCTCTCGAGGATTCAATGAAAACCCAGCCCTGCGCAAAATTAACCTTATTCTTAAGATTAAGGACTACTGTGGGGTTGCAAGACATGGCGTTCACGGCGGATCTCTCCCTTCTCGACAGTAATGGTTTCGACGCTTGGCTCAAGGTCGCTAGTCAGTCGTTCTGTCGCCCCACCACAAAACGCGGAGCAGCCATTCAATTTCTTCTCAGCGTTCGTATGAAGATGGCCGAGAGCAAGTCCGTCTATCGAAATCGTGCTCTCTTCGAGAATCTCCTGCAGGTGACAATCTGGGTTCGGATTCCCGGTGAGCGGTGCGACCGATTGATGCATACAGAGGAGAGTCGCGACCCCGCTTGGTGGACGTTCAAAGCCTAGCTGACCGTGGTCCCACGATTTCTGATGGTCGACCCCATAGAGTGCGACGGCATCACCGATTACGACGGGGCGGGAGCGAAGATAGGTAGCCAATCCTGCATCACAGAACTGTTCGAGACAGACCAGTTCCTTCTTCTGTGCATGGTTGACGTAGATGAATTAAAATGGAATCTCGGCGTTCGCCAGTTCAGTGCCTCGAAGCAGGTCTTCGGTTTGAGCGCTCCGGAACAGTTGGCACGCCTGATCACGGACCGAGTCTGAAAGCTCGAGGACGCTCGAAATTCTTCGAACTTCACCCAGCCCGTGTGCGAGGTTTCGCTCGGCTTTCGACTGGAACCGGCCACGAGTCTGTTCACGCCACATTCGGGATAGCCGCTGGCGCTTTCGTCCGGAGAGTTTGTTTCCGTTCGCATCTTTCCAGCGACCGATCTCGGTCGAAAGTCCACGGTCATGACGTACTGCTGTAAGTGGAGCACCCGTCCGCTTTCGCTGGTCCTGATCGTGAGTTCTCCATTCAGGGCTGTGGTCGATTCGTTGCTCGTCAATAACGAGTCCACAGTCCACACAGATGGTTTCGACCGAGTTGGTAGTGACCAGGCCATCGCGCTCCGGACATTGGTTCGTGCTGGAGTTTGTCTAGATGTCCTCGTCGAAGCTCGTTTCATAGATATCTCTCGTTGCCATGTTTTCTCACCAGTTATTGGAGATTCGCCAGCACGGCGAATCCCTCACCCATTGAGGGGACGAAAGACTCTGTACAGGACTGGCACACTTACTGAGAGATTTGGCGTGATTGAATTACGGCGTTGTAGTCCTTAACAACGTAACGAAGGGCTCTATGAGTGATGAACACCCGCTCCGAGAGAAGGATCTAGCGGTCCTCAAGAAGATTCGGGAAGGCTATGATGATGTCCAGAAGATCACTTCCGAAACCACGTTGGAGAACCACGAGGTCAACTACTGTTTCACAAAGCTCGAAAATCTCGGACTGATCACTATCCACAAACCGGAAGGTTACACTGAGCAAGTTGTCGACGGTCAGAAACGGATCTTCAAAGCACCGGAAAGGGTAAACCTTACTGAAGATGCAGAGCTAGTATTCCGAGACAGCGATCGAAAAACGGAGAAATGTCAGGTGATGGAGTACGAGGAGTTAGTTGACCGTGTCCTTGAGCTTGAAACGCAGATGGCTCGGCTCCAACAGTCGTTTAGAGATTTGCAGGAACAGATCCGTGAAAATCGATAGATCCTACAGGGCTACTGGGGTAGTTTGTGCTGTTGACCGGTTATTAGGGTCTGGATGGTAGAGTTCTGCTCGGAAATTAGTTCTAAGGCTTCTGTGAAGTTTTCAGCGAATTGACGGTGTTGTTCGTATATCGGCTTGTTCAATAGCTCCGGATGCTCAGTTGCGAGATCGCGAGGGTCATCCTCTAAGATACGGCGACAGAAGTATGCAATCTCCGTTATTCCTTTGAAGAATATACTTGGAGTGTTTGCAGAATTGTTCAGATTTTCGTTGCCATCTACCTCGAAGGATTGGTCTTCGAAGTCCGCTGAAAGCAGTGGATCGTATCTGGATAGAACTTCTAATGGGATTTCATGGTCGCTTCTGATGATACCGATATTCCGTATGAGACAGGGCATACAGAGCCCGCAGTTGTTATGTCCGAACCAGGATTTGTGAGGACAGGAAAGGGTTTTCTGGACTAACTCTGTGCTGGGAATTTTGTTTATGATCTCTGTTTTGGTGAGGTTGACGAACGGGTTCTTGACTTCGATGGGTTGTGGAAGAGCGTTGTCCAGTATCTTGTTGAAGTAGGTCAAGAACAACGGTGAAACTGTTCTGGTGGTCATCCAGCCCTCTGATAGTATGAGGAACTGGGCCATAATCCCGTTTTCGAAACACCGTATTTCCTCGGTTCCATGGGCTGACGCCGCTACAGCTGCAAAGCTAAGATGAAGCAGTCCTCGAGAGAACTGTGTCGATTCACCCTTGTCGTTGTACTGTGTTCTGAAGATCCGTGAACTAACATCTGCTTGGTCCGCTATCTCTTTGGCCTTCGATCCGGCTCCGCTTCCATAGTTGACTGTAACGTGCTCCGAGTCTGTTTCTTGCCTCAGGTTATGGTAGATCCCGGCTGTGCTGTCCAATCCGTCTGAAAGAAGACAAACCGCATCAAACTCACTCTGATTAGTAGATACCTCTACGGATTCTTGCTTATCGACGAGCTGGAAGTCGTACTCGATGATATCTCGAGTCATATGAGACACCATCTCCGAGTAGAGCTGTTCCATCTCTTCGGTCGCCATCTTTGGTGAGAGGACCGGGATCTGTAGTTTGATGTTCCGGGTGTTAAGCCGGCTCTCATCAAGATCCTCGTTGTCAATCTGGATTCCGCGGTCTGCCGCCTTATCAGCAGCAAACGTGATCACTGAAATCTCAACAAGATCTAAAACAATATCTGGTACCCGTTCTCCGAATAGGTGATGTGTGATAGAGTGATCGTATTTGATAGACTCATCTGCCTCCGCAGGTACCCTTCTGTTATAATCCTCCTCATGAGGAAACTTGTCCTCCTTGTATGGAACAACCGCTATAACCTCTTCGTAGTCCGTCTCATCCTTTTCCCGGATCTTCGAGTCAGCCCGTTTCCGAAACTCAGGATGCCGCAGAGCGAAGTATTTCTCCGTCGTCATTCTAGGTCCTCCAGAAATGTTTCGAGAAGAGTTTCCCATTCGCCGAACTTCTCGTGTATCGATTGATGAACGCGCTCTTCAATGTCGTCGTCTTCAAGCCGAGAGATGTCTCCGGATTCAATGACCTCGGATACGACGTCATCTTCTTTCAGATGGTCGACGAGGTCTTGAGCCCAGTGCTCACACCGTTCCAACATCTGTTCGCGTTGATCTTTGAGAAACTGATCGCCGTCTGCACTGAGATGAAGCTGTGTTCCAATATCGTTGATTTCGTCGTCGCTAGACTTCAGTTCCTGCATTATGAAGCTAAAGATGAACTGGCGGAAGTAGACCACAAACAGGCCTTCGTTCCCATGTTCTTCGATGAACTCCTGGATGTTCTGTTCCGCCTCCTCATCGTCTACGAACGGATTTTCACTCATCGTCGTTCGAACCTTTTGTCTTCATCGCATCAGCACCGTTTGAGATAACGCTTCCAAGAGTAGCTTTCGCGGCTTCCTCTGAAGGCGTGCCAAAGTTGTTGTTTACTTCATCAACCCCTCTTCCTACTGTCTCGTTTTCAGAAGCCGCTGAAACCGCTTGCTGTGAGCTGTGAACTACTCCTCCAGAGATCTGGTTTACGATCTCTCCTTGGATAGCGCTTTTTCCGGTGGCCTCGATACCTGCTTGGATACCGTCCTGGTTCGTTGTCTGGATAAAGGTGTTTGTGTGTTTGAGGTAGGAGTAGGTCGTGACTTTTGCCGGACCGTTGGGCTGTACTGCTAAAGCTCCTGTCACAGCGATATCAACTGCGATCTGAGTTCTGTCTGATTCTAAGGCTTTGTTCATCCCCTTTTTCGCATCCTCATAGCCTATATTAGATGCAGCTGAGGAACTAGCAGATGCACTTCCCATTTATATAGAAAGTTTGAAACACTAACGATAAATAGTTATTGGCCAGTGACACCAGCGCCTTGGGTTCTTCGTGTTAGTACTAAAGATTCGGTAACTACTCCGGCTTTTTGAGATCGCACCTTCTAAAATGGAGGTCCGGTAACTCTCTGCCATCCAGTTCAATCTTGTATACAAAGTTGTCTTTAGGATTCCCAGTTACCGAGCCGGCATCATCGAATTCTATACCGGTGAGATGACCTTCTTGCCGTGCTACTAGTTGTCTGGACTTAGTTCTTTGTCAAGAACAAGCTGGACCCGGTCACCGATCTTGTAATCTTCTCCGATTTGTCTTCCGTCTCTACTCCTATTGTTGCCATCATGTTCCTATACAGACTATGGGGATGGAAACAAATCCATTCGGAGATCCCGGATGTATATTAGTTCCTGTCACTATATCCTGTGTAAATGATCTCGGATAAGCTGGAACAGGCTACGCTCAATCCGGAGAAGGAACGACCAACTCGAGGACGTCTTCGAGGCCATGGCTGCGCTGAACGAGGAGGTCGCCGCTACGCGGAACGATACCGGTCGGAGTGAGGCCGATATTCGGGCGATTACTCGAGACGAGCTCGAGAAGGCCGGCGTGCTCGAGGACTGACGTAATTAGCGCCTCAAGGACGGTCACATTTGAGTCACTGTCTTACTCTTCATTTCTCATTTTGGGAGAGGAGTTTCTGAGACGAGAAGGTATATTTTCAAAATCTGGAGAAAACCGGTACTCGAGTCCACGCTCGCGCGTAAAGGGTGCCTTTTTATGCCGACCGGACCTTGTCTGGCCTGTAGTCTGAACGAAGTTGGGTTCCGACGCCACACCATCTTGGATCCCTTCTGGAGGACTACGTTAGGAGTTACGACGATGAGTGAACTACCGGATAGCGGTGGCCATGAACAACTGGAGTCTGGGTCTGATCGAGGTCGCGATAGTCCCGGTCAAACGGGTCTGAACTTGCGACTCGAGGTCACAGCGAGTCCTCGAACGATCACACTACTCTCGACAGTGGCCACTGTCGTTGTTAGCATTGTTCTCTAAGAAGCCGGTCACCCGAGTTTCCACTCGGGTTCCGACGCCTCACCAATTGGTAGTGGTGGTTGTGTCGGCTTAAAGACTTTGGAGATCAATTTTTGGAAGATCAGTAGCGAGAGAACGATACGTATCGGTTGGCCCCCAGTACGGTTTTAATCGCCGAGAGGGTGTGTCTGAGCATGGTACGACCGGTGTTTCACTAGTCATGAGTACACCAACAGACCCGGTACTGACACGGCCTACGTCGGTCGCTTCGGGACGCTCTGCCGATACATCCCGCTGTTCGATGCCAGCGCTCCGGACGGCTGGACGATCACGCACCGTGCCTACGACCGTACGGTCTGGCTGCACCTCGAGACCGATATCTCGATCGAGTGCCGGAAGACGGCCGACGGGTGGGAAGTGCTGCTCACCGATCGAGAGATTGACGAGGAGTATCCCGCATTTCCGACGAACACGACTCGGTGGAACGCCTACGGCGCAGTCCGATCGTTCTTCGAGGGCAAACCACTGTTGCCCGCGTCTCCGAACTCCGATTCAGAGTGGGAGACGCGGCGAGAAGGGGTTCTGACGCTCGAGCGGATCCAGAACGAACGGTAGGAGTGACCCGTCGGCCGAATCACTTTTACCGGCAGTCGTTGGCCCCGATTGTATGTCTGCATCCCTGACGATCAACGATCCCCTCCTAACTGAGGCGTTAGTCGCCTATCACAACGATCTCCGGGAGCGTGATCCTGACCATGCCCGGCGAGTATGGAAACGGGCACGGGATCTAGCCGCCGAGCGTGGCGAGACGATCGACGACGTTGTCTCGAGCGGGTCCTTCCGCGACCAGTACCGCTGACGGACGCGTAGCTATAGCGAAAGCGTCTGGCAGCAACTGCCGCCGGACGGCTTGATCGAACTGTCGCGTATACCTCGAACTTGACAGTCGTGACTATCCGGCCGAGGGGTATCAGTCATGTGGCCAGCAGATTTCACTCAAAATCCGGTGTATCTCGAAAACCGCCCGCCTATATGTTTGAGCGGAGTTGGCGGGCATGTCGCGTACTGGGGATGTGACGCGACAATTGGGTCTACTATGTCAGTTATTACCAATCTATGCATATCTCTGAAAGAGCCGCGGCGGCGCGAGGCAGGAAAACGCCCGCTCGCGGCGTCTGGGGGAGTCGCGTTCGTGCAAACGCGACAGCCAAACCAAGGGCCGCAATCGTGTTGAGTCCGATGCCAATAGGGATTGGTCCGTGGAGATTGCCAGCACAACGGCTTTCATCCGCTAGTCGAAAGACAGCGCTGGCCGTCGCATCTGCTGGTCGCTTGGAGGTTGCTTTATTTCCACCCTGGTGAGGCCGATCATCACGGTGATGGCTGTTTGTCAGAGGTTGTGGATACAGTACAATCTCAAGGAGTCATACTCCGGACATGAATTCATTTTCATGGACGAAGAAACGTTGATTCCGAAGGGCGTTGTCCTCCCAATCTTCGCCGTCTTTAGCGTCGTCTGGCTGCTCGATCCGTAGCCCTCTCACCCACTGATTCATGTCCAAAGCGGTATCACATATGCCGTTGCGCTCTCACACGGCCGGCTGACGATCCGGCCGACCCATAGAGTCGGACGGGATACACTCCATGGTCCCTCCGTCTCGCATACCATTTCCGCTCCCGATGGACCCATAGCCCTCGAGACCCAATTCTGTTTGATGCCCGATATCCCCGACACCGACGACCTCGAGTTGCTGGATACCACCGAGGGAATTGAGTTCTACAAAGACGGCGAGAACGTCGTCGTTTCGAGTGAGTCCATCCGCGCGGGGGAAGACGGCGTCACAATCACCTACAATTCACTCGTGAACGCCGTCGTGGAACTTCGAGACGAGTATCGAGAGGCAGAGTGAGTCTGACCTTCACACTCTGAAACCCGCCCGAAGCGATATCCCACAGGGCATGGACACTCCGCATGGCCGGCTGTGGCGACCGGCCGAAAAGGGACTCCAGGGAACCTCGTTACTCGCGTCCGTCCCCTTTCGCCGACGGACCCATATCCCTTGAGTGCCGACTTCGCGTATGCCCGAGACGCAGTCCCGAAGCCAACAGTTCCGCGGCCGGTCGCCGCCCGATCGCGACGACGGCTGGCAGGTCTCGACCGTCTCCCGTCGAACGACCAACACGGCGAGAAGCGAGTACTCGCCGGTGACGGAAACCGATGTCCCGATCGACGAGTCGCATTTCTACGTGACGTTGCGTCGGGAGAGCGAGTATCGATTCGACCCCGCGGAGTACGACGAGTTGATCGTCCCGGATGGGGCGCTCGGCGAGCTGGACGAGTGGCTCGAGGGCGAGTAGCGGTAGTTGGTACTACGATCTCTTTCTTTCGAACCGGGCGCGAAACGGACACACCGGATTTGGTAACTACAGGTGCGTCCTGAACAGTTTGAAACAATTGCATAGGTACGGAATGTCGTTAATTGGCAGATAGGAATATGACCAGTATTCGTACGCCTTGTCGTTATGTGGAACCGACGATCCGTGCTGGCGACTGGGGCAGCGCTGTCGATGGGGACCGGACTCGCTTCGTAGGGGCCGGAGCCGCCGAGGCTGACGTCGACGGGCTTCCGGATCCGGATGTCAATCCGGGACCGAACGAGGACTGGCCGTCACATCGAGGCGATACCGGTCACGCCAGATACATCCCGGACGGCCACGAGTTCGACGGGGAAGAACTCGAGGCCGCGTGGTCCGTCGCGGGAGCGGGCGCGGGTACCGTCGCCGTCGCCGACGAGACGGTCTACACGCCGACCGATGACGACGTCGTCGACGGCAACTCCGAGCGTGCTGCTCGAACGATCACCGAAACTGCGACAGCCATTCTCGAGGTTCCGTGGGTCAGTATCTGGCTGTTCGAGGACGATTGCCAGCGACTTCGTTGCGTCGATCAGTACGAGCAGTCGACCCAGACACACAGTGCCGATACTGAATTCGAGGCTACCGAATTCCCCACCTACGTCGACGCGCTTCGGTCCCACCGCTCCTTCGCGGTGGACGAGGCGCGGGACGATCCGCGTACTGAGGAACTCACCGACCCGTATCTCGTCCCTAACGACATCTACAGCCTCTTGGACGCGACGCTCCACGACGAAGGCGAAGTCATCGGCGTCGTCTGTCACGAACAAACCGACTCCACTCGGGAGTGGACCGATACCGAGCGGCAGTTGGCAACTGAAATCGCCGACATCGACCACCGAGCGGTACGCAATCACCGCAGCCGTCGCCAACGGAAGTAGTTGGAGTTCCGGCGTTCGCTACTGAAGGCTCAACAAGAGGCGATGCCGGACGGCGTCGCGGTCATCGATTCCGACAGCGAGTTCGTCTCATACAACGACCGCTTCTGTGAACTGTTCGATCTCTCTCCGACAGTTCTCGAGTCGGCCACCATCGATGCCGTCTTCGAATCCATCCGCACCCAGCTGGCGGACGAGACCAGTATTGAAGACGTGATCGACCAACTTGAGGTGGCGTCCGGAACGACGGAGACATCAGAGCTACGACTCCGCGACGGTCGGATCTTCGAATGGTATACGACGTCCGTCGACGGCGACGGCGGGCCGACGTTTGGCCGACTCTGGCTCGTTCGAGACATCACTGACCGTCGGGAGCGACAACGGGAGCTGGAACTACGACATCGGGCCCCCGAAGAAGCTCCCATCGGAATCACCATCAGCGATCCGTCTCGGGAGGACAATCCGCTGATAGCTGTCAACGAATAGTTCGAGCGGCTCACCGGCTACGACGAGGCAGAGATCGTCGGCCGGAACTGTCGATTCCGTCAGGGCGAGGCCACCGATTCGGAGCCGGTCGAGGCAATGCGAACGGCGATCGATGAAGCGCAACCGGTCACCGTCGAATTGCGGAACTACCGACGGGACGGCAGCCAGTTCTGGAACCGCGTCTCTATCGCGCCGGTCCAAGACGAGACGGGCGCTGTCACGAACTATGTCGGGTTCCAACAGGTTGTCAGGTCCGCTCGTGGACTTCGAGGACCTTGCCGGCTGCGATGGTCTGACCCATGTCGCGGATGGCGAAGCTCCCGAGTTCGGGGATCTCGCTGGACGGCTCGATGCTGAGGGGCTTTTGCGGTCGGATGGTGACCACAGCAGCGTCGCCCGACTGGATGAAGTCGGGGTTCTCCTCGGCGACCTCGCCGCTCGAGGAGTCGATCTTCTGGTCGATCGACTCGATCGTACAGGCGACCTGTGCCGTGTGAGCGTGGAAGACTGGCGTGTAACCTGCGGTGATTACGCTAGGGTGTTGCATGACGACAATCTGAGCCTGGAACGTCTCAGCAACGCTTGGCGGATCGTCGGCGGGGCCACAGACGTCACCGCGTCGGATGTCGTCCTTGCCGATGCCGCGGACGTTGAATCCGACGTTGTCACCGGGTTCTGCCTTGGGCACCTCTTCGTGGTGCATCTCAATTGTCTTGACCTCGCCGCCCACATCGCTGGGCTGGAAGGAGACGTTGTCGCCGGTGTTGAGGAGGCCGGTCTCGATACGTCCGACGGGGACGGTACCAATACCCGAAATCGTGTAGACGTCCTGGATCGGAAGTCGCAGCGGTGCGTCCGTTGGCGGCTTCGGTTCGGGAAGATCGTTTAGCGCCTCAAGCAGGGTTTCACCGTCGTACCAGGGCGTGTTGTCGGAGTGCTCGGAAACGTTGTCTCCCTCGAAGGCCGAAACTGGAATGAACGATGCGTCGTCGGTATTGAACTGGACCTGCTTGAGTAACTGCTTGACTTCCTCGACAACTTCGTTGTAGGTCGACTCCTCGTAATCGGGGATATCCATCTTGTTGATGCCCACGATGAGTTCGTCGATCCCGAGGGTCCGAGCCAAGAAGACGTGCTCCTGGGTCTGGGGCGCGACGCCGTCGTCAGCGGCGACGACGAGGACGGCGTGATCGGCCTGCGAGGCCCCAGTGATCATGTTCTTGACGAAGTCGCGGTGTCCGGGCGTGTCGACGATGGTGAAGTCGTACGTATCCGTCGAGAACTCTTGGTGAGCGATGTCAATGGTGACACCGCGTTCGCGTTCCTCGGTGAGGTTGTCCATGACGTAGGCGAACTCGAAGCCACCCTTGCCTTTCTCCTCTGCTTCCTCGCGGTGCTGTTCGATGACGTGCTCGGGTATGCTCCCCGTCTCGTAGAGGAGGCGTCCTACAAGCGTACTCTTCCCGTGATCGACGTGGCCGATAATGGCCAGATTCTGATGGGGTTTATTTGTGCTCATGATGAATCGTCTCGGGATCCGTCATCTGAAATACGCGCTAGACATTGGTAAACCCCTACCAGGATGTACTGGAACGTTCGATTGAGAGGAACGACGGGCTCGGCTGTCTACCTCGAATGATCGTCCGCGACAGAGCTGTGCAGACTGTGCAGTTCGGAACAGCGAACACGCCTGATCTCGGATACTCTGTGCGAGGCCGAGACGTGCGACGATTCGCCGGATTTAACCGAGTCCATAGGCGAGGTTCCGTTCAGCTTTCGACTGCCACTGGGCACGGGACTGTTCGCGACGTAGCCGGTTCAATTGGCGGCGCTTCGTGCTCGAGAGAGCGCTTCCATGTCCGTCTTGCTTGTACCCGATCTCGGTGGAGAGGCCTCGATCGTGGCGTGTCGGTGTCAGTGGGGCACCGGTCCGTCTCTTGGATCCCTGCTCGTCATGTCGACCCCACTCTGGCCCTCTGGCTAGGTGGGTGTCCTCAAGGATCAGTTCACAGTCCTCACAGATCGTCTCGCGGTCAGTCGTTCGAATGCTGCCGCCACAGTCTGGACAGGTAGTTGTAGTCGTCTGAACGCCTTCGTCGAACGCAGTCGTGTAGATGTCTCTCGTTCACGGTGTGTACGCTAGACCAGATCATGATAATGTTAGGAAGAATGTGCCTAGTCATTTAGCCATCCGTTGCAGGCTTGTATTGAACGTCTGGGTGACAGTCTGTGGGTAAACCTCGTTTGATACGTACCTCTACTAGTGGAGGTTCCAACTACATGACTGTGAGAAGAGTTATAACCGTCAGGCACGGGGTTTAATTAACTGGAAGCTGGTGATGACCTATGGCGGATAGAACGGTCGAAGACGAGGGAGAGTACACAGGCGCCGACCTCTTCGTCGACGCGCTCGAGTCCTACGACGTCGACTACGTGTTCGGGAACCCAGGTACGACAGAGCTCCCGGTACTGGAGGCGATCGGACAGACTGATCTCGAGTACGTGCTAGGGGCCCACGAAGACGTCGCGGTTGGGATGGCATCGGGATACGCGCAAACGCGGCGATACCACGCGCATCACGACGACTCGGTCAACCCCGTCGGCGTCGTAAACCTGCACATCGCGCCCGGACTGGCGCACGGTCTGGGAAACATCTACGCCGCCAAGCGGGCGGGCGCACCCGTCGTCGTCACTGCCGGCAACCAGAGCACCGATTTCCGTCACGAGGAACCGGCCCTAGCGGGGGAACTTGCTGATCTAGCCGACCAGTTCTGCAAGTGGTCCGACGAAGTGCTCGACGTCGAAGCGTTGCCGACGATGCTCCGGCGAGCGTTCCGGGTCGCGCTAACGCCGCCGACCGGCCCGGTCTTTCTCGGCCTGCCGCTGGACGTGATGATGGCGGAGACGGACGCCGACCCCGAGCGTCTGGGCGAGATTCCCAACGCGGGGAGCGGCGACCCAGCGCAACTTGAGCGCGCCGCCGACCTGCTCGTCGACGCCGACAGCGACGACGTAGCGATCGTCGTCGGCGATCAGATCGCTCGCTCCGGTGAGGAAGCCGTCGCCGCTGCGGTCGAACTCGCGGAGTCAACAGGCGCCCACGTCTACGGCGAAATCCACGCAAGTGAGATCGACTTTACGACCGATCACGAGCAGTGGATCTCGTACGTTCCGCCGGACGAAGAGTGTGCGGCGAAGCTGCTGGACGCCGACACGATCTTGTTCGCCGGGACATCGACGAACACGACACTGACGCGTCACGAACAACCGCTGGTCGATCCCGACACGACCTGCGTTCACGTCGGGGATGACGCCTGGGAAGTGGGCAAGAACCATCCCGCCGACGCGGCGGTCGTCGGCGACCTCGGGCTGGTCCTGCAGGAACTCATCGAACGCATCCGGCCGAACATCTCCGAGGAGACGGTCGCGGCGCGACTCGAAACGGTGCGCGATATCAAAGAGACGGCCGACGACAGGTTAGCCGGCGTCGGCGAGGGGGACGCCGAGGACGATCCCCGCCCGTCGAAAGCACAGCTCATCGACACGATGAAACGGGTCGTGGACGGCGCCTACGTCGTCGACGAGAGCGTCACGTCGATGTTTCCCATCAAAACGCGCTGGGACTTCGATCCGGAACAGTACGTCACCAACAAAGGTGGCGGCCTCGGCTACGGCCTCCCCGCGTCGATCGGCGGGGCGATCGCCGAACGCCAGCGAGACAATCCGCGCGAGGTGATCGGTTTCGTCGGCGACGGGTCCTACCTCTACTACCCGAACGCGATCTACAGCGCGGCGCGCTACGACCTCGATCTCACCGTCGTCGTTGCCGACAACCGCAACTACCGGATCCTGAAGGACAACACGCTCGACCTACTAGGCGGTGACGAGGAGGACCACGAGTTCGTCGGCATGGACTTCGACCCACGGGTCGACATCGTACAGAACGCCGAGAGCCACGGGGGGCGCGCAGAACTCGTGGAGGATCCCGATGAGATCGAACGAGCGCTCGAGGACGCACTCGCCCATGACGGCGTCGACGTGCTCGACGTGCTGGTGCACGATTGAACTGTACGAGTTCCGCTCGCGGCGACGGGGCCACACGTTCACTGGCCGCGCCGGCTGGCCAGTTCTCCGATTAGAGCTAATTCCGGAAAAGATACTTATAACTTAAATAATTAATAGTTTGGTACTTATCTCGATATGAGAAAAATATTTAACTGTAGACCGGTGGCGAATACACCTGCATGAGCACAACCGACCGGCAACCCCTCGACGGAGTGAGCGTCGGAATTCTCGTCGCGCAGGAAGGCACTGAAGAAGTCGAGTTCACCGAACCAAAAGAGACCGTTTCGGACGCCGGTGCCGACGTCGTCGTTCTCAGTAGCGACACCGGCGACGCCCAGACCGTCAACAACGATCTCGACGAAGCGGATGCGTACAGTGTCGACAAACGCTTCTCCGAGGTGTCCGCCGACGAGTACGATGCGCTGATCGTTCCCGGCGGGACCGTCGGTGCGGACAATCTTCGCGCCGACGAAGATGGGGTTGATTTAATAAAACAGCATCGAGCAGAGAACAAGCCGATCGGGTCGATCTGTCACGGTCCGTGGACGCTGGTCGAAGCCGGCGTCGTCGATAATCGCGAGCTGACTTCCTACGCCAGTCTACGGACGGACGTCGAGAACGCGGGAGGCGAATGGACCGATCAGGAGGTCGTCGTCGACGACGGCGTCGTGACGAGCCGCAACCCCGACGATCTGGACGCGTTTACGGATGCGATCGTTGAGGAGTTTGCAGCGGCCTCCGAGTAACCGCGTGACGCCTGAACTTCACAGACATGACCGAAATCGGATTTACCCTTTCGAGCGAAGAGCACCACCCGAACGATCTGGTCGAGTACGCAACGCGGGCCGAAGCGATCGGCTTCGATTTCCTCTCGATCTCAGATCACTTCCACCCGTGGATCAGCGCGCAAGGCGACGCGCCGTTCGTCTGGTCGACGCTCGGCGGTGTCGCTGCAGCAACCGACGGGATCGATGTCGGCGTGGGCGTCTCGGCGCCGATCGTACGCATCCACCCGGCGATCTACGCGCAGGCAGTCGCGACGACGGCGGCGATGTTCGACGGTCGGCAGTTCTTCGCCGGCGTCGGGACGGGCGAACTGCTCAACGAGCATATCCTCGGCGATCACTGGCCAGAGCACGAAGTCCGCTTGGAGATGCTTGAGGAGGCGGTTGAGGTGATCGACGAGCTCTGGACGGGCCAGCAGGTCAGTCACCGCGGCGAACATTACACTGTCGAGAACGCGAAACTGTTCACGCTCCCTGAGGAACGGCCGCCGATCTGCGTGTCGGCGTACGGCGAGCGCGCCGCGAAAGCGGCAGCCGATTTCGGCGACGGGTTCTGGTCGGTCGGCCCCCAAGACGTCGTCGAGACGTGGGAACAACACGGCGGGGAGGGTCCCCGTTTCTGCCAACTCCAAGCCTGCGTCGCCGACAGCAAGGACGGGGCCATCTCCACCGCACATGAACAGTGGCCGATAGCGGGTCTGAAAGGGGAACTGAACTCCGTCTTGCCGACGCCGAAACACTTCGAGCAGGCGGCACAGATGGTTTCGGAAGAGGATATCGCGGAGAGCAGCATCATGACTGGACCGGACGCCCAACAACACATCGACGCGATTCAGGAGGCGATCGACACTGGGTACGATCACGTCTACGTAATGCAGATCGGGGACGACCAGGACGCCCTCCTGGAGATGTACCGAGAAGAAGTCCTTCCGTCGTTCTCGTGAGCGGCCTCAGTGATTCCGAGGCTGTCCGTGACTGAGTCGGACGCGCTCGCGTTACCATAGGTCTGAACTTCGGAAAAGATATGAAAGAGAGTTTTTACCCTTCGTTGTGAAACGTCCATTCACGGTAGCCGGGGATGATGCCGTTCGTTGCTCTATTGGCACACCGAAGGTAATACGCAGGTTTCGCTTGTAGGCGGGGGAGGGGTGACTGCCTCCCAACCACATTTCTGGTGAAATATTATTTCGCAGGTGGAGGTCAAATTCTTCGAGCATTACTTCAGGGTAGAGTATTTACGATCGGATAGTATCTGCGTGGACCGTTGATGCAGGAGACACAAATATAGGCGATCTCCGCTCCGCCCTTTCGGTTCCGCGCTATTTAGTCACAACCTCGGAGGATGGGAGTGATGCGTGCCTTTCTCCCAGCACCATAGGCCGACTACATCTGGCCGATGGTCCAGTTGGGACTTGAGGACGTCTCGTTCGCCGAGGCCGGCCCGGACCATCTCCGGCGGCACGAACACTTTCCATGACGTGAGGAGGTACTGAAGCGGATACGGGACGGAATCGGTGGCGTAGGCCACGTCGGCACGGGGACGGCAAGGCTAACGGGTGCGATAGTATCGGCCACGACCTTCGGAGCTGCGGGCAGCCGCTCATCGATTGTCGTCTGCGGTGTCGACCGCCGTCGCATCCCCGTCGTAGATGTCGACGTTGTCGGGAGCGGAGATATCGAGTGGTTCATCCTCGAGGTCCGTCTTGAGCAGGCGGAGTCGTTGCGCGGTCTCAGCGCCGATCAGCTGCTTGACGGTCTCAAACTCGAGTTGGTCGTCGTAGTACTTCGTCGCGACGGGTTCCTGAAACATCTCGCTGTCGGCGGTCTCTTCGATGTACTCCGACCTGGTCAATCAATAATCGATCGAAGCGAACACAGTGAGGGCGACGATAGCAGCCAGACCGGCGATGCCGAGGAATGCCTCGTCGAAGTATCCTTGCTCGGCAATCGCCCCGAAGAGGACCGGACTCAACGCGCCGAGCGCGAGATAGACTGTCCGAAGCGCACCTAAATTCGTTCCCTGTGTTCCCTCCGGAAGTCGCCGAGTAAGATCTGATATAACGATTGTTTCGAATCCCAGAAGACTACTCGCTAGCGCAGTCACGGGGACGAACAGCCACGCTGCTTCGACGAACGGAAGCGCGGCAAGAGCCAGACTTGCCACACTCATGAGTGCTAACAGTGGAATTCGAACGCCGATACTATCGTAGGCCCGACCCGCAACGGGCTTCATCAAGATACCGAGCGCGAAAAAGAAGCCGAACAGAGCGGTTGCGATCCGTGCTGAGATCCCCTTCACGTCGATCAAATACGTCGGATAGAAGCCCATGAATGCCTGAATGATTACGGCCCAGAGTACGAGTAAGATGGTTCCTCGCAGCACAATCGGTTGAGACAACGTTGAGAGAATGTCTCCGAGCGCGATAGACTCGCGGAGTGATGTCGCTGCTGACATCCGTTTTGGAAGCGTCGCCCAGAGACCAACTGCAGCGAGCAGGAAAAGCGGAACGGCGAGCCCGAATCCGTACTGCCAGGCCATTGCGGTCGCAATGAATCCGGCAGCGGGTGGCATCACCGCGTTCCCGATATCGCCAGCAGCCATCGTCGCACCCGTTGCTGTGCCGAGTTGCTCGGAATAGATCTTTCCCAAAATAGTGAACCTCGAGACGCCGTACAGTGCTGTCCCCACGCCGAACAACGCTGTCGCTGAAAACAGAATGACCGCCGAGTCCGCGACGATAACGAGCGCGAGCATCGCCGCGGCGAGGAGCGAACTGGTGATCAATAGTGGGCGCTCTCCTATCCAGTCAGCGAGGATTCCACCAGGAAGTTGGCCAGACGCATACGCGATCCAGAGGACCGTCAAGAGGAACCCAGATGTCGTCAGTGTAAGATCGTACGTCCGCGAATATGTGGTAACACCGCCGGGTAGATCATCCGAACGCTGATCGATAGGAACCAGCCGAAGGCAACGGCGAGTAGAACCTTCCCGCGTCCACCACTCCAGAGTTCACCAACCGTACGTTTCACTGCCGGAATGTAGCGCACAGTGGTGGGTTTTCGGTCGCAGTATTC
The DNA here is from genome assembly GCF_020405225.1 of Natrinema sp. DC36. NCBI lineage: Archaea > Methanobacteriati > Methanobacteriota > Halobacteria > Halobacteriales > Natrialbaceae > Natrinema > Natrinema sp. DC36. The sequence continues at coordinate 66,424 of NZ_CP084474.1, forward strand.
AGTCTTATTATTTGTACGGTAAATCGCCTCGGGGTCAAGTGGTTCGAGACGTGTGCCGAATTTGTTCGGATATCTCCCCGAAATAGCCCATCCTCCGAAACTGGAGGTAGCTGAGATGCCTCAAGTCCCTATAGCGTTATGAAGTTTATCTAATTTTGGCTCCATTTCGGACCTATACCGCTTATCTTGTTTGTCTACACGAGACAAATTGGTAAGCGGTACTATTATGTGATTGTTACGAGTGGCGAGACACAGGAAAATGAGAGTCTTAGAATGCACCCAGACCGGAGAAATACGCCTTCTCAAACGGGTGAGCCGATGAGTCAACAGGAAACGATTAACTGGTCTCGCAAATCCCTCGAGGATCTCAAGTCGTTCTGGAACGCCCACATCGAACCGGATCTCACTCGTGACGGCCTCAATCTCGATACGCGACCGACGTACGAGGAGATCACCGAGGCAGGTTACTCCGGAATTGCACGCACGCTGCGCGAACACCACGACCTCACGCTATCGCAGTTCCTCGCGATGGTTGGCTATCCGAACCCCAGTTCGGACGTCGATGACAGCTACGACTGGGAGATCGACGCCGAAACGACAATTCGCGAGCTCGAGTTGTACCTAACGACCTATCTCGATCGGTCGGGACATTCGGACAGTACGATCGCTTCGAAGCGCTCCCGACTCGCTCGGTACGTTCGGACCTATGCGGACCTGTACGACTCGGCTCCGATTGTCGAGCGCGTCCGGGAGGACGAGGTCCCCCGGCGTGACGAAAAGCAGCGGGTTCGAGCCGTCTACGATACCTTCGATGCCGAGCTCTCGAGCCCCGAATCGAAGATGAAACACGCGACTGACGTGCGTGTCTTCTACAAGTGGCTTGAGATCGACCGTGATGCCCCCTACAATCCGGCGCTCGGCGCACCGCAGGAAGATAGCTGGGCGAAGGAAACGCCGGATGACGATGATCGAGACCCGCCTGCGATCGACGCGGAACACGTCCAGGCGATGGTCGACATCTGCGAGTCGGTGGAGGAACGCTTGCTGATCATCGCGACGTGTGCGTGGGGGCTCCGGCGCGGGGAGGTCGCGGCGCTCTCGATCGACCAGTTCGAACCGACGAACGACGAGGGCTACTTCGATTTCGATGCCGAGGACCCACGAATTGTCTTTGGTGACGAGCGAAAGAACGGACCAGGGCGTGTCTCGGTCCAATATGGCCTCGAAACGCTCGCTGGTCGGTGGGAGAAACTCGCCGATCGTGACCAGTGGAACGGGTATCTCTTCCCGAGTGTGACCGCTGCGAGTGGTCACCGGACTCCGAATACGATCACGGAGCGATTCAAGCGGTTGGCTGATCGGGCTGGTGTATCCAGGCGTGAGAAGACGCCTACTCCGCAGTATGGCCGGCGGTTCTGGTATCGGACGTACGACGACGCCGTCAAGCGGCTTGCGAATCGTGCTGAAGCCTTTGCCGAGGATCAGGGCAGTGATGATCCTCACGTCGTCGTCACGAACTATTTCGGCGAAGAGGAGGCCCGGAAACGGCGGCGTGAGTTTATGGGGAATCAGTTAGCAGCGGCGTTCGGGGATGAATAGCACCACGAGTCTACTGGCAGCCTCATCGTCGCCTTCCAACCTTGGAATATCCACCTGGTTTATGTGTTCAGACGGCCGTGTTTAGTTAATCGTGAAAAGTGAGGCGTGCTGATTTTCAGCTGGTTCATGGCAGAAATCGCACGCCTCAGCGGTAGTAGCGACTGGATTGATTTGGATTTTGTGGAGCGAGAACGGACACCGCGTCGGCTGATGGAGCTCGGTATTCGACTCCATCTTGCTGGATTATCGCTTTTGAATACCGTTCGAGAATTAGAGAGGTTCGGTGTCGAGCGCAGTCGCAAGGCAGTCCATGATTGGGTTCACAAATGCGATATACAGCCGACAGTTGACGAGGAACCGAATCACGTCGCACTTGACGAGACGGTGATTCAACTTAACGAGCATCGCTATTGGCTGTACACCGCTGTCGATCCAGAAACGAACAACATACCCCATATACGGCTGTATTCGACGACTACGACTGCGTTGACAGAACGGTTCCTGCACGAACTCGCTGAGAAACATGATCTTGATGATGCCATGTTTCTCGTCGATGGAACGAAACATCTCCAGACTGCACTCCGTCGATCTGGGCTCCGATTTCGATACGAAAAACATGGAAATCGGAACGCGGTGGAACGTGTCTTCCGCGAGATAAAGCGACGTACCTCTTCGTTCTCAAACTGTTTCAGTCACGCACAACCATCAACAGCCGAATCGTGGCTCCAAGCCTTCGCCGTCTGGCACAATGCTACAAACTAAACACGACCCTCGCTATAGCACTCAAACTTTTATACGCCGTTCATGACACGATACAGTATGGAGTTCGAACTCATCGAGACTCATATCGACAGCGGACACTATCACGTGACGCTAGCGAACCCGGACAAACCGAATCCTATTAACAGTCAGCTGCAGTCCGAACTTGGAACGGTTCTCGACGATATCGAGGAGGACGACGATGCGATCGTACTCACCATGACGGGCGGAGGTGGTTCCTTCGCCGTCGGCGCGGATATCTCACAGATGAACGAGTGGTTCCAGAGCGACGACTGGGACGACCTCATCCGCTTTTTCCGTAGCGGCCAACGACTTATGGATCGCATCGCCGATCTCGACGTCGTTGCCGTCGCCGGAATCAACGGATACGCGCTCGGCGGCGGGTTAGAACTCGCGCTCGCTGCCGATGTACGGATCGCTGGCGAGTCCGCGACGGTCGGCTTTCCCGAAGTCGATCTCGGGATGGTTCCGGCTTGGGGCGGTACGCAGCGGCTTCCCCGGGTTGTCGGCGAGAGCACCGCCAAGGACCTGCTGGTGACGGGCCGCCACGTCGACGCCGACGAAGCCGCCGAGCTCGGACTCGTCGAGCGAGTCGTAGACGACGACGTCCTCGAAGACACGCTGATCGACTACGCCGAAACGCTCGCGGAGAAGCCCGACCACGTTCTGCCGTACCTCCTCGACGCCGTCGAGACGGGGGCGGAGAGCCCGCTCGAAACTGGCCTCAGTTACGAACTACTGTGTAACACGCTCGCCAGTTTCGACGAGGAGACGAGCGGACTGGTCGCCGATTTCGCCGAGAAATAATAGTTTGGGCTCGAGTATCGGTCCAGTTCTCGGTCGGTTCAGATAACTACGCCGATGATTTTATGCGGTATCGCGGTCGGGCGCCGATCTCTATCACGGGTTCGGATGACGGTCCATCGCGGGTACGTTTGATTCACCGGTCGTACGAGAGGTACTCGCGGCCGAACGTCTCGCGGGCGACGATGAGCTTCTGGACATGAGGTGCGCCGTCGGCGATCTGCTGGCCGAGCACGTCCTGGAGGCGTTTGCCTATCCCGAAGTCGTCGGAGTAGCCGTAGTGGCCGTGCAAGACGAGACAGGAACGGACGGTGTCGACGGCGACTTCCGGCGCGTACCACTTCGTCATTGCCGCGTCTTTCGTGTGGGGTTCGCCCTCGCCGGCTTTCCAGAGCGTCTGGTAAGCTTTGAGCCGCGCGGCGTCGACGCGGGTCTGCCACTCGGCGTGCTCGAACTGTGGCCCCTGATAGCTGGCGAGGGGATTTCCCATCGCCTCGCGGTCGGTGAGGTAGGTCGCGGTCTCGTCGAGCGACTGTTGGGCCGCGCCAAGCGCGTATAGCGCGATCCAGGCGCGTGATTTGTCGAACGTCCGCATCGCCATCTTGAACGCGTTCTCCTCGCTGATCCGGGCCTCAGCCGGAATCTCTACGTCGTCGATGAAGATTTGCCCCCAGCCGCTTACCTCACACCCCAGACCGGCGTAGGGCTGGATGTCGATGCCGTCGCTGTCGAGATCGATAAGATATCCGCGGATGTCGTCGGCCCCACCCGTTTCGCGAGCGAGGATGAGTCCCCAATCTGCGAGCGTCGCTCCAGTGATCGCCGTCTTTTCGCCCGACAGGACGAAACCGTCGTCGGTCGGTTCGGCCGTGGTGTCGAGGTTCCGTGCGTCCGATCCCTGATCGGGCTCGGTGAGCGCGAAACAGATGTGCTCTTCACCCGCACAGACCCGCTCGGCGACCTCCCGGTGGTGGCCGTCGCCGTGTTCCCAGACAATCTTGGTCGCCAGGTTCTCCGAGAGCGCGAGCATCGTGAGGCCCACGTCGCCGCGGCCCAGTTCTTCGTAGACGAGGCCCGCTGTCACCGGCTCGAACCCTTCGCCACCGGCCTCCTCCGGAAGATGCAGGCCGAGTACGCCCATATCGATCAGGTCGTCGTACACGTCGTGAGGGAAGTCCACGTCGTCCCAGTCTAGGTTCTCGCCGACCACGTTTTCGAGGACGTAGTCACGGATTTGTGACTGGATCATCTGCTGCGTCTCTGTCAATCCGAACTCCATACCGTGAGATCCCGGCATCAGCTATTAAAGATTCGGGACGAGACGGGACCGACGCTACGGATTACTGTCGGCGGTCAGATGTCGAAGACCTCAAGCGCGTTCTCGCGGAGGACGGCTCGTTTGGTCTCGTCGCGGACGTCCAGTTCGAGGAACTCCTCCTTGCATCGCTTCAGTCCGAGTCCGTTGGTCGCCCACATCACCTTATCGCGGATGCGACCGTCGATGAATTCCACCTGACTGTCGGGGAGGAAGGAGGGATAATAGGCGCCGATATTGCCGTAGACGTTCGGGTGTCGCCAAAGCATCGAACACCACTCCTCGGTCCAGGGCCACCCCGTGTGGGTAAGGACCAGCGTGAGGTCCGGGAAGTCCATCGCGACTTCGTCGGCGTACATCGGGTGGCCGGGTTCGCTCGGCAGTGGCTCGGCCGACTGGCCGGTCTGGAAACTCACTGGCACGTCGAGTTCGTTGGCCTTGGCGTACAGCGGGTAACACTTCTCGTCGGTCGGCTCGAGACCGAACGTCATCGGGTGGAACCAGATGTACTTGAAGTCGTGGTCCTCAACGGCTCGCTCGATCCGCTCGAGGCTCTCCGGGATCCGGTGGGGATTGTAGCCGACGCCGGGGACGACGCGGCCGTCCGACCGATCGACCATCTCCGCGAGTTCTTCGACGCTGAGTAGCGTCAGCGCCTGCTTCGCATCCCGTGACCACTGGACGAGTTGATCGAGAAAAATCTTCTCTACGCCGACCTCGTCCATTTCGTCGACCGTCTCCTCCAGCGATTCGTTGCCGAGCACGCCGAACACGCGCCACGCTTCGTCCTCGGGGATGTCGTGTTTCGCCATCACGCCGCCGAACGTGGACTTGGCGAGTGTCTTGAACTCTCGGACTTCGAAGAGCGGTTTCGCGAGCTCGGGTTCCACATAGAACCCTCGGCACATGGTATCGATTGCTTGCACGTCCATACCACATCCGTAATTGTCCTCCCTCGTAAAACTTCACGTTCCTGTTCCGACAGGTGTGGGTGGAGTCACGGGGAAACGGTCTTTAGGACGGCGATTGCACATCAGGGCGATGTCAAGGAGCCAGACTCACGAGTGGCAGGATGCAGTCGTCGTGATCACGGGCGCGAGTCGCGGTCTCGGCCGGGCCATCGCCGAGGAGTTCGGAGCGCGCGGCGCCACCGTCGTCGTCAACTACCGGTCGGATGAGGAGGCGGCGGCCAAGACCGTCGTCGCAGTCGAGGAGGCCCACCCAGAGGCCGAAGCCCTCGCCGTGCAGGCAAACGCGGGCGATTCCGATGCCATCGACCACCTATTCGACCGTGTCGGTGACGAGTACGAGAAAATCGACGTATTCATCCACAACGCGGCCGTCACGGCGTTTAAGTCGCTGGACGAGGTCACGGTAAAAGACATCGCGTTGACCTACGATCTGGGCGTCACGGGATTTCTGCTCTCGGCACAGCGTGCGCTCGATTTGATGGGCGACGACGGCTGTATCGTCGCCGTGTCGGGCAACGACAGCCACACCTACATGCCACTGCACGGCCTTCTCGCGAGCGCGAAATCAGCGCTGGAATGTCTCGTTCGCTACCTGGCCGTCGAACAGGCTGAGAACGGGATTCGTGTCAACGCGATCAATCCTGGCCCCCTCCGAAAGGACAACTACTACGCGTCGGTATCGTCGGAGACGGCGGCGGCGATGGCGGAGTTAGAGGCGCGGGTACCGAAAGGCGACGCTGTTCCCCTGAGCGCCGTTGCCGAGAGCGTAGCGTTGCTGGCCGATCCGCGTAATGAGTGGGTTACCGGCGAAATCCTTCACGTTGACGGCGGGCTCGCCGCGCTGTAAACGCTGCCGGTCGGAGCCGTATATCGCTATCGCGTCACCAACTACTATTATATACCTTATATCTATGCAAAGATTCATTGTAATTGCTCAACCATATAGCGTTGTGATTACCCAACGACGGTACTTAGAGCGGAATGTGGAGTGGCGGACGAACAAGCCGGCGCTCGAGATCGTCGACTCGGACGAGACGGTCACCTACGCAGAGTTCGACGAGCGGGTCAACCGCATCGCAAACGCGCTGACGGATCGCGGTGTCCGGAAGGGCGATCGCGTCGCGATGGTCCTGTTCAATACGGTCGAGTTTCCGGTGACCCTGTACGCGTGTTACAAACTCGGTGCGGTGCCGGTGCCGATCAACTTCATGCTCGCACAGGACAACTTCAGGTACATCTTCGACGACATCGCTCCGAAGGTCCTGGTCTACGACGCGGCGGTCGAAGACGACATCACCGCCGCACTGGAGTCTGCGACCGTTACGGCCCACACTGTCGGCGTCGACGACTGTGCGAACGCGGACGAATCCTTCGAATCGCTCGCCGATGACGACGCAAGCCCGCCACCCGAGGTTCCGATCGAACCCGGCGACCCAACGTACATCCTCTACACGAGCGGCACGACCGGGATGCCGAAAGGCGTCACCTTCACGGCCGAGACGGCGTCCAACCGCGCACAGGAAGGGGCTCGAAATATCGGTCACTCACAGGCGACCGTCGCGCTCCAGCTCTCGCCGTGGTTCCACGCCGGCGGGGTGGATCTCACGGTCCATCCCGTGATCGAAGCCGGTGGGACGATCCTCGTCACGCAGGATTGGGAACCGGAGTCGGTGGTCGAGATGGTCGAAACGGAGGACGTCACACATATCGTGGGCGTCCCGACCGTCGCCCAGCGGATGACCGAACTCGAGGGGATCGACGAGCGTGACCTCTCCAGTCTGGACTGTCTGCTGTGTATGGGCTCGCCGCTGTCGAAACAGTTGGCCGAGGAGATTATGGAGACGATCACGCCGAACCTGTACAACGGGTACGGGACGACGGAGACGCTACTCGATACGATGCTCCGACCGGAGGACCTGCCCGAACACGCCGGATCGGCGGGGCGACCCACGAACGACACCGAGGTCAACATCATCGAGTTCGACCGCTCCCGCGTCGTCGCGCCCGATGAAACGGTTCCGCACGGTGAGGAAGGCGAGATCGTCGTGTCCAGCGATGCCGCGCTGGACTACTACTTCGGTAGCAAGGAGAAGACCAAAGAGTCGATCCGGAGCGACTGGTACTACACCGACGACCTCGGCGTGATCGACGACGGGTATCTCACGATCACCGGCCGCGCCGACGACATGATCCTCTCGGGCGGTGAACTCGTCTCGCCGATCGAAGTCGAGGAGGCCCTGGAGGCTAACGATGACGTCGAAGCGGCTACCGTCGTCGGTACCGAAGACGAGGAGTGGGGCCAGATCGTCACCGCGTACGTCGTCGCAGACGACCTCGACGCGGACGATCTCGACGAGTACTGCAAGGATAACGAAAGCCTCGCGGATTACAAACGCCCCCGCAAATACGAGTTCGTCGACGAGATCGAGCGGACAGCGACCGGGAAGAAACAACGATACAAGTACCGAGACGACTAGCGCCTGTCCTTTTTTGAGAAACAATTAAGTCGCCGCCCTCGTATTTTCCACTATGCGAGGGTTAGCTGAGACGACAGCGATAGTTACTGGCAGTGGACAAGGCATCGGTCGCGCTATCGCGCTCCGACTCGCGGAAGAGGGCGCGACAGTTGCCGTAAACGATCTCGAAGAAGAACGCGCTGCGGAGACAGTCGCGGAGATCGAGGATGCCGGTGGCAACGCGCTCACTGCCGTCGCCGACGTGACCGACTACGACGATGTTGAGTCGATGGTCGCCGGAGTCGTCGAATCCGAGGGCGGCGTCGACCTGCTCGTCAACAACGCTGGTTGGGATCGGCTGGAGTGGTTCGTCGACCAAGATCCTGAGATCTGGGATCAACTAATCGATATCAATCTCAAAGGGCAAATCAACTGCGCCCACGCGGTCGCAAACCATTTCGTCGAGACGGACACGGAGGGAAAGATAATTAATATTGCGTCGGATGCCGCTCGCGTCGGAAGTTCCGGCGAGGCGGTGTACTCAGGTGCCAAAGGTGGAATCGTTTCATTTACCAAAACGATCGCTCGTGAACTGGCCCGGAATGGCGTTACCTGCAACGCCGTCGCTCCAGGGCCGACGGACACACCGCTGGTTGACGAGATGAAAGAGTCCGATCTCGGTGGGAAAATTCTCGGTGGCATGGCGAAGCAAGTCCCGCTCGGACGGATGGCCGAACCGGAAGATATCGCAGGTGGCGTCGCTTTTCTCGCCAGTTCCGATGCGGATTTCATCACTGGACAGGTGCTGAGCGTTAGTGGCGGACTCACGATGGTCGGCTAACGCGGGCACTGCTAGTTCTGTTCTGTATCTCCTTAATCGATGTCGCTCCCGTTGCCAGACATGGGTACTCATCTGTTAGCCTGAGCAACAGGCGGATCGCAGCGTCAGCGGATCGATGGAGGATGTCGATCGATGACGCGCCGGTTCAGCGGAACGACCAGCGGGGCGTCTCCAGTGTAATCTCGACGTGGTTGAGTCGCGGGTCCGCAGTGAGGGCGGCGACGATCTCTCGCTGGGACTCGGCGTCGCTGGTACCGATCAGCGACAGATGGCCGTCGTACGAGGTCCTGTCGTCGACCTCTGTCCACTCGATCTCGAGCCTGGCGCGCCGGAACCGGGTCCCTTCGACGTGTCGGATCGACTCGAGATCGCTGGTCACTTCGCGAACGGATAGCCGTTCGACGTGTCGAGTACCTTTTCGTAGGGCGTTTCCCAGACAAGACCCGTATCTTCGACCGCTGCGTCCCAAAATCGTGCAAGTTCGTCCTCGGAGTCAGGTCTCGTTTCCGCGTACGAGTCGTAGTCGTATTCGTCGAGAAACTGAGCGATATTACTTTTCGTTCTGTAGTATCCGTACGGGTCCCAAGCTACGCCACGCTGTGACATAGATTGAGTTTCCGCATATTTCGTGATTATTCTTACGCTTGGGCTGCTTTGGGTGCCCGGCGACGCACGCACTCTCCTCAGTCGAGAACTGGTCGACCATCGTCGCCAACCCAACAACAGTCTGGTGCAGAGTGTCAGTGGCGAATTGACGACGGTCGACTACCGCACCTTCTATCGTGTACCGGAGTAGTTGAGGTTCACCTGAATCATGTTCGCCGTCCGCATGACGGCGTCTTTGATCCGTTCTAGATCGTCGTCGTTGTCGATACGGCTGGCGGGACTACAGACACAGATCGCGCCCAGAACGCGGTCCTGTCGGCTGAGGATCGGAGCCGCGAGACAGATGACGCCGTCGATCCGTTCACCGCGATCGATCACGTAGCCCTGCTCTCGAGCATCGGCGAACTGTTCCTCCAGTTCGTCGCGAGACGTCACCGTGTTTTTCGTCATGGCGGGGAGTCCGTGTTCGTCGATGATTTCGTCGACGTGATCGTCGGGGAGGTGGGCGAGGATCGATTTCCCCAGCGCGGACGTGTGCAGGGGCATCCGAACGCCCGGATAGGTGTGGAGCTGAATCGCGTCTTCCCCCTTCTTGATGTCGAGGAGGACGCCGTTCCCGTGCTCCTCAATCATTAGCGAGGCCAGTTCGCCGGTCTCCTCGGCGAGTGAGGCGAGTTCGGGTTCGGCGACGCGATAGAGCGGTCGCTTCATCCGTTCCGCTTCGCCGATCTCCAAGAACCGCGTTCCCGGTCGGTACACGTTGTCCTGCTTCGTCACGTACTGTATCTCCTCCAGCGTTTTGAGATAGTCGTGAACGGTACTAACGGGCTTATCAACGTGCTCGGCGAGTGTCGAGGCACGTGCCCCATCAAGACGTTCGAGTCCCTCAACCAACTCAAAGGCCGTTTGGATGGATTTTATTCGGCTATTGTTACCCATATGTAGAAATCGGAATTGGTCCGGATAAATGTTCCGGCATCGTCGGAACATCTACCGAGAATTGAAGCCATATATCCAAATTATTTCTTAACTATCGGATGTATAATACCGGAGAGTAGCGATTAGACCGAGATAAACGTGTATCTGTGGGATCAGTCCCTTCAAGAGCGATTTTGGACAATGCCGGATCGAAAATCTTCCCATTCGAATAAGACGCTATTTCGACTAACTAAATATCTATTTGGTGGATTCAATCCGGATTCATCGGAACTACCTCTAGGTATGGTGTTCGATCATAAATGGAGTCTACTATCGGTTCAGAGATCCGGGAGGGGTCCCTTCCAACGATATTTACAAAAGTACGATCGTAATATAGGTAGAGTATCGTCTACTCTCTCAGACTTTAAGGTGATTAGTATCGATTCACATCTTCCAAGGCGTCCTCAGAACGCTTCGCGTTCTGATGGGTCACACGAGTAATCGTGTGTCTCTCGAAGCGAACACTCGGTGGCATAGAGGCGGACGGCGAACACCCTGATGACGTTGCTGTCTGATCCCGCTTTCTAGGTTATCAAATTTCGCCGCGTAGCACTCGTTGAGCAGTCTGCGAGCGACATGTTCAAGTTTGCTCAATGATCCACTCATTTTTAGATGCTATAGATAAACCATAATAGAAGCAAACAACATTATTAATACAAACATTATAATACTTGGCCTAACCTGCTACCCTAAAGAGCCTCGGCTGAACTTGATCAACCGATATACCCCCTGTCTCTCTGAACCGCTTAGATTTCCGTGAGGAGGGCGTGATCCTCATCGATGGCCTGCGCGTCTTCGTCTAACAGCGCCACGACGAGATATGGAACGTACGAGTGGAAGTACTCGACGAGCGCCGCGATCCGTTCGGAATCGATCGCCTCGAGGGAGTCGAGCAGCATGAACGGGACCGTCTCGTACACGTCATGGACGAGATAGCCGGCTAACGCGAATACGAGTCCAGTCACTTCTCGTTCGCTTTCGCTCAGGTGGTCGATCGTGTCTTCGTAGGCTGCACCCTCGTCGGTAGTGCGGACGATCTTGAGATCGAACGACGACTTCGAAACTTTCCGACGCCCCTCGCGGACCTCGCGACTAGTCCGATCGATCCAGATCCGGTCAAGGTTGTCGTATCCGAGCGTCTCACGCAGATTCTCCATATGTTCGTTGAACGCCTCGACCGCATCAGCTTCGATCTGATTGATCCGGGTCCGGAGATCCGTCAGTTCGTCCGTGATGTCCTCACGACGCGCTTCGAGTTCGTCTCGCTCGCCGAGACGCTCCTCGATCGTGGCGATTTTGTCTTCGATCTCATCGCGCTCTCGTTCCTTGCGTTCGAGTTTGAACTCGAGCTGATTGACCTCCTTATGCTGGTCGAGGATGCCGCTATACTCCTCAGTTTCGAGGTTATTGACTTCGTCCTCAAGTTCGTCGATTTCGACGGTAAGCGCTTCGCGGTCGTCAGTGAGTTCGTCGATTCGGTCGCTCCGGCGCTCAATCTCGTCAGTGATTGACTTGAGGCGTTGCTGAGTCTGTTGGTATTCGGCTCGATTTTCGTTGATCGTCGAGAGCGTGTCCCGCCGGCCCTCGAGTTCGGCATTGATCTCGGATCGCTCTTCGAGTCGCTCCTGTCGTGCGGTTCGGAGTTGCTCGATCGTCGTCTCGATCTGTTCGCGGGCGACCGACGAGCCGCAGGTCCAGCACGTAACCGTCTCGGAATCATTGGTTAACTGATTAGTTACTGGTCCGTCGTCGGTTCGGTCATCGTCTGCGAGGATGGAGTCGGGTTCGTCGAGGAGTTGCTCGTTAAACTGGATCGTGCTCTGGAGCTGTGAGATTTCGTCGGAAAGGTCCGTTTTCTCCTCCTGCAGCGTCTCAATCTCGGCTTCGAGACGACCGATATCCTCTTCGCCCTCGGTCGAGAGAGACTGGAGCCGGTCTCGCATCTCGCCCTGTTCTTCCTCCAGTGCCTCGATACTTTCGCGTTCGGTCCCGATTCGATCGCGGATCCGTTCGAGTTCCGATCGCGTCTCGCGTAGCTCTTCGAGTTTCGTCTCGAGCTTCGATTTCTCTTCCCGTCGCTGTTCGACGTCGACGTTTGCTTCTTCGAGATCCGTTCGAGCCGTTTCGAGTTCGTCCTGTAGCGTCTCAATCTTGTCGGTGAGTCGCGTCCGCTTGGCCTCGAGGTCAGGCAGGCGGTCTTTCAACGACGCCAGCTCCTCGAGTTGTTCGTCGAGCTCTCGCTTTCGCTGCTCGTACCGTTCAATTTCGGACTTGATCGCCGCCGTGTCGACTGGACGCATGATTAACTCGCGGAGGTCGTCACCACTCCTGACAGCCCGGCGCGCTTCGTTGGACTCGAGCAGAAACGCGAACAGGTCCGCGAGTTCCGGATCCTCGAGGTAGGGGTCGCCTTCGGTGGTGATCGCTCCGGCTCGCCGTTCGAGCCGACGCCGATAGATGTTGTCGCCGAATTCGAGCGTCGCGTTCCCCTCGTCGGAGTCTGCTTTGAGACTCACCTGATCGCTTCCGAGTGCTGCCATGATTCCCTGTAGCAGCGACGTCCGGTTGGTCGCATTCCGTCCAGAGAGAATCGTTACCCCTTCTTGGAAAGAGACTTCTGTCTCGTCGATACCACCGATATTACTGACAGAAAGCGTCGCTCCTTCAGGAATTTCTTGCACCTTCTCTTCTGTGCTACTTGCCATGTTTTATTTCATACGTCTCCACACACATAGGTATTGCCGTTTCACCTGCGCATACAGAGACATCTGCAAACCGGCCAATCGACACTTAGATCTCAGCGCTGCCCGGCTCTTGACAATTACAGGCCCGTTGGTCAAGCAAGTCTCTAACTGTGTATTCCCGGAAGCAGTCCTCACAGGTCACTGTCACGGAGACGTTTACGTTGAATTTACCGATTTCGAGAATCCCCTTGCGATCCAGTTGTTCGACCGTGTCCGTGGTGACTGCCGCCGTTCTGTTTTTGAGCGCACCCAGTTTCTCCTCGCTTCGCTCGAGTCGTTCCTCATCATTGGGAGTTTCGATTGACGCCTCGAGACACTTAGTCAGATGGTTGTAGACCGTCTGATGGGAGACGAAGTCGGATTCGACTGCTTCGATCGGGACGCCGTCGCGCTCGAGTTCGTTTCTTATCTCGATGCGCGTTCCGCTGGTGACATCGTCGCTCGTGAGCAATCTGTACATGTTTTCGATCTCCCCCTCTTTGGGCGGGATATCCGCGTTCGTAAGCGCTATCTTCAATATTTGTTGGTTCACGTACGTTGCGAGTTCGCGCGTGCTGCGTCGTTCATCGCCGTCGCCAGTCCAGTCCCCGACTAGCGTCTCGTCGAGATCGGCTAAGTCGTACTTCGCGGCGACTCGGCCGAGCTTACAGCCGCATGTCGTTTCTGTTTTCTTGGGTTGGGGTTCGGTCACTGGTGAGAGATAGTGACATGAGCGTAAAATGAGTTTCTATATCAGAACAGAGGCAACGGCCCGTAACGAGCTCAATATCGACCCTAGTTTACATACGCACATATGTCATACATTGCTATCCCGCTCGAAGGACAGCTCAGATTCGCGGGTTAATAAATAAGGAACAGGAATTGGAAATTATTTATAGTTCAACAAATTTATAGTATTGTGACAAAAATATTAATTTAAAATACTATAGGTGAAAAATGAGACTATATAAGCTCTGTTTAGCTCCTCCGCTGGTATTTGTCTGTTAATGATTGGTGCGGTCGTTGCGCGTTGTAGGAGTGTACAAACTGTTCAAGCCATTCTCTGACGCTCGCCCGATCGCCCACCCATGAATTATGGAAGTGGTCAACGCGCATCTTCAAGGTGTGAAACCACTTTTCGATAAACGTAGTCGAGTTGACCGCTCAATCCTAATTGGGAGAGGGCAGTCAGATAGCCATAGCTATCAACGAGAAACACCATCTCGGAGAGATCGTGGTTCTCGGTCAACTTATGCAGGAACGTAGCGGCTGGATCTGTGCCTCGTCGTCCGAAGACTGCGATATCGAGAATCAACCGCGAGTTTAAGTTGATTGCAGTATATATCTAGGAACGGTCGCCGTTGATCTTGTCACCTATCCAATTAATCACAATTCGCGACGGCTTCGACGTCGGCGGGTCTGAAACGCTGTTAGCCAGCCGATGTACTCCGTGCCAGGTTGGTTGATGAGAGCGTTCAACACCGAGAAATCGAAGAATAGCTTGTGTCTATCGAAGTGAACAACTGGTCGCGTGGAGACAGACGGCGAACACCCTGACGGGTGTCGCCGTCCGCTCTCGCTCCAAAGACACCTCAAATTCCGCTGCGTAGCCCTCGCTGAGCAGGTCTACAAGCTGCATGGCCAAACTAGCTCTACGACCTGTCCGCTTCTCGAATTGCGCTAACTAGATGGTGCCCTCTTTCCAAATTCCATAGAACCGCTACTTGTCACCGTGATCGGAGAGGTAGCAAATTCGGTCACTGGTCTCGGGATTCAGTTGACTCGCCAACTCCGCGATTGTCGTCTTCCCTGCGTTGTAGATTGTCTCGTCTCACTGCATCGCCGTCTCAACTGGTGGTTTCTCTTATCTATACAGTACTGATCTGACTCAGGCTTGGACTTGGAATTGTATTCAACCGTCGTATCGACCAGTTTGGCTCGGATGCTGCTTCTCCGAAAGTGTTTTGTCAGTTGTATACGTTCATATGGCACAACAATGGGTAACAGTCCCAATCGCCGGGTCAAAACAACCGACACGCTGTTCAAGATAATCGCTACGTTACAGTCGATGGACGGTGCGTCACTGGCGGAGCTAACCAATGAACTCGAGTTTGCGAAGAGTACGATACACGGTCATCTCGCTACGCTAGAGAGTAACGAGTACGTAGTCCGAATCGACAACGTCTACGAGCTCAGTCTCAAGTTTCTCGAGCATGGAATGTTCGTCAAGAACAACCGCCCTATCACCCGCGTGGGGAATCCCATTCTTGAGGATCTGGCCGACGAAACAGGTGAAGTCGCGTGGCTTATTGTCGAAGAACATGGGAAGGCGGTGTACCTCGACAAGACAATGGGTGAAAAGGCCGTACAGACGCACGCGAGTGTCGGTGGTCGAGCGCGGTTACATCACCTCGCAACTGGGAAGCTCATCCTGGCGTATCTCTCCGATGAGCGTGTCGAGGAGATCATCGATCGACACGGGTTACCCGAACTGACACCCCACACGATCACCGATCGTGACGAACTGCAGGCCGAACTCAAGCGAATCCGCGATGACGGTATCGCGCTCAACGACAAGGAGACCATAGACGGTCTGCGAGCGATTGGTGCGCCGGTATTGGGAGAGAACACGATCCACGGTGCGATCTGCGTCTCCGGCCCCGCCAACCGACTCACCACCAAGCGCTGTCACGACGAGATCAAACCGTTGTTGCTCGAGGCCACGAACGAACTCGAGCTAAAGTTGCAATATCCGCAAAACTGAATTATGTCAGTTTTCGCCATCTTGATAACGCGTACATATACAACATCTTTAATTATAAGAAATATAATCGTTCGGCGACTTCGAACGGTAGTTGCCCTACTATTACAAACGTACCTTTGTAATTCTCCTGGCGCCATGGAATATCACTGCCCCTATTCAGCACCAATCTATTATTTCGAACAACTCTATTCGGTAATCCCGAATGGTGGTCGGTAAATATTTTCCATATCTCCTTCTGATGGGCCTGAAATCCGATCATAAGGTTGAATAACGATGATTGAGAATACGCGAGTGTATGGTATCATCAGTCAAGAGGCTCGATAGGGATAAGGAGGTTCCGGATCAGGCGTTCGAGGACTACATCGTCGACCTGGACTTCCACGTCAATCCAGATGAAGACGAGCTACTGACGTACGTTGAGGATGACCGTGCGCTGGACAAGCTGACGACGGAGTTCGGTCCGACGCCGGTGATGGGCAAGTGGGATGCAGCCTATGCGATCAAGGAAGGTCAGGAAGGACTGTTCACTCAGGGCCGAGCCAAGTACGCCGAGGACGTTCGTGAGGCTTGCGAGCCCATCGCCGTCGACGAGCCGATCGTCAACGCGGGGATCAATAACCTCCCCCTCCAACACCACCCGGTGTTGAAGAACGCCGTTTGTCAGGCGGCCAATGACTACATGCTCGACCACTTCGTCGACGAAGGGATTTATACCTCGATGATGGTCCCGAAGTGGGACCCCGAGTACGCCGTTGAGGAGATCGAACGCGTTGCGGATGAAGATGGGATCGTCGCGGCCTACTCCTGGTTCGATCCGAAGGTGCCGTGGGGTAACGAGCAGTTCGATCCCGTCTTCGAGGCGCTCGTCGAGAACGATCTCCCGCTGGTGCTTCACGGGTCGCTGGCCTACTGGCCTCAGCACTCTTACGTCGGTGATGATATGTTGACGTGGACGGAGGTGCTCGGTTTCGACTGGCCTATTCACGCAATGGTCAACGTCGTCAACATGATCATGCGCGGTGTCTTCGATAAGTATCCCGATCTCGACGTCGTCATCCAGGAGGGCGGTCACTGGTGGGTGCCGTTCCTCCGCTACCGTATGGACGAGTTCTACGAGATGCATCCCGAAGACGTGCAGATCACGCCTCGAAAGATGGACTCTGGTGACAGATATCTCGAACGCGCGCCCAGCGAGTATCTCCGGGATAACATCTACCTCTGCACGCAACCGTTCGCGTTGCCACGTAACGCCGGGAACGCGGAGAACCTCCTCGAGATCTCGATGGCTAGCGATATGTTCATCTACTCAAGTGATTGGCCTCATCAGACGTTGGACCCGCCGACGTGGTTCTACACGTCGCGTGCGTTCGACGAGTACACGCGTGAACAGATCCTCAACGGGAACGCTACGGACATCCTCGATATCTAGACCGATGGTTGACACTGACAACTTCACGAAGGTTGCAGAGGTCGGCGACATCCCGAAAGGAGAGGGCGAGGGATTCGATGTCAACGGGATCGAGATCGCCGTGTTCAACACCGGTGACGACTACTACGCGATCAGTAACCGGTGTTCCCATCAACGCGCACCGCTCTGTAATGCGGGCGATCGGAAGATCAACGCCGAAGACACGTGGACCGAAGAACGCGGCGGCGTCGATACCGAGGCCTGTACGGTCTCCTGTCCGTGGCATCTCTGGGAGTGGGACCTTGAAACGGGCGAGCATGAGGCCTCGGGCCAGCGCATCGGGACGTTTGATTGCGTAGTCGACGATGATGATATACTTGTTCGCATTTAAAATTCTAGGTTCACCTATCTAATCACCAACGAGCGGACGGGTATCAGACCGTGGCACTCATTCCTCCTCATTACCGCACCACTATGATTGTGCGGTCAATGCCAACATATAACCGGTGTTTTTATATACCGTAATATGGTTTCTCTATCCATGTTTGACAGCCAGAGCTGGGAGGATGACGATCACGTATCTGGTGAGACAGTCCAGCGAGACACAAAATCGATAGACGAGATAGATTTCGCCGAAAGAGAGTGGACATCTACGCTGAGGTTTCTCATCGCGTTTATAAGTGGTGCGTTCGTATTTGTGGTTCCGGTTCAATGGGAGGGTCAAGTCACGATCCCGCTCGATATCATGATGACTCTCATTCAGGATGCATCGATGTCTGCCGTCAACGTGTTCGCGTTCGGGGTGATTGCAGCGGGCGGGATTCTGACGACGATCTCGGAACTTCACTACCGAGGGACGATCACCGTCGATGAACGGACGGAGGAGTTGCTCCAGTTAGATTACTGGCAGACGTCGTCGGTATTCTGGTTGTTCCGTGTTCTTGCTGTCTTTCTCGCGATAGCGATTCTCTTCAATGTCGGACCCCAGTGGGTGCTCATTGATCCGATTGTCGACACTGCTTGGGGAGCACTCGTCATTACGGTTGCCCTCGTGATTCCGATCGGATCGATCTTCGTCAATCTGTTGGCGGAACTCGGCGGCCTTCAGTTCATCGGCACGCTCGCCCAACCGATTATGCGCCCTGCGTTCAACCTCCCTGGTCGGTCGGCCCTAGACGGCGCGGCGTCGTGGCTCGGTTCGTTCAGTATCGGCTACTACCTCACCCGCAATGTCTTCGACCGAGGCGGATATAACAAGCGCGAAGTGTTCGCTATCTGTACCTGCTTCGCGACTGCGAACGTCGGAACGGTAGGGGCAGTCGCTGCACTTCTTGGTCTCCTTCACCTCTTTCCGATTATCCTTCTATTGTATACTATCGCGACCCTCATCGTCGCGGCAATTCTCGTTCGCATTCCTCCGCTCTCAACGGTGCCCGAGGAATACATTGCAGAGCCGGAGCCCGAACCACAGTTCACTGGAACCGTCAGTGATTACTTCTGGTTTGCCTTCAACGAAGGCGTGAAAACGGCGAAAGAGGGCGACTCGATCGCGCGTACGTCGATTACCGGTTTTTTTGACGGACTGAAACTGGCTGGAATGGTCGTCGGATCCGTGTTAACGATGTCGATGGCAGTTCTCCTCGTTGAGGAGTACACTGCCCTCTTCGAGCTTCTCGCCGCACCGTTCGTCCCGTTAATGTCCCTTCTCGGTATTCCGGACCCGCAAACGGCGACGATCGGTATTATTCTCGGCGGTGCAGAGTTCTTCATCGGCGCGTCGTTTGTCGTCGAAGCGAGTCTTACCACACAGGTGTTCGTCGTTATCGTCACGGCCGCCCAGGCGATCTTCTTCTCCGCCCCAGCTCCGATGATGGTCGATATGTTCGACGATATCCCGATGCGATTCCGCGATCTGTTCCTCTTGCTCGTCCTCCGAACCGCGTTCCTAATTCCCATCGCTGCAGCTCTGACCCACGCAGCTGTGGCCGTTGGGCTCATCTGAGGTGACCACCTTCAACCGAGAACGTAATCGTCTCGTCACTCACTTCGCTCGGACATTATCACGAAGTCGCTCGTGATATCTGCTTGCTTCAACCGATACTGGAAAATTAACTATACTTAGCTACTAACTCTGAGTCTTGATTGATCACGTGGCGATCTCGCAATTGGCTCCAACGACTCTTAGCGGGTACTGAAGTCGACGTCGCCGAACAGGAGCCGTCCCGCCCCGGGAACCTGTGTGCTGAGACCGAGATTGTCGAGGATTTCGTATGTCGTCGCAGTTGCCGCAGAGAACACGGGCACTCCGAACTTGTCCTCTGCGGCCTGAATCGAGTTCAGAGACGGCATCTGGACGCACGACGAGAGAATCAGTGCGTCAGCACCGTCGGTATCGAGGTCGGCAGCGATATTCATGAGATTTCGCTGATCGAGTTGAGCGACCTCTAGGTTATCAGGACACTCGAGCGTCTCGTAGTCTATCACGTCGACACCCGCGCTCTCGAAGTAATCGATCATCGTTCGGGTGAGTTCCTCTACATACGGTGCGATCAGGGCAACTCTCTCGGCTTCCAGTCGCTCGAGCGCGCGGACGAGCGCGCCGGCGCTGGTCACGACAGGCGCATCGCCGTCGTTCTCAACAGTTCGCTGGTGGAGCATCGCCTCGCTCTCCTCATGGTAACCCGGCCCTTGTGCCATAACTCCGATGAGACATGCGTACGCGAGGACATCGCAGCGGGCGTCGGAGAGCAGGGTCGCGCAGCGTTCTGATTGCTCGTCCATCTGCTCGAGTTCCTCTTGGGTGACGCTTTGCATCCGCATTCGACTGGAGTGGAAGGTGAACTCCTCGCCATAGTGGTCTGGACGAGCATTCAGCATTGCCGGGATTTCCGTTTCCATGGTGACGTTCGAACTTGGTACTATCAAACCGATGCGAAAGTCATCCGTCATAGCTCAGCTGTACGTACGCTATCGAGCGTATAATAAGTTTGGTAATCGACAGCGGTATTCGGATGTGTCTCGCGGACTAACCCGCGACATTTTCGAAATACTTTCTCCCAGATCAACTGCGACTTCCGACGGCTGCGCCGTTTCCAGAACGCGAAGCGTTCTGCTGTCAAGGCGAATCGCTATTCTCCCAATTCACCTACCGTTGGAGAAGCGAGAGATTCATACGCCTACAAAACATTTCTCAAGATATGTCTGGGCCGTCTGATACCGACCAGAATTTGAACACGGTACTGAACGCGGCCAAGGTCATCGACGCGATCGACGAACTGGACGGGGCCACACTGATGGAACTTACGAACCACCTCGAGATGGCGACGAGCACGGTTCACGATTACCTCCACACGCTCGAGACTGCACAGTATATCGTCAAAACGGACGGCGAATACCAGCTCAGCCTTAAACTGTTTTACTACGGGATGAACGCACAGCGATCGACCGGAATCGTATCCACGGCAAAACCTATCCTCCAGAACGTCGCCAAGCGGACGGGAGAAACGGTCTGGCTGGTCGTCGAGGAGTACGGAAAATCGGTGCTTATTGAGCAGGCTACTGGCGAAAACTCCGTTCCTATGGAGGCCAACGTCGGTGATCGAGTTCCGATTCACTCGATCGCGAGCGGCAAAGCGATTCTCGCATATCGAGAGGAGGAGCACGTTCGACAGATCATCGATCAGTACGGACTGCCGGCGCGAACTGAACGGACGATAACGGACGAGGAAACGCTCTTCGACGAACTAGCCGATGTGAGAGAGCGGGGATTCGCGGTCAACAGACAGGAGTCGATTTCCGGTCTCCGTTCGATCGCTGCTCCCATCCAGAAGGACGATCGTGTGCTCGCGGCAATCAGCATCGCCGGGCCTGCCAACCGATTGAGTGATACCCGGATACGTGACGAATTTGGCCCCCTCCTACTGGAGTCTAGCAACGAGATCGAATTGAAGATGAAGTATTCGTAACGCTCGATTCCGTCCGTTCACTCGACGACAAAACTGCTGATTTCGCTCGTTTAACTCGAATCCTCAATCCCTTCTCTAATTGACGTCTATCGACAGAAATAGTCCTATTTTGTATTCCCTCCTATCTGCAGATACGATACTCCGACGAACGATCCCCGAGTTCCGATTATAGCGGAATAGCGGTTCGAGACCTACAGGAGGATTATCGATCCTTCAACGAGTCCCAGAACGAGACTCTCCTGTTCTCTCCTCTGCTACGACATTTGCGTTACAATAGTATGGCTGTAAATCAGTGCGATAGGACTATTCCGAGTATCCCGGAACAAGAGGTGATTCGAGAACGAAAGAAGCGACAAGTGCATCGCATTCCCTGCACGCGCAGATAAATTCGAACTCGGTGACCGTCCTATCGCTAGGGATTCAGGAGACGATTCCTCCGTGCCGCTCGAGGAAAACGTGCTGACCAGTTATTCTGACTGGCGATGAGATACTCGTTCGATGAACGTCCGTGAAACGACTGGCTTACTGATACACCACCTCAGTGATCGTAGACGGTCGAGAGAGAATATATGACCCAGTTACCGCGATACCGCTGTCAGTAGCGGTATGGACTCTTCGAGCGTTGTGACCAAGCGCTTATGGACGGTATCGAAATTCTACGGAGTACGACCAAACCATCTATAATTGACATTTAGAATCGCAGTATCAACAAAACCGTCGTTCTCTATAGCGACCACATGATTTATATCCCAGTAGCATATACTATGATTTAGAATCCCGAGACACGGGTTTGCATACCAATGAAACCGGATACTACACGCCACGCGCGCTCAGTCAGAACGTCAGGTACGAGACCATGAGTCAGATAGAAGAAACGAAGATCGGGTTCCTCGCAAGCGTCGCTGCCGCAATCGGTATCAGTATCGGTGGAGGAGTATGGGTAACCCCCGTCGTGGCCGGCTCGATGGCCGGACCGACGATCATCCTCTTGGGCGTCTTGGCCGCGATCCCCATCTTTCTCTCCTTCCCTGCTTACTTCACCTTGATCAAGGGATGGCCGACGTCAGCTGGACACTACTTCTATCCGTCTCGGCTCTTGCTACCTGAAAACAAGTCGGTGGGTCAGTTGATTGGTTGGTTAGCGGTATGGATGATGACGAGCCTCGGTGCCGTCGCGATCATTCAGTACATTCTGATCCCAGGTGCAGAGATAATCCACTCGGTCGCCCCGATAGTCAGCACGCATTCACTTGTTTTACTTCTGATTACGTTTTCGTTCACTGTCGTCTGGTTCGGTCTCCGGATGATCGGTTGGATCGAAATTGTTCTCTCCGCGTTGCTGCTGATCTCGATCGCGGCGGTCGTCCTTCCTGGATTCGGAGCCGTCAATCCAGACAACCTATCGCCCCTGACGCCACCGAGCGTCGGTGGTGCAGTTGCGGCGTTCGCGTTACTATACAGTATCGCAGCGGCCTCCTTTTACACGGTAGATTTCGGTGGTGGAGTAAAGGATGCCGAAGAGAGAGTCACGCAGTCGATTACCATCGCTGCGACAGCGAATATTACCATTGCCATCTTGATCGGAGTCGTCAGCGTTGGTATCGTCTCGTACACGCAACTCAGCAATGAGACACTCGCTTTCGTGGCGCTCCAATATTTGCCGTCGGAATTACTCGTCGTCGTCGGGTTCGGTGCAGTACTGGCCGGTGTTACGTCCAATATTGTCTTTATCATGATCATGAACCGATACGTAAAGGCGACGGCGTCAGACGGCCTCATTCCGGATATATTCGGAAAGACCAACAAATACGGAGAGCCGATGAACTTCCTCGTGTTACTGTACGTGATTACGATCGCGACCACCTTTTTGAATATCCCCCTTAGCGTCCTAGCTACCTGCCTCACGCTCGCGTTCCTGACGACGTTTAGCATCGGCCCACTGATCGGTATTCGACTCCCCTCTCAATTTCCGGACTTCTTTGAGAAGGACGCGTTACAGTCATCCCGGTACCTGACCCCAACTCTCGTACGGTACACGTCGATTGGAGCGATCGGGATTAATACTGTCTCGTTCGCGTTCGTTTCCTTCCAGACGCCGTTGGCGTTCGCCGTCTACCTCGGACTGATCACTATCGGGACCGTTCTCTATGGCATTCGGCGGAAACAAGCGGATATCACCCCCGATCCGAGCGCTGTCCCTACCGCTGATTGACTGCCAACGTTCATGAATAAGAGATAACATTCATATGTATAAATCCCATGTGAGGTTCTATTACGGCTGCACGCTGCGTTACTAATCCAGTAATATTATAACCGACCTCATCAAATGTGATATCGTATGGCAGAGTCTCGAGACCAGTTACAGAACGAGGAACTTGTCCGGAACGTTCGGGAACACCTTGAGAATGGGAAGTTCCCGCTTCAATACTATAATGATTCGGACGTTTATGAGCTGGAGATGGATCGGATCTTCAGCGAACAGTGGGTTTTTATCGGCCATGAGAGTGAAATTCCGGAACCTGGCGACTACGCGAGACGGTACATCGGGAACGACCCGTTCATCTTCGTCCGCGACGAAAACGGGGAGATCAACCTGCTGTTCGACGCCTGTCGCCATCACGGCGCCCAGCTCTGTCGGGCCGAGCAGGGGAACACCACTCACTTCCGCTGTCCGTATCACGGCTGGACGTACAAGAACGACGGTGAATTGATCGGCGTTCCGCAGAAAGATGCGGGCTTCAAGAACCTCAAACGGGACGAAAACGGCCTGTTCCACGTCCCCCGACTCGAAAGCTACAAAGGGCTCGTCTTCGGCTCGCTCGCCGAGGACGGACCCTCACTCGAAGAGCATCTCGGCGGATTCAAGTGGTACCTCGATATTCAACTCGATTTGGCCGACGGCGGGATGGAGGTCATGGGCGAACCTCACCGCTGGGAGATCGATGCGAATTGGAAGACGATTGCGGAGAATTTTAACGGGGACAGCTACCACACGGCGTGGGCTCACGGCTCGATCCTCGACCTCGAGCTCGGCGGCGAGGAGACCGTCGGCGGTGCCGGGACCGGCGAGAGTATCGACCGGCACGTCTACGTCGACGGTCACACGCTAAGCACGCGAATGCTCGACGAGTCAGTGTATCTCACGTATCCGGAGGAAGTCCAGTCGCTGCTCACGCCAGACGGACTCTCCGATGAGCAATTCGACATCGGACGGCGAG
This sequence comes from Natrinema sp. DC36, assembly GCF_020405225.1. Taxonomy (NCBI): domain Archaea; kingdom Methanobacteriati; phylum Methanobacteriota; class Halobacteria; order Halobacteriales; family Natrialbaceae; genus Natrinema; species Natrinema sp. DC36. The sequence continues at coordinate 90,852 of NZ_CP084474.1, forward strand.
CGCTGCAGTTCGTCGGTGCGATCTTCCCAAACTTCGGATTCATCCACTTCGGGAATACGACAGACGACAGCGCCAAGGAGGTCTGTCCGTTCTTCGCGATTCGCAAGTGGCGGCCCTTGGGTCCCGACAAGATGGAGCTCTGGAGTTGGGCGCTCGTTCCGAAGGAGGCTTCCGAGGAGTTCAAGGAGCGAATGTACAAGATGTACACTGCAAGTTTCGGGCCGACCGGTAACTTCGAGCAGGACGACGTCAACCTCTGGGAGGGGATCACGGACTCGGCCCAGGCACGGGTCGCTCGGAAGGAAAACTACGCGCTGAACTACCAGATGGGGATGGACTGGATGACGGACGTTGATGTCGACGAAGACTGGGAGGGACCAGGAACGGCCTACACCGAAAACCTTCAGGAAGGAGGGATGCGGCAGTTCCACGAACAGTGGTACGAGTCGATCGTCGACGATAAGGAGGGGATTTAGATGAGCGGGGAGATTGAGGGTATAGACGCAGACGAACTGCGAGCGCTCGTCCTAGAGCGCAACGTTCGTAACTTCTTCAAGCGGGAGGCTGACCTCCTCGACGAACGGAAGCTTGATGCATGGTTCGAACTAATCGACGACGACATCCGATACCAGATGTCTCGTCGACTGATGAAGGAGTACGAACCGTCCGAATTTGACGAAGAGGGATATTTCTTCAACGAGGATTACGGCTCGCTCAAGGCCCGGGTCGAACGGTTCGACTCGAGTTACGCCTGGGCGGAGCGGCCACCGGCGCGTACTCGCCGATACGTCACGAACGTCGCGCTCGAGGACTGGACCGACGAGGACGTCTCCGTGACGAGTAACGTCCTCCTCTACTACAGTCAGGGCGATACGACCGACTACTCGTTACTATCGATCCGGCGTGAAGACACACTGAAGCGTACCGAGGACGGATTTTCGATCACGGATCGGACGATCCTACCGGACCACAACACGCTGGGTATCAGTAAAATATCGACGTTTCTATGACCGAGAACACACGCCACGGGCCGTACGTCACCGTCGTTGCTGAGTTCGACGTCTCGAATGCTGACCGAACGGCTATCGTTCGGAGGCTCAAAACGCGGAAAGGAGAGCGACTGGAGATTGAAGCTCCGTCGGAGGGAACCTCGCTTCGGGTCGATGCACTCGGACTGGAATCGTTGGCGTGGCAGGAGACGAACGCCGTCTCCCGGTACCTGCCCGACAGCGACGAGATGCGTCGGCTCGACGAAGCGTCGGACGACGTGACGTGTGACACCGAGTTCGAACTCATGAACGAGTACGCTCACGTCCAGATCCGCCGTCTGCAATCACCCGAGGGTACCGTGCTCCAGATTTGCGCACCAAAGAAGCGCGAACGGATTCAGATCGATACGAACGGACTCGTTGGACTCTCCACTCAGGATCACACGATTTTCTCCGAGTTCTTAGAGCAACCGCACGGTCCGGAAGACCATCACTAACCGGATCGAATTCGTTCTTGGTTCCGTCTCCGAACGTCGATACATGACCCTCGTTCGGGAACCGCCGAGCCACCAAAGCGTTCATTCGAGACCTGTACCGTTCAAATCAGCGGTCAAAGAGGTGCTCACGGTCCTCATCCGCTGGGTAATCGGTAGACCGGCCCATTGCTCGTCGAACTCGAGGCTGTCTTCGGCGACGAGCTCCATCTCATCGAGCGATTTCCCAGCCTGCTCTTGTATCATCTGTGTGACGTGGAATTAAATGCGTCAAGATGAGCGTTGCAACGTATCAGCTAAGCTCGCGATTTCACTGCAATTTTCGGCTGTACAGTGATTCCCCTAAACCGTTAAGTCGTTTATCGTACGCGTACGAGAGTCGGTTCGGTATCGATTGGAGACAGTCTACCCTCAGGTACTCAATCTTTGTCTTATGGTCCGATATAAGGACCTATACGAGGAGATCAGCATCTCGAGCGAACGCTGCTATCTCTACCATTTTATTCGTATCAGCGGAGAAGACGAACGTCCGATCGGAATCGTCGTCAGTCACTTTGATCGCACAGATTCAATCGAAGGCTCGACTTTGAGTGCTGTTATCGTATGAGTGTTGAACATCGACGAAATCCCTCTGCCAGTCGTACGGTTCGATATCCTCATCTCGTCCATCAAACAAACTTCGTTCCGTAGTCGAGATCAACTTCGTAGATGTCGGACATCGATTCGAACAACTAGCCGTGTAGAACTAGCTGGTGAAGCCTCGGTAGCCATCGCCGTCCACTCACGGTCGAATTTAGCTCATAGCATTGTATCGGAGACGAAGACTCAAAGGCATGATTCTGCTGTCGCTAATTCTGTGTTATTAAAATAGTTGAAAAGAAGATGTATCGCATTTCATCCCGAAGAATATATGTTCCGAGCATTCCAGTTCCCGTATTTCTATATCGAAATAGGAGTCCAATTGACGGAGTGCAGTCTAGAGATGTATTGCTCCAACGAAGAGAAATAAGGCATCGGAAATCCGTGTTCCTCAATTAGTTCCTGTAGAAAACGTTCTGTCAATGCGATTATATCCGTCGGGTACAGCCGTACAGGAAGGGGTTTGTTCGTTTCTGAACCCATATCAGTGTACAACCAATAGCAATGATTAGCGAGTCGATTCATCATCTCGTCAAATACGACGTGATTCAGACTTTCGCCATCTGCCGGCTGTAGATCGCACCTGTGAACTGATTTGTGACTGTGTTCGATATCGATTCCTCTAATTGTCGAATAGTATTCAAAGGCAATAGATCTGCGAGATAGAGTAATACCGAATCCCATTACTGACGCGATGTCCGCTCTCGCTTTATAAACCGCAAACTTATTCGGGCCCTATACTCATTGAGATGGTTAATTTTCACATAGAAGTCCATAAAACGTACTACTTTACTTTTCACGCGTATCGAAAGGTTCGACTCGAGCGACGCTTGGTGGAGCGACCACCAGCGCGCACCCGGCGATACGTAACGAAGCCAGATCTCACACTGAACTCGACTTAGTACCCGAGAGAGAACAGTTCGTTGGCGGAAATCACGACACCGACGACCAGCGAGATGCCCGCCAGAAATCCGAACGAGACGCCCCAAGTAAAGAAGTCCGCCAACGCACCGACTACGCTTGCTCCAGTGCCCCCGATAACGCCGTAGATCATTCTCGGCAATCCGAACTCGGTTCCGACGTTATCTGTAGCGAAGCTGTTGACGAGTCTCGAATCGATGACGGGGACGCTGCTCGAACCGATAGCCAGCAGCAAAATTGCAACGACCAGCGAGAGGAGTCCCGACTCGAGGGTCAAGAGCAAGACCCCACCCCAGCTGGCGAAAAAACAGCTGGCTAGCGTGACGTCCTCTCCGTACAGATCAGCGAAGTGTCCCACTACAACCTGCAATGGGATTAGAACGACGAAGAACGCCGTGAAGATGGCGCCGGCGACGGCTGTCGAATACCCGCTGTGTTCGACGAGGAACGTCGGGACGAAGGTAAACAGGCCGATCGCAACGAACATGGAGACGATACCGATACAGATTGTAAAGACAATCGACGGCGTCATCAGGATCCGGCTGAGGCGGTCGCGGTCGATTTTTTCCCGGAGCGGTTCTTTAGGACGAGTCGTTTCTCTCGACTGTATCTTCCAGGCGAACGCGAGCACGATGGGGACAGCGGTGACGAGCACAAGCACCGAGGCGGGCCGCCAGCCGTACCGGATACCGACCCACGAGGCGACGACGGGCGCGATAAGTCCACCTGCGGGCATACCCATATTGTGTACCCCGATCGCCATGCCGGTATTGTCGTACGTTCGAGACAGCAGTGCCGTTGCGGCGCTATAGTGCAATCCGCCGACCGCTCCGAGCAGTACCGTGCCGATGAGAAAGACGACGTACACCGGTGCGAACGCTACCACGAGACTCGTCATCCCCGTTCCGGCGAGCGCTGCCAAGATAACCGACCGCTCCCCGTACTGATCCGCGAGGAGTCCGCTCGGAAACTGCGTAAACGAGTACGCGGCCCACATTCCCGACAGTGCGATCCCGATTTCCGCGTTCGAAATTCCGAAGTCAGTGGTGATCAGCGGAACGAGGGGGCTGAGAGCGAGGCGACCGAATGCGGTCACGAAGAACGCGAGCGTACACAGCAGGAGAACGCTCGTTTTGTATGTATCGGACGTGTATTCGATTTTCATGGATCGTATTCTGCGACGGTTCGTCACCGTTCTCGGTAGCCGTCGCGCTATATGTCGAGTTCGAGGCCGTCTTCGGCGATGACGACCGATCCGCTGAACTTCCTCTCGGCTCGCTCGTACATTTCGTCTGTGTCGCGATACGGCAGGAAGTGGGTTAACACGAGCGTCCCCACGTCAGCCTCGCTCGCTATCTCGCCGGCGTCCTCGGCAGAACAGTGGCTTTCGTAGATCGTATCGCCGCTGTACGGCGAATCAGTCCGGTACTGCTCCCAGACGAGCCCCTCTTCTGGGACTTCCTCTTCGTCGTACGGACCGATACAGGCATCTTGTACGAGGACGTCGGCGTCCCGTGCAAAGTCCGTTAGCGCCGGTATTTTGCTCGTGTCCGAGGAAAAGACGAACGTCTTGTCGGTTTCGTGGTCGGTGACCTTGATCGCGTACGTCTCGATGGAGTGACTCACGCTGAGTGCCGTGATCGTGTGCCCGTCGATCGTCGTCGAGAACTCGTCGTGGAGACCCACGGTGTCGATGTTGGTGATCCCCTCCGACGGATAGATGTCCTTCCGATACTCGAGGTCCTCCTCATAGATGTCGTACATCGACTCGATGAGCGTGTCCGTGTTGTCCGGTCCGTAGACGGTTAACGACTCGCGGCCTCCCTGGGCCCAACTCGTGAAGACGAAGTTGTAGAAAGCTGCGTTGTGATCGAGGTGGTGATGTGTGATGAACAGGTCCTCGATCTCACCGTAGTCGATGTCGTTTTCGATCAACCGATAGACTGCGTTCGGCCCGCAATCGATCATGAAGTTCTCGTTCCCAGTATCGATGACTAGAGATGTTCCGGCGCGCTCGAGGGTGGGGATAGGACTCCCCGTTCCTAAGAGAGTAACTCGCATAGAAGCTACTACTGGGTCGAATACTAAATAAGTTTAGGATCATGTGTATCCTTTGTCGGGTAGTGGGTTCAATCCGACTGCCTGTCGGCGGTGGCGATCGTCGATCCGATGACAGCTGCCCTTCCTCACTCGTCCGGTCGGACGACGCTCCGGATCACTTCTCCATCGCGCAACGCGTCGAACGCGTCCCCGAGTTCCGAAAGCGAATACGAATCGGTCAGCAACGCGTCCAGATCGAGCCGACCATCGAGGTAGAGATCGGCCAACTTCGGGATGTCCTCGTGAGGCCGTATCGAACCGACCATGTTTCCGATGATGCCGACACCTCTCGGGAACGCACCGCCGTCGATTTCGAACGTCCCGGTGTCCTTCGTCGTCGTCGCCACGGCAATACCACCTCTCCCCAGCGATTCGAACGCCTGTTCCAGCGTCTCGGGTCGACCGATGCACTCGAAACTGTAGTCGACACCGCCGGTCAACTCCTGAATCTCGTCGACCGGATCCGTCGTCGACGAATTGATGGTGTGGGTCGCACCGAGCTCGGACATTTCGTTCAGCTTCCGCTCCTCGATGTCGACGGCGATAATCCGTCGGGCACCGACCAGATCGGCTCCCAAAATTGCGCTGGCACCGACACCGCCGCAGCCGAAGATAGCGACGTCGTCACCGGGTCGGACGCCCGCCGTGTTCAGTACGGCACCGATACCCGTTGGCACACCGCAGCCGAGCAGTGCGGCAATCTCGAACGGTACGTCCGCCGGGATCGGTATCGCAGACCGTTCCGGAACGACCGTTTTCGAGGCGAACGACGATTGGCTGAAGAAGTGGTCGATTGAGCCGTCGTCGTCGTACAATCGCTTCGTTCCGTCCGGCATAGAACCTCGAGTCTCTGCGTGTGTCGGACAGAAATACGGCTCGCCCGCCGAACAGTGTTCACACTGTCCGCACGACGGTAACACCCAGAGCACGACGTGATCGCCGGGTTCAACTGCAGTCACCTCCTCGCCGACCGCTTCGACGATCCCGGCGCCCTCGTGACCGAGCACAATTGGCCGTCCCGTGTCCGGATTCGTGTACGCGTGGTAATCGGTGTGACAGACGCCGGTCGCCCGGACGTCGACCAGTACTTCCGTTGCTTTCGGCTCTTCGAGTTGGACCGTCTCGTACGAGAGTTGTTCCGGCTCTCGCATGACGGCAGCATTTATTTCGTGCATGGATTCTGAATCCCTTCTCCGATCAGATACGTGATTCGCATGTTAATATCTATCTATCACAGTCCATGGACTTCACGTATTCGCTCAGAACGGATACGTCCGCTGAGTGGTCTGAATCGAGAACCACTTCGGTTCGGTGAACTTCTTGACGATCGCTTCGCCGTTGAACTGGCCAAGCCCGGATGCTTTTCTACCACCGAAGGGAATTCGCGGACTGCTGTTTATCGGCTGGTCGTTAATATGGATCATTCCTGCTTCGATTTGATCTCCGATATCCTTCGCTCTCGAAATCTCTCCGGAGTGGACTGAAGCAGCCAGTCCGTATTCCGTCTCGTTCGCGAGTCGGATCGCCTCTCGGTCGGAAGCAAACGGAATCACCGGTGCAATCGGACCGAAGTGTTCGTTACAGGCCGCGGCCATCTCGTTCGTCACCTGTGAGAGCACGGTTGGCTCGAGATAGAGGTCCTCGAAGCCGCCGCCCGTTTCGATTTCACCACCCTGTGCAACCGTGCGTTCGATGTAGTCGACGAGTTCGTCGCGCTGACTCTCATTGATTATCGGACCGATTACCGTCTCTGAGTCGCGGGGATCGCCGACGGGGAGTTTGTCTGCACGCGTCGCGAGTTTCTCGACGTACTCGTCATAGATCGACTCGTGGACCAGGTGGCGATTCAGCGAGATACAGACCTGTCCCTGGTGCAGAAACGTCCCGAACAGGCCCGCATCGACGGCGTCATCGACATCTGCGTCCTCGAGAACGACGTGAGGGTTGTTCCCGCCGAGTTCCATCGCCTGTTCGGTGAGTTGCTCGGCCGCGAGTTTCGACACGTGCCGACCGACTCCCGTCGAACCAGTAAACGCTATCACGTCCGCATCTGGGTGTGCCGCCATGCGATCCCCGATCTCCGAACCGTGTCCAGTGACGACGTTTACCACACCCTCCGGAAGCCCCGCCATCTCGAACAATTTGGCGACGAGCAGTCCCCCAGTGATCGGTGTCTCCGTCGCGGGTTTGATCACGACAGCGTTCCCGAGCGCCACAGCCGGGGCGACCGCGCGCATCGTCAACGAGAGCGGGAAGTTCCACGGTGAGATCACGCCGATGACACCCGCCGGATCGCGTTCGATTCTGTTCTCCTTATCCGGGATCGACGACGGCCCGACCTTCCCACGCAACTCGGCTGGAAGCGTCGATGCATACTCGAGGAAGTTCCCGGTGTTTTCGACTTCAATCGTCCCCTTTACGCGGGTGCTCCCCGCTTCGATCGCCAGTGTCGAGACGATCTCGTCCTCGTGCGTCTGCAGCAGTTTTGTGACATCCTCGAGGACTGCGGCTCGCTCTCCGGGCGGCATCTCTTTCCACTTACGCTGGGCGGTCGCTGCTTCGTCGTACGCGTCGTCGATATCATCGGTAGCACCGGCTGGTACGGTTGCGATTTCGGACTGATCGATCGGTGTCGTCACAGGGATCCGTTCGCCAGCGTTCGAATCAACCCATTTGTTACCGATACACAATCTCCACTGTTCGTTAGCTAATTCTGGTAGCTCTACGGGCATATGCCGATAATTCGGGCTCCTCTATAAAATAAATTCCCCTCGATAGCCGATTGCTGCACGGACCGGAGATATCAAGGCGCATATGACCGCTAATAGAACGACTCAGTGACGATGCTCGTCATAACGAAGTGACGTTCTCGATTGGCCGCGATGACTCAATCATCGGTCTCCGTTCATCGAACGCTTTCCGCATCGTTCCGGGGCGCCATGATACCTGTGTCGGCTGATCTGTCGCTCCGCGCCCGATCACAGAAGTACCGTCGACGCTCCGTAGAAGATTGCATACGAGAGGACGAGCGATCCGATCAATGAAAGCAGCCATGCGAGGACGGTATACCCCATCTTCCATGCACTGACGCCGCTTCCACCGGTTCCAGCCGCGGCACCGCTCCCGACGATAGAACTGACGATAATCTCGTTGAACGAGATCGGAATCCCAAAGAGGACGGCCGTCTGAGCGATCGCGAACGACGGGATTAGAGCGGCGATCGAGCGTCGGGGACCGAGCGAGGAGTAGTCTTGCGCGATGGCCTTGATCATTCGAGGAGCGCCTGTCCACGATCCGGCGAGGAGACCGATACCGCCGCCGAACAGCAACGCAAGCAGCGGAACACCGATCTCTCTCATCATCGGAAGCAGCGGACCGATCGCGAGTCCGACCTGACTACCACCCGCGGAGAAGGCGACGAGTCCGCCCATCACCAGCAGAAAGATCCGCTGCGTCCGTTCGGCATCGCTTCGAACGCCGAGAGCAGTCGCACCGGCCCAAACAACCATCAACCCAACCGTCACACCGAAGAGACCGAGCGTCGTCGAGACGGGCATCGCCCCACCGACCGTTTTAGCCAGTGAGTTTCCGCTATTTCCCGATCCAAGCACAGCGAATTCGATGTTGGCAAGTACTGCACCGACGGCCGACGCGAGGGTGACCAGAACGGCATTTTCCCAGCGCGGGCGCTCAAGCAGCATACGGGCAATCGCGTACGCGAGGCCGCCGCCAACGAATGGTGTCAGGATCCACATTGAACCGATCTCGAGATACTTTGGCCACACTGGATCGCCGCCCATCGCGAGGCCGATCCCGATCACGGCTCCCGTCGTCGTGAACGCGGTTGCGATCGGATACCCCGTGAAGATACCGATCGAGACCAGCGAGCCGGCAATGAGTAGTGCGATCGTTGCGGCCGCCGGCGACAACGTCGCTCCACCGATCAGTTCCTCGCCGATCGCTTCGGACACGTTCGCACCCTGTAACACCGCACCGAGGAATCCAAGAATTCCGACGATAAAGCCCGCCTGCATCACTGAAATCGCGTTCGCCCCGACGGCTGGGGCGAACGGCGTCGACCCGCTTGATCCGGCTCCGATCGTCCAAGCCATGAAGAGACTGGCTACTGCGGCGACGAGAAAGATTCCGATCGATGCTACCTCAACCATCTAGCCGATCGCAGCCGTCTCAGGCATAAAATAGTACTGACATCCGCTCGAACCGTCCGCGAACGAATTCGTCGGAACTGTCCGTCCGTCGGTTCAATTAGTCGTCGGATCGACGCGATCCTCCTTGTCCGGCGGTGCTTCGACGCCCTCGATCGCCTCTGCGGCAGCTGTGTTCTTCCGGACGTTGACGTGCCATCGGTCGACCCTCTCATCGATCCTCGAGAGGCGGGTCGAGACCTCGTCTTTTAGGTCGTCGTCATTAATGTTGACTTCGAACGCGAATTGTGGATCGGACTCTCGCCGAATCGATTGTTGTACGTTCGCACTGATGAGCCGGTTATCGAAGTAGTACGGCGCAAGCTGCGTCATCACGTTCTGATAGACCGTGTTCTCGACTCGGCGGAGTGCCTTCCGTCCAGTGGTATCGGCCGCGCGGACGACGTGGGCGATCGACGCACTCCAGTTGTCGACCGCCGCTTCAGTGTTGTCAGCCTCGAGCAATTCGTAGGAACTCGCGAGTTTCTCGCCGGCGGTTCTGATGTCTTCGTCGGATGTCTTGCCAACGCGTTCGCCCGCCCCTTCACCGACGCTCGCTTGCGCGGCGGTCTTCTCGCTGATCTCCGCTTCGAGGGTCTCGTGTGCTTTCGGTCGCCAGTTTTCCCACTCGTCGAACGCCGACGGGAAGTATGAGTCATACCGGCCGGTGTCATCACTCATATGGACTTCTCGCAATGCACGTGTGATGCGTTCGCCGTGTTCGATGATGTCGCTCCAACTACCGCGGGTTTTGAATCCGGAGATAGATTCTTCCATTCGATGTCCTCTGTAGTGCGGTGTGACGTACAGTGTCGTTTCTCGTTGTCTTGCTAACCGATCACGATAGTCTACTGATGATGGCACCGCGGATTAGAACCGCGCCGATGGTAATCGGTAAGCCTCTTAACCGAGTCTTGAAGAAGAACGCACCGAGACCGAAGGCGAGAACAAATCGAATCACGACTGCGTTCCCTCTGTCGGCACTCTTGTCTTTCTCTTATTTCCGAATTAGCGGTATCATCTCTGATGTGATTGCTCTTCTCCCACGTTGATTTACCGAACATAGTCTGCTACCATTATCAAGATTAATAAATTGATTGGGTATTATATCCGATTGTTTGATCACAAAAAGCGAACCCAAGTCCGATTATTTCGGAATGAACAACGCTCTGAATTGACGGAATAGATCCTATTTGGTCTCATATGGTCCTAAGGACCAATAACTGAAACCAATAGTTAATGAACTCACTTGTATATTTACGAACGTACTATCGTAAAACGAGTCCGATTCACTCCTTCCGAGTATGGCGGAACTACTGAAATCGATCCGTAACTGCATCAATTATCGATATTGAATTCTGCGAATTCATTGCTAACACGGAGGTCCAACGTTGAACGAATTGTCTAAGTAATATCGAGTTGTCAACTGGGCCGGTCACCGCTACTCGAAAACAGGCATCTTTCGGAACCGTTTCACACTTCGTCTCGTTTCCTGGGAGCGAATCACCGAATCTACTTTATGTGAACAAGGATGGGTAATCAACAGAAATTTTTACCTGTGCCTGTTTCATACGTAATCTATGAAAGAGAACGGGAATTCAGGTCGGTCAATCAAATCAAACGAGACTCTGTTCGCTATCATCGAATCACTGAAGGAGGGCGATGGTGCGGGCGTCACCGAACTCGCCGATCGCCTCGATCTCGCGAAGAGCACCGTCCACAAGCACCTCGTGAGCTTAGAGCGGAACCGCTACGTCGTCAACGAGGACGGCCGCTATCGACTCGGACTCGAGTTCTTCAACACCGGCGTCTACGTGCGTAACCAGTACGATATCTACCACGTCGCGAAGGATCGCATCGACAGGTTGGCCGAGGAGACCGACGAAGCGGCGTGGCTCATCGTTCCGGAGAACGGTCTCGGAATGTTCGTCTACGGTGTCCCACGAAACAAGTCGTTCTCGTTCGATTCGATGATCGGGACCTGGGTCTACCTCCATGCGAATTCAGCCGGTAAGGCGATTTTGGCTCATCTCTCCGACGAAGAAATTCAGCAGGTTATTGATCGCCACGGTCTGCCGGCCCAGACAGAGCACACGATCACCGGTAGGGAGGAACTGTTCGCCGAACTTGAGGACGTCCGCGAGCGCGGCTACGCGATGAACTTGCAGGAGGACCTTCGGGGACTGCATGCGATCGCGACGCCGGTCATCTGCAACGAGCGACCGATCGCCGCCGTCACGATCGCTGGCGCTGCGAACCGCTTGACCGAAGAGCAAATAGAGGACGAGTTGTACGGCTCGCTCCTTGAGGCTGTCGACGATATTGAACTTCGCCTCGTCTACGGATAGCACGGTCGTCTCCACGTCTCACCGCACCCATTTTGTATTACAAGGGTACTATTGTAAACAGAATAGTGACCGAGCGATTTGCTCGAATCGGCGAGACCGTGACCGACCGTCGGGCAGTGATTACGTCTCATCGAATTTCCGTTTGTATAGACGTTCGATGTGTTCTCTCAGAAGAAACGAGCTCCTCCTGTGTTGTGGTGCGGTGATAGTTCCGCTGCGCTTCGGCGAGCGACTATGAAACGGAGAGTGAGCGTCTCCTCCGACGACATAAATGGTGTTCCCTGGTCGCTTTCGATTCGTTGGTTCACCATTTCAACTGCGGGTTTCGGATCGCGGCCTGAACTCCCTCAGGAGTGACCGTCCGCCATCGTTACTGGTAGGATAGGGATACTCTATTGGATACGTTTCGATGATAGGATTATGTAAAATAGAACACAACTCATAGCCCGTTCTCGGAGTACAAAAATACGTTCGATATTAGTGAACAGGACCCACATTGGGCCAGTTCCCGAGGGTTATCCCCAGCGGTCGACGCGAACCGCGAGGAACAGCGCGGCGACGAAGACGTACGTTGCACCGATAAACAGTCTGACCAGCCGCTGTGGGGTGAGCGACCTGAAGAGAAGCGACCGTGACACCAGCGGAAACGATCCCCGACATCGCTGCTACCGGAAGCAGAAAGATCGGCTACACGTGGAGCCATAGCCACGCGCTCTGCGTTCGGTCCGATGTCAACCGATCGTGCACGGTCGATTGTAGGACGAACCACTACATCGATGTGACTGAGCGGTCCGCGACTACCGAGCGAAGCCGAGTTGGGGAGCGGTGAACGATACCGGCGCTTGCGATCCGATGGAGTGAACGGAACTGACGACGGTGGCCTGAGTGCGAATATATCCTACTATACGCCCGTCGTTTGACGGGGATTCCATAATCATTAATACCCTCGGTAGTGCTCATCACACATAGCCCGTATGAATTTCATCGAGACCTTCCACCGTACCGTTCGACGGTACTCGTCGGATACGGCGATCATCTTCGACGATGGGTGGTCGTTGACCTACCGGGAACTCGACGACCGTACCACCCGTCTCGCGAACGCCCTGAACGACCGAGCGGGCGATCGTCGGGCGGCGACGCTGGCGGTCAACGGCCCGACAGCCATTGAGATGATGATCGCGAGCCAGAAGCGTGGGATTGGCAACGTCCAGTTGCCGTTTCGCGACAGCCTCAGCGGACTCAGATCGATGCTCGAGCCCACCGATACGGCAACCCTCGTCTTCGACGACGCCAACGCTGAGAAGGCCCTCGATGTTTTAGATCACACAGATATCGAGTACGGCATTCACGCTGGAAAGACGTCAATTGATCGTGATGATGTCGAGTCGTATGACGTTGTCCTCTCGGACGCGTCAATCGGCGAGGTCGAGCCGTATCAGGACTACGAACACGGCGTCTTCTACACTAGCGGGACGACGAGCGCGCCGAAAGCGGTGCTGTTCGATCAGGAGAAGCTCTGGCACGGCAGCACGCAGGCAATCATGGAGATGGGTATCGAAGAGACTGACACGGCGCTAGTGACGACACCGTGGTATCACATGATGACCTGTGACGCCTGGATCCTGCCCCACATTCAGGCCGGTGCGACGCTGGTCGTGCAGTCGGACTTCGATCCTGACGAGACGCTTCGGCTCGCAGCGGACCACGACGCGACGGGGCTGTTGGCCGTGCCGACGCAGCTGCACGCGCTGGCCGATCGCCAAGCAGAAGCCGAGTACGACATCGACGCCCTCTCGTACATCCGGATAGGCGGCTCGATCGTCACAGAGGGACTCGTCGAGAAGGCATCCGAGCACCTTACCGAGGGCGTCTACAATACCTACGGGCTGACCGAAGGCGGACCGAACCTGACGTTCGCACACCCCTCTGTTCAGGACGAACACGCAGGGATGATCGGAAAGGAGTCGTTCGTATCAGAGGTCCGCGTCGTCGAAGCGGCCGACCCAGACGAGGTTCCAGATCCGGAGGCGACAGTCGACCCCGGCGAGACGGGCGAAGTAATCGCTCGTGGGCCCGGCACCTGTGATGGCTACATGGACCGTCCGGAGGAGACCGAGTGGCTGATTATCGACGACGAGTGGATCCGGACGGGCGACGTCGCCGAAGTCAACGAAGACGGCTACCTGTACATCACCGGCCGCGTCGACAACATGTTCGTCTGCGGTGGCGAGAACATCTACCCCGAGGAGGTCGAGGAAGTCGTTGAGACCCACGAGGACGTCGACGAGGTCGTCGTCGTCGGCGTCGAGGATGAGAAATGGGGCCACCAAGTGGCCTGCGTCGTTTGTCCCGACGCAGACGATCTCACAGAGGACGAACTGGACGAGTTCTGCAAGGATCACGACCAACTGCCGAACTTCAAGCGCCCCCGCGAGTACGTGCTGACGAAAGAGAAGTTACCGCGGACCGACACGGGAACCGTCCAGCGGGAGACGGTCCAGACCGAATTCTTCGCCGAGGCCGAGTAGACCGTTTTCGAGCGGGGAGGTCTCGGACGGTGTTTTGATCCCCTCCGAAATCGAACGACCGATATACACCGAACTACTGCCGAGAGTGTACGATATTACGGGCCAGGACGACGGCGACGCTAGCTACCACACGTTCCTCGTCGAACAATTACACCCCCTCAATCTTCGAACGATCTCACTGGGATGGGTTTCGAACGTGTTCGACCCAGCGATATCGCGATCGTTGGGGCCACCGATACGCCGGCAGTAGCGCTCAACGTACTCGTCTCGCTCGAGGACTGAGAAACCGAGAGACCGACCGAGAATGGAATCGAAAGCCTTGGGCCGAGACCGGTATTCGGTACCCGTTATTCGCCCTTCTGACTCTTCTGGACGTCGATGTCCTCGAAGGCGACGTCACGCTCGGTGACGTCGACAGTCATCGCGCCGACGCCCTCGATCTCGGCGTCGATGGTGTCGCCGTCCGAGAGCGGGCTGACCCCCTCCGGCGTCCCCGTGGTGATGACGTCGCCGGCCTCGATGGTCGCGCCGATCGAGGCGTACTCGACGATGTCGGCGCAGCTGTAGATCATACCGCCGGTGTTCTGCTGCTGCTTGGTCTCGCCGTTGAGCTGCAGTTCCATTTCGAGGTCGTGGGGGTCATCGAACTCGTCGGCGGTCGTGACGCAGGGACCGATGATCGTGAACGTGTCGTAGGACTTGCGGTTCGAGCGGTCCTGGTCGCCGCGGACGGAGACGTCGAGCAGGATCGTGTAGCCCAGGACCGCATCCCAGACGTCGTCGGCGTCGATGTCCTTGACGTCCTCGCCCATGACGAACGCCAGTTCGATCTCGTGGTCGACACGGCGGTCGTTGAACGGCAGTTCGATGCCGTCCTCGGGGCCGGCGACGCTCGAGGGGGCCTTGAGGAAGTAGCCCTTGTCCTCGATGGTGAACCACTCCTCAGTGACGATGTCCTTGTCAGCGAGGGCTTCCTCGACGTGGTTCTCGTAGTTCAGCGGCGCGGCGATGACCTTGCCGGGTCGGCGTACCGGGGATTCGATGGTGATCTCCTCGCGGTCGTAGTCGGGCTCTTCGTCCTCGTACTCGCTGGCGTCGTAGTCCTTTCGGGCGTACTCCTTGAGCGGATCGTTCGTCTCGAGGCCGAGTTCGTCGGTCACGTCGATGATGCTGTTGTCGTCGGTCAGTAGGCCGAGCCGATCGTCGTTGAATCTAACGAGTCGCATGGTAGATACACTGCGATCCGTCCACATAAATCATCCTCTCTCGTTCCCGTCCGTTCGAAAAATGATGATGTACTTTGACCGGAGTTCGACGTTTCGATAATCTCGTCACACGTCTCGTGTTTGCTTCCCTTTCCCGTGGCGGTCCGGGAGCGGACTGCCGACTCGTTCGTCAGCCGTCAGCGGCGATCTGATCGTCGAAGACGTCGTTCGAATCGAAGATGCTGCGACAGTCCTCACACACCATCTGGCCGTCGATCGCGTACTCCCACAGTTTGCCGCCGCAATCCAGACAGTCGAAGTGCGCCCGAACGAACGGGTCGTGCTCCGCGTACGGATTCTCGAACTCTGCCATACAGACAGGGTACGGTCGCCGACCAATAAAGTATTCCCCATGTTGACGGGTGCCGGTTCGGTGCGGCGAGTTCGGGCTGTCGAGAACGAGTACAGAAGTGAGAGTGAAAACGGGAGAGCGCACGACCGCGATGTACGATCGCTTCGAAGCGAAGACGGGGTTATTCGTCGGGCGCCGATTCGGCGTAGAAGTTGAACGCCTCGAACACCGGTCGATCGGTCATGCCCAGCAGGATCGCTTCCTCGCCGTCCGGCTCGTGGCTGTGGAGTTCGTTTGGAGGGACCACGAAGATATCCCACTGTCCCCACTCGAGAGTCTCGTCGCCGACGTGCGTGGCGCCCTCTCCTTCGATGACGAAGTAGACCTCCGTGGCGTTGTGGAAGTGCGTCTCAGTCGCTTCTTGCAATAACTGCGCCCGGAACGACATCGTCGGGAACAGCGGCGGCTGGCCGTTCGTCGGGTTGACGTAGGCCATGCTGTAGCCGTCGTAGGGGTCGGGCGTGTTGTTGTCCGCGCGCTGGCGCAGCGTCCGGATGGTCTCCTCCCAACTGAAGCGGTGTGGGGGAGTCGGGTCGCGGATCCCATCGAACGGCCCGGGGATACCGTCGCTTTTGCTCTCATCGGCGGGGCGACCCTGTCCGAACTGAGAGTCCCAGTAGCCCTGCGTCTTGGAGACGGGCTGACGCTCGAGCTCGTGGTTCTCGAAGACGTTCGAGGCGTTCAGCGAGTCGAGGACCAGCGGCAGATCCAGTACGTCGAGCCACATCGCCGTCTCGTCGGAGTCGTTGACATGGTCGTGCCACTCCCATTGGGGCGTCGTGATGAGGTCATTGTTCTCCATCGGGAACTCCTCGCCCGCGACGACAGTCTTCATGTCCTCGTGGCCGTCGATGGTAAAGCGCAGGGCGTTGGCGCCGTGACGGTGAGACGGTGCTGTCTCACCGGGCGAGACGGTCTGCACACCGACGTAGATCGTGTTCGAGATGGCATTGTCCATCCCGGTGTTGATCGGCACCGCGACCCGGCGCTGGAACCCTGGCGGGAGTTCCTCGATAGGCATGTCCTCCTCGACGTTGTCGATCGCCCGCTTGATGTCGTCCCACTTCCAGATATCCGCCTGGAGATTGTCGTAGACGTTCCCCATCGTGTTCTCGACCTCCCAGAGGGGACGGAGGTCGTTCTCCTCGAGGATCTCTCGGGTCTCCGAAGTCAGTTCTATGCGCTCTTCGGGGTCTTGCTGTGCCATAGTAGCTAATTCCGGAAGAATCGACATAAGTGTGTTGGAGAATCCTGCGGGAGTGACATCGTTCAGGAAGGGGACCGAATATGTCCGCTGTCACAACTGTGCCCGCCCTCGCACGAGAGACGGTCACCGACTGTCGGGCCGTCTAAAGCCCGATACTACAGGAACCGGTCGGTCCGCGTCGTCTCGTAGCCGTCGGCGATCGAATCGAACACCTCGTTGACCGCGTCGACCGTCCAGCC
This sequence comes from Natrinema sp. DC36, assembly GCF_020405225.1. Lineage (NCBI taxonomy): Archaea > Methanobacteriati > Methanobacteriota > Halobacteria > Halobacteriales > Natrialbaceae > Natrinema > Natrinema sp. DC36. The sequence continues at coordinate 108,139 of NZ_CP084474.1, forward strand.
GTCCTCGGCGACGCCGGTCCGAATCTGCCGCGGTTCCGAGAGGATCCCAATCTCGTCGCCCGCTGCGGTCACAGTGACGCCCGTGACGTCGGCGGCGGCCTCGCTCAACAGATAGACTGCAGCAGGCGCGACGTTCTCGGGTGGCAGTTCCTCGCGCGTGTACGGCCGGTGCTCTTCCGGAATCGTCTCGGTCATCCGCGTGTAGCCGTTCGGAACGAGCGCGTTGACCCGGACGTCCTGGCGGTGCAATTCCGTCGAGGCCGAGCGGACGAAGCCGAGGACGCCCGCGTTCGCGCTCGCGTACGCGAGTTGCCCGACGTTACCCAGCGCCCCTCTGGAACTGACTGCAAGGAAGGATCGGTCGTCTGCCGCATCTGTGCCATCGGCCTCGCTCTCGTCCCCGTTATCGACCGAGCTCCAGTGGCGGACGGCACTGCGCAACAGCGTGAAGTTGCTCCGGAGGTGGCTCTGCATCACGGCGTCCCAGTCCTCCTCGGACAGCGACCAGGACATTCCGTCCCGGAGGATTCCCGCGAAGTTGGCAACGCCGTCCAGTCGGCCGAACGACTCGAGGGTCGTCTTGACGGCTGCCTCGGCGTCCTCGGCGTCGGCGGCGTCACCGAAGTGGGCGACCGCCGAGGCGTCCTCGATCTCGCCGATCTTGGCGGCGATCTCGCGGGCTGGCTGTGGATCTGACCCGGTGCCGTCGACGGCGGTCCCTAAATCGGAGACGACGACGTTCGCACCCTCGCGGGCGAGTTCTCTCGCGGTCGCCGCGCCGAGTCCGTTGGCACCGCCGATGACGAGGTATGCAGGGTCGGTCACGCGAACCACCCTTCCGTCGCTCCGTCCGCTCTCTTTTCGTCGTCGAGTACTGTCCGCTCGCGCTCGCGTGCTCGCACGGTCGCTTGGCAACTCTCGCTCGTGGGCATGAATGGAATCATCGCTTGATACGCAGTCCCCGATATTCATGGTTCGGAATCGGCGAATCTAGAACCGCCACCAGCACGAGGCCGCGATCGAAATCCCTCGTAATCACGATCTTTCTTCTCAAGGAGAAGGAGCGAGATCGGACGGCCGTCTCCGATTGGAATCATTTCAGCTCCAGAGGTGAACGAAAGGGGATGGATTTAGGTGACCACGCTACAAAAATGAGTGTATGGTACTCGAACGAGACCTCGAAGCAGTGACAGCCGAACAGGACGACCTTCCGGATGTCGACGCGATGTACGACAAGTGTGAGGAAATCGCTATCACTGACGTGCTCGACCGTGAGTTCGTCACCGAACGGACCGACTTCGAAACCTTCGATGAACTGGTGTCCGAGAGCCCCAGCGAGGCTGGTTCCGCCGCGGAACTTGAGACGATCCCCCACGGCGAGTGGGACGAGTTCGTTGCTGAACGGACCGACTTCGACGACGAGGAGGCATTCGTCTTGGCCGCCCGCGACCACTGGGTCGCCAAGCGACTGGACCTGACCTGAATCGGTCCCTTTCTGCGATCGTTTTTCGCTACTCCACCGTACGGCGCTACGTCGAGACGCGTCGCTCACGGCGCATCGACGTCCGCTACTAGTCGCTGCTGAGAGCGAGCAAGAGGCCGCCACGTAGCGGTGACGGTTTGAATGCGAAAACGAGAACGAGTCGGTCGTTCAGTAGTTACCGGTCGAGACGATCGGCGGTGACCCATGGGGGCCGTACGGTGCGTCGTCGAGCCACTCACCGGCGGTCTCGAATTTGTCGGCCATCGAGGCGGCCACCTCTTTCCGGAGGACGGTCACCGGATCGTCGCCCTGGAGGTACTCGAGAGCCTGTCCGGCCGCGCCGAGGTTGTATTCGGCGGCTTTCTCACGACGTGCTGCGTACAGTTCGACCTCATCGCGGGCGACCGCGTCCGTGCGGGCGTCGAGTGCAACAGAGATGGCGGAAGCGGCCTCGTCAGCGTCGGCGATACCGGAGTTCATCCCGCGAGCGCCGAAGGGCGCCAACAGGTGTGCGGCTTCGCCGGCCAGCAGGACGCGGCGGTGGTCGTCGACGAAGGTGTCCGCCATCACCTGAAGGAAGTGATAGGTGGAGACCCACTTCAACTTGTCCGCGTACTCCTCGCCCATGATGTCGCGGACGAACTCGCGCATCCGCTCGTCGCTGCTGAGTTCCTCGGGATCGTCGCCATCGATACACTGGATGTCGAGCCGCCAGCCGCCGGTGAAGGGAACAAGCAACACGTTCCGTCCGTCGGCTTCGGGCGCGTCGTAGTGGAACATCCGCTCTAGGTCCGGATGGCCGTCGTCGATATCCTTATCTTCGACGTCGGCGATAATAAAGGCGTTCTCGGACTGGTCGCCCTCGAAGTTGGCGCCGATCTCCTTGCGGACCGTCGAGCCGCCGCCGTCCGCGCCGATCAGGTGCTCGGTCTCCCACTCGCGGCCGTCGTCGGTCTCGACGGTGACGCCGTCCGGCGAGGAGTCGACCGAGACGACCTCCGACCCCCAGTGGATGTCGATACCGACCTCTTCCAGCGCCTCGAGCATGTACTGCTCGGTCACGACCTGCGGAACGCTGGTGAAGTGGGGGATGTCGCCGCTACCGCCTGGCGAGTCGTACGTCCGGTTGAACACTTCCTTACCCTTGTAGAGGGTTCGCCGGGTCGGCCAGACAAGCCCTTCCTCGACGAGATCGGCACCCAGTCCCGGACGGATCCGCTCGAGGGTCCGAAGCGTCGAGCCGTGGACGTAGATGGCCCGGCTCCCCGATCGATCGCGGTCCTCGGGATCCGCCTCGAGGACCGTAGTCTCGATTCCCCGTGCGTGCAGTGCGAGCGCAGTTGTCATGCCAACTGGTCCGGCACCGGCAACCAGTACCGGTACGTCGGTCGTATCATCGCTCATGGTTCACAGTGACGTAGCACTCACCCATAGTGTTTATGGTGTCCACTAATAGCCCTCTATGATGTTACGATTGTCGATAGTAAGAGAAGAAGGATTACAGTGAACATCATAGCACCGCTCGGCGGCTCGAGACCGCAGGAACTGTCGGACGAACTACCGCGGCGTCAGACGATATCGAAGAGCGGTCGCGCAGATCGGAACCAGAGTCTGGCGAGAACCGTGGACGGTGATCGACGACCTGTCGGCTCAGATGAGGCCGACGGCGGCAGCACCGTGGGTCAGCGCGGCCGCGATGGGAACGAGCAGCGCAGTCCGGAGGATCAGGAGGACCGTGAGATCGCGGAAGCGCATAGGAACGTCGTCGAACATGTCGACCATCATTGGGACCGATGCGGCGAAGAAGAGCGCCTGCGCGCTTGTGACGATCACGACGAACACTTTCGTCGTGAGGCTCGTGCCGACGACGACTGTCGCGCCCACGAAGTACTCGCCGGCGCCGGCGAGGACCGCAATCGCGGCCATCTCGGGGTCCGGGATACCGAGGATCGTCATCAACGGAACGAACGGCGCAGCGAGAAGTTCGAAGAAGTCGGTGTATGCCTCGAGCAGGAGGACGGTCGTCGCGATCGTCATGATGGTGCCGAGGATCGTCGCGGTGAGTTTCGTCCCGTCGACGAACCCGTTGGTCGCCGCTCGCGGGATCGATTCGCCTTCGTCTGCCGTTTTAACGCCTTCATTGAAGGCGAATCGAAAGTAGTCGGTCACAGTACCGGTGAACTGCGGTTCCGGATCTGGTTCCGCGATGTACTCCTCAGGAACCGTCGAGAGCGGCGGGACGCGGACAAGGATCGCTGCGACGATGAGCGTCGCGATCACGTACAGCGCGATGACGATCGGGAAGATATGTAGAATCTCAAGGATGGCGGCGACCGCCCCGACGCTCCCGAGGTTCGCGGTCGCGAAGCAGGTGCAGATCGCGAACACTTCGCGCTTGTTGTAGCCGCCGCGGTCGAAGACGTTGCGGGTGAGGTAGTAGCCGATGCTGAACGAGCCGAGCCACGATGCCGCGCTGTCCAGAGCTGACCGTCCTGGCAGGTTGAACAGCGGCCGCATGATCGGCTGGGCGAGCGTGCCGATGAACTCGAGACCACCGAGTTCGGCCAGCAGGTTAACGAAGATACCGCCGACCGGAATCACGAGCACGATCGTAAGCATGAGGACGTCCCAGGAGGTGCCCGCGATCGCGTCGCTAAGCAGCCAGTCGGGCCCGACGCCGAAGAACATCGAGAGCCCGAGTGGGATCGCGATCACGCGGAACGCCCAGAACGGTTTCGACGTCTGCCAGTACTCGGGCTGGATGAGATCCCGTGCGCGTTCGCTTAGCGCGATCACGTCCTGATAGTACAACACAGACACCGTCGTCATGACCGCCCCGGTGAACAGCACGAATAGGACGAACAGTTCGACGGCGAGCAGCGCCGTCGACTCGATGTACGACAGTAGTACGTCGAGCGGAATCGTTGTCTGTCCTTGGTATTGGACGGGGAAGAGAAAGAAGAACGCCCCGGTCGTGAACGCGAAGAGGAACTTGAGCGTCGGTCGCAACCGTTTCTCGACCAAGTTCACGTCATTGATCGACTTCTTATCGGGAGACACGGATTCACCCGATATGTGATCGTCATCTTCCCAGCTCTGACCACCGAACATAGTTCGATAAATCGTACCATGTGTCATAAAAACACCGATCATATGTCGCAATACGTATTATTATAACAATAACCACATACATTATATTTCTATTTTAGAAGTGGAAAATACTGGCTGATGCCGATCGAGAGCAGTGAAACTACGATCGGAGTTCTACTGCCGGTGTCTGCAACGGCTAGGACAAATTCGACTGTGTGGTAGCGACGGTAGAACAGTGCGGCGAATGCTGCGGTCGTCGACCGTGCAGTCGCAACCGGCTTCGCCGTCTTCTGGACTGTGGTTACTCGGTCGTGCTCAGCAGCACCGTCTGATCGGACCTCAGGATCACGTCCTGCGTGACGCTCCCGAACAGCGCCTTCCCGGTCGGTGATCGCTTCCGGCCAGCCAGGCTGATCACGTTGGCGTCGAGCTCCGCGGCCTGGTTCAGAATGTTCCGGACGGCGTCGCCGCTCGACTGCGCGACTTCGACGGTAAAACCCGCCTCCTCGAGCCGCTCGCTCGCTTCCGAGACCGATTTCAAGTTCTCGGCGTCGGCGTTCTCGCCGTCGGCCCGGAAGACGTGATAGAGCACGATACGCACCTGATCAGTCTCTAGCGGGAGCTCGGTTACCGATTTGACCTGTTCGACCGCCCGTTCGATATCCGTGTCGATGCAGAGTAGGATCGTTTTCATGGGAATTACTCTCGAGTGCTCGGCGACGGAACCGTTCGCTGCCGTCGACCACTCGGATCGTCGTGTAACCGTTACATCAGTTCACAACATTATAGTACTTGTTATCACGAGCCATTGCGGCAGCGTGGTCAGACCCGCCGAACAGCAGATCGATCGCGTGACCATGAACTCGTGAACCGGACCGTCGAGGGAATCCTGCTCTCATTGACCTACTGTATGCTCTGTAACGCGCCGACCTTGTCCAACCGACGCGACACCAACACGTTCGTCGACGGCGAGGGCGAGCGCTGGACGATCACTTGCGATGCGCTCGAACGCGAGAGCGACAGGCGAGAACTGACCCGTGTCTCGAGGTGCCACGGTCTGTTCTTCGCGTTCCGCTCCTAGTACGAGACCGTCGAAATCGGACCGAACTGAGCGTTAGATGCTCTCGAGCGCTTCCCGCAAATCGTCGGGAACTTCGACGCCGCTGTCGCCATCCATCGGTACGCAGACACGGTGTTCGGTCCCTTCAAAGACGACATCGCCGTCGTGGCTCGCCCGGTAGTTGAACTGGACGCTCGATTCCCCGACGGTTGCGTCCAGTTCGATCTCAACGTCGTCGCCGCCACGGACCTGACCCGTGAAATCGAAGTCCATCGAGACGAGCGGAAGGCCGAGGCCGTGTCGCTCGTGGAGTTCCCAGTAGGGCCAGCCGATCTCCTCCATAAGTATGTCAGACGTCTCGTGGACCGCGTCGATCATCCGCGGGTAGTGGGCGATACCGAACGGATCGGTGTCCGAGAACCGGACGGTCCAGGTGCGTGTGAAACTCATGACATCGTGAGGCGAGTGTACCGGCAAATATAAAGCTACTGTCGACACTGCGGCTTATCGCTCGGTGCCGTTCAGCGGTCACCGTCCGATCCAGAGTCCGTTCGCAAGCGGGTTGCTACCTGCTGTTCACGATCGGAAGCGATCGAAAAGCGAGAGAGTATCTCGCGAGAAAACATTGATGGGTGTGGCGTTCGAAGACCTCTCACGAATGACTATTGATACGCGGATCTGGATGCACCGGCCAAGAGACACCGGCAACGCGTCCGCGACCGAACCCACCGGTATCTGCGCCGTCTTCGAATCATCCGCCGACTCCCTCCGGCCTGATGAGCGATGACTGCGAGTCCTAACACCTCTCTCGACGTCGACGCACCGAACGCCGACGAGCGGGCGGAGTACGACTACGTCTCCGACGACGTCGAGCGACCGGATCTGGTCGCTGCTCTCCGCGAGCGGATCGACGGCGACGTCCGGTTCGATACCTATACTCGACAGCTGTATGCGACCGACGCGAGCGCCTACGAGGAGACGCCGATTGGCGTCGTCTTCCCGACGTCGACCGAAGACGTCGCGAGCGTCGTCTCCTACTGCGCCGACCGCGAGATTCCGGTCCTCCCGCGGGGCGGCGGGACGAGCCTCGCCGGCCAGGCGGTCAACGAGGCCGTCGTTCTCGACTTCAGCCGTCACATGGACGGGATCGTCTCCGTCGACGCCGACGCCCGACGTGCCCACGTCCAATCGGGCGTCATCCTCGAGGAACTCAACGACGCGCTGGCCCCCCACGGGCTGAAGTTTGCGCCGGACCCCGCCGCCGGCAATCGCAGTGTTATCGGCGGCGCGATCGGGAACAACTCGACGGGTGCCCATTCGCTGAAGTACGGGAAGACTGACGCCTATATCGAGGAATGCGAGGTCGTACTGGCCGACGGCACCGTCGCAACTCTCGGCAAGGTCGACATCGATGAACTACGCGAACGGGCGGATCCGAAGGGCGACCTCCTCGAGCGCATCTCCCACAAGGTCGTCCGAATCATCGACGAGAAAGCCGACGAAGTCCGCGAGCGGTTCCCTGACCTGAAGCGCAACGTCTCCGGGTACAACCTCGATATGCTCGTCGAAGAGGCTGAGACCGGAACCGTCAATCTCGGCCGGTTGCTGGCCGGCAGCGAAGGGACCCTAGCCGTCGTGACGGAGGCTGAGGTCTCCCTCGAGCCCGTTCCCGAGACGAAAGCGGTCTCCCTGCTGTTCTACGAGAGCGTCCTCGAGGCCGTCACGGACGTCCAACACGTCTTAGAGTACGACCCCGCGGCGGTCGAACTCATCGACGACGTGCTCATCGGACTGGCCCGCGAGACCGCGGAGTTCGAGGAGATCGCGGCGCTGGTTCCCAATAATGCACAGGCGGCGCTGCTCGTCGAGTTCTACGCCGATGACGACGATCACGGCCGGGAACGGACCGCCGGGCTCCTCGCCGATCGCGTGCCCGGCAGCGACAGCGAGGCGACGCCGTCCACCAAGCACCCCGCCGTCGACGAGGCCCACGCCTTCGAGGGACTCGAGGCGCATGCGGACGCCGAACGCGAGAAGTTCTGGAAGCTCCGCAAGGCGGGGCTGCCGATCCTGCTCTCGCGGACCTCCGACGAGAAGCACATCAGCTTCATGGAGGACTGTGCCATCCCGCCGGAACACCTCCCCGAGTTCGTCGAGCGGTTCCAGTCGCTGCTCGTCGAGAAGGACCGCGACGTCGACGCGGCCTTCTACGCGCACGCCGGGCCGGGCGTCCTCCATGTTCGCCCGCTGGTAAACACGAAGGCCACCGAGGACCGCGAAGACATGGTCGAGATCGCCGACGAAGTAACGGACATGGTCGTCGAATTCGGCGGTTCCGTCTCCGGCGAGCACGGTGACGGACGCGCCCGGACCCAGTGGAACAGGAAGCTCTATGGCGAGGAGCTCTGGCAGACATTCCGCGATCTGAAGACGGCATTTGATCCCGATTGGCTACTGAACCCTGGGAACATCTGTGGTGACCACGACATGACGGAAAACCTCCGGTACGACGACGAATACGCGTACGACGCCGGATTTGAGCCGTCGCTGAACTGGGACAACGAAAACGGCATGCAGGGGATGGTCGAGCTCTGTCACGGCTGTGGCGGCTGTCGGGGCGAACAGGAGACCACGGGCGGTGTGATGTGTCCGACCTACCGCGCCGCCGACGAGGAGATCACGGCCACGCGGGGCCGCGCAAACCTCCTTCGGCAGGCCATGAGCGGCGACCTCCCCGGCGATCCCACCGACGACGAATTCGCCGAAGAGGTACTCGACCTCTGTATCGGCTGTAAGGGCTGTGCACGGGACTGTCCGAGCGAGGTCGACATGGCGAAGCTCAAAACAGAGATCATGCACGCCCGCCATCAGGAACATGGCTCGAGCCTTCGGGACAAGCTCTTCGCCAATTTCGACCGGTTGGCACCGCTGGGCAGCGCGCTGGCCCCCCTCTCGAATCTCGTGCAATCGCTCCCGGGAGCCGGAACGATCACCGAGAAGACCGTCGGCATCGCTCACGAGCGGTCGCTGCCTGAGTTCCACCGCGAGACAGTTCAAGGCTGGTTCGAGTCGCGTGGCGGCTCCCACATTCCCGAGTCCGAGGCCGAGCGAAAGGCCGTCTTCTTCGCGGACACTTACACTAACTACAGCCATCCCGCAGTCGGGAAGGCAACGGTCCGCGTCCTCGAGGCCGCCGGAGTTCACGTCAACGTCGCCAAGCGAACCGACAGCGGGCGCCCGGCGCTGTCGAAGGGTTTCGTCGATAAGTCTCGCGAGACGATGCGGGCGAACGTCGCCGAACTCGCGCCCCGCGTCGACGAGGGCTGGGACGTCGTTCTCGCGGAGCCGTCGGACGCGGTGATGTTCCAATCCGACGCGCTCGATCTGCTCGGCGGGACTGGCGTCGAGTCCGTCGCGGCTAACGCCTACGGCGTCTGCGAGTATCTCGACGCGTTCCGCCTTGACGAGAACGTCGACTGGGCGGCCCCGTCGGAGTCGGTGGCCTACCACGGCCACTGTCACCAGAAGGCGACGAAGAAGGACCACCACGCCGTCGGTATCCTCCGCCGCGCGGGCTACGCCGTCGATCCGCTTGACTCGGGCTGCTGTGGTATGGCCGGCAGCTTTGGCTACGAGGCCGAGCACTACTCGCTGAGCCAATCGATCGGTGACATCTTAGTCGACCAGATCGACGACAGCGACGCGACCGTCGTTACCGCACCAGGGACCTCCTGTCGCACCCAACTCGGCGACAAGCGTCTCGATCCGACTCCCTCGGAGAGTTCGCTCGCCGACAGCGAGCTCGACGGCGAGGAGCCGCCGACGCCGGTCGAACTACTGGCGTACGCGCTCTCGCGATAACGGTGCAGACGTACCGCTCCGGTCGTTCCCACTGACGGTAGTTCGCGGCGATTCGGTACCGATCGTCTGAGCAATAGGTGGTATCCACGTCTCTCGTCGGACCGTGAGCAGGTGAGAAATCTCGAGTCGGTTTCTCACCTCCAGGTTAACAGGGAGGACATTGGGATTTCTAGCGTGATATATCCTCGAGTGAACTGGGATAGCACTGTGAAAACCGGAAGTCGGTTGTCCGGGTACCGAGTAACGGTCTGGCGTTCCGACGAGCGGGTCCGTCACAAGATTCGTCAACCGTCGGGTTTCGCATGCAGTGAGATACCGTCACATCCATAAGATATCAGGTAAACTTTTTACGACGTATCTCTCACAGGCGATTACAATGAACGATACCGAATCCTTCGACGTCTCTCCCCGTGACATCGCCATACTGAAAGCACGAGTAGATAACCCGACCTCGTCGACGCGCGAACTCAGCCGAATCCTTGAGGAGGAGTACGGAATATCACTATCTCATAATCGGATCAATGAGATTCTTCGGACGATGTCCGAAGAGGAAGTGTTTCGCGAGATGGTCCTCCCGAACCGGGAAATCTTTCGCCACTACCTATTCCGGGTCTCCTTCAACTTCCCGAACTTCGAGGACCACTGGCGGGACTGCTACGAGGCGCTTCAGAACGACCCACACGTCTTGATGTTCTTCACTGCGGACACTGACTACCAGTGGCACGCCATCGCCCAGTTCCGGACAGACGACCGGATGGAAAGTTGGGTACACGATTTCTTCAGTGATCACGGCGAACTGATTTCCGATTTCCACAACACGATGCTCCATAGCGTCCACAAATTCCAAACGGAGTCGGCAGTCTTCGACGACATCCTCGCAGAGACGGAAGAAGGACAGGAGTATCTCGACCACAGCGAGTAAACGAATTACAAATTCCTCAATTCCGGGGTATTTCACAGGCCCAGGTCCGTTTCCCCGGAATTTATATTACAATGTTCGACAATGGTGGGATATGGGAGTAACCGACTTCTTCGATCCGGACGGAATCGCCGTCATCGGCGCATCGAAAACGCCTGGAAAACTTGGGAACGACACGATGACCAATATTCGGACCTACAACGGCGAGGTCTATCCAGTCAACCCCTCCAGCGATGGGAGCGTCTACGGCTACGAGTTCGTCGACTCGGTCCGCGACGTTGACGCCGATCTGGCACTGTGTTGTGTGCCTAGCCCCGTCGTTCCGGAGGTCTTAGAAGAGTGCGGCGAAGCGGGTGTCGGCGCTGCGGTGATCTTCGCCGGCGGCTTCGCGGAGGTCAACGAGGACGGACGAGAGCGCGAGGACGAGATCGTTCGTATCGGAGAGGAGTACGACATGACCATTCTCGGGCCGAACACGGCGGGCTATTGCATCCCGCATCTGGACCTCTACGGGTCGTTCGTCCCGGAAATCCGTGACGTCGAGATGGGGAACGTCGCCCTCCTCGCCCAGAGCGGCGGCGTCGGAATTACCTCTGCGTTCCAACTGGACCGCGAGGAGTACGGCGTGTCGGCGATGTTTGGGCTTGGGAATCGGGCGAACACCGGGTTCGCCGAACTCATTCCGGTCCTCGACGACGATCCGCGGACTGACGTGATCGCGCTTCACATAGAGGGCACCAAAGACGTCGACGCGTTCCTCGAGGCCTGCCGCGAGGCGAAGACACCGATCGTCGCCTACAAGGCCGGGAGCAAGTCACTAAGTGACTTCGTCGCGTCGCACACTGGCGCGCCAAACCAGTCTCGGGAGCGCTACGAAGACGCCCTCACCGGCGAGGGCGTCGTCTTCGTCTCGTCGGTGACCGAACTCATCGATGCCAGCCGCGCGATCGCGGACACGCCGAACCCGGCTGGGCGGAATGTCGGTCTCGTCACGGCTCAGGCCGGTCCGGGGATCATCATCGCCGATGAACTCGACGAGCGGGGCGCCGAGTTCCCCGACCTCGAAGACGAGACTCAGGAGCGCGTCGACGACCTTTTGCAGGGGATCACCTACACGGAGAACCCGGTCGACACAGGTCGACCGTTGCCCGAGTTCGGACAGATAATCGATGCTGTTGCCCGCGACGACAACGTTGACATCGTCATCGTCTACGAGATCTACGAGGACTCGTTGGGCTATCCGATCGAGGAACTGGAGACGCTCGCCGACGAACTCGAGAAGCCGATCCTCTTCACGGTCGCCGGCCCAGACAGTTTCGAAAAGGAACGGTTGCAGATGGAGGCGGCCGGGATTCCGACCTTCCAAGCGCCGGAGCGTGGGTCCAACGTGGTTGCGGCGTTGATTGACTCGATCCCCGATGACGCATAGACGCAAAGACGCGCAGACGCATGGGCCGATGGACGAGGCGGTCTGACCGCTCGTCAGTATTGTTCTCTGCTATCGAACGGCACGATCGATAGGGACGGTCGCGTCCGACCGATCGCGGACTCAAGTTCACGGCGCTGAAGGCCGCTCTCGTGGCGGGGCGCGGCGATGGCGGTTCCGCGGGCGAGCGGTTAGTACAGCAGCGTGAAGACGGCCAACTGCAGCGGGAGCAGGAGGACAATCGTCGCAACCGAGCAGGCCACCGTGGTGCGGATGACGTCGCCGGTGTCGGCCGTACCTTCGGCCAGGATCACCACAAGGACCGCCGACTGATAGGGGAAGAAGTACGAGCTCAGCGCCAGCGTCTCCGACATCAACACGGGCGTCAGCGGCAGCCCCGCGGCCTCCGCGTAGGGGATGAGCACTGGCGTGAGGACACTCGCGACGGCCAGCCCCTCCATTAGGAAGGTCAGTAGGAAAGTAATCCCGAAGATGACTGCGAGGACGACCGCGAGCGACGCATCGGCTGGGACCAACGCGAGCAGGTAGTCGGCCGCGTCCTCGGTGAAGCCGGTGTAGACCAACCCGTCGCCGATCGCGAAGACGGCGGCGATGAAAAAGAGGATCGAAAAATCGGTTTCGGCGACGCTCTCGAAGTCGGTGACGCCGACGCGGGGCAGGAAGGCGAGCACGACGACAGCGACCGCACCGACGACCGGGTGAAAGCCGTGGACGAAGTCGGTCGCCCAGATCGCCGCCCCGACGAGGAGGGCCGCCAGCATGCGGCGTTCGGTTCGCGACGTATCGCCGCCCGTATCCGCCGGAACGTCGACGCTCGCGGACGGATCTGGATGGAAGAGGTAGTAGACGACGGCATAGACCAGCAACACGCGTGTCAGTCCCATGACCGGGTACATGTGGTACAGCCACTCCGTCCAAGAGACGGGATGGTCCGCGATCGAGTCGCCGAACCCGGTGAGCATGATGTTCGGAAGGTCAGCGGTGAGAATGCCGGCTGAACCGTAGAAGGTCGCGAATGCCGGGCCGAGGAAGAGGCCAACACGCGCCGAACGGTCGTCGAAGAGTTCGCCGGTCTCCGTGAGAATCGGTGCGATGATGAGGATCCGGACGAGCGACGAGGGGATGAGAAACGCCAGCGCGTGTGCGCCAATGGAGAGCGAAAGCAGGAGACGCCGGTATGTCCGTACCGGTTGTGTCCCGGCCGATTCGGAGACCGTTCGAGCGGTGATGTGGGTCCCGGCCCAGTTCGCGAGTCCGCTCCGGCGCGTCGCCTCGCCCATCAGTAGGCCGAAGCCGATGAGCCACGTCGCTGGCTTCTGGAAGCCGGTCAGCGCCCGTTCGGTCGAGAACGTCACGGCGATCAGTCCGATGCCGATCAGTCCCGTATACGCAGGCGGGATCGGCGTCAGGATCCACAGCACGATACAGAAAACTGTGATCGAGAGCATCCATGCGACGTCACCGCCACTCCCGCCGGAGAGACCGACCCAGACCGCCGCGGCGACTAGTATCGCGACGGCGAATGCTATTCGAGGGGTTCTGAGCGTCTCAAGTACTGACTGGCTATCCATCGTTTCGTAAGTACGGTCACGTAATTTGGGGTTAAATCTATTGAGATATCCACATCTGTCTTCGGTCCGCGATGGCCATGGGGCCGCAGCGATCCAGCGGTCGGGCGCCGTCTCTGTCTCAGTGTCCACCTCCGGCCCGACTAGACTGTTTCGACTCGGTGTGCAAATAGTTATTACGCGTTTTCGTGGGGGATCGATGGATGATAATACGGTTTTTCAGAGCCTCGTCGGCACGCTTGCGAAGCTCTTAGAGCGGGCGAACGTCATCGAGCAGGGACGGCTTATAGGCGACGATCGGTCTCGCGTGGCCGCGCATTGTCTCGGGCTGACGCAGATATCAAAGCAGGCCGCTAGTGTCGCGATAGTTGGACTGGTCGCAGGGTCGCCGGCGATCACCGGGCTCGCATTCGCGGACGTGTACTAGCAGTCTTGCTAGTCGGAGATATGTTCATCCTTACCATGATCACGCTCTATCGGTATCACACCGGCGTCTGGCACGACGTCAGCTGTTCGATTCGCGGGCGATCACGGAACGGCGGGCTAAGACGCGCTGAGTGGCCTACTGAACAAGTTCGACAGTACGTCCGCTATCAGGAAACGCTGACCAGTTATCGCCCGGATGACGCTGCGAATCCGGCGAATGCATTCACGGTCCGCGAATCGGTCTCCCCGGTCGACGGATCGTCGAGGGATCGGACCAATAGCCAAAAGCGGCGTACAAGCCTTCGGATGGACGAAAAACCATTGTCGATTGATGACAAACTTCATCAGCCGAACTTATCGGTCTGGTCGAATCACATTCGAGCTGCGTCGATTCGTTCCCACCTGGCGGCTCCGTTCACTAATAGGAAATAAATACGATTCATAGATAAAAGAAGGTAAAATACAGGCACTGTCTACTTGAGTCAGTTTGATAAGTGAGTAGATTGTTAAATTTCTTGGAGAGATGGTCTCAGACCTGCTCAGTGAGAGCTATGTAGCGGATTTAGAAGAATCTTGGGAGAACGAGCGGACGGCGGACGCCCTGATGGGCGTCCGCCGTCCGCCTTCACGAAACTGGTTGTTCTCTTCGAGAGACAATAACGATTTTAGCCAAATTAGGCGTTGAACGCTCACATGGGGCGGTCTGGAATTGGGTACATCGGCTGGCTAACAGCGGTTGCGACCCGCCGACTGCGAAGCCGTCAAGGGTCGCGGTTGACGAGACCGCTGTCAAAATTAACGGCGAGTGGTCTTGGTTGTACGATGCAATAGACATCGAGACAAGGTTGATTCTCGACGTCGCGCTGTTTGGTCGGCACGGCACCGATCCGGCGGCTGCGTTTCTGCATCAACTTAAGGAGAAACACGATCTCTCGGAGGCTAATTTTCTCGTCGATCAATTCGGCTATCGGACTGCTCTCTCTTTCTCTCTCGATCAGGACTGAGCGATCAGGTCAACTACACCGAGTGAAACCTGATCGAAAAGTGGTTTCACACCCTCAAAGTTCGGATCGACTGCTTCCATAACTCGTGGGTGGGCAGTCGGTCGAGCGTCCGCGAGTGCTTGAACAGTTTATGCACTACTACAACCGTCAGAGATCGCACCGTGCTCTCGGTGGAAAGACGCCGATTGAGGAGGTGTAGAACTAGACGGTGCCATATTTTGTGCATCGAGTGGGATTCAGATGAATGGTACTTAGCATCATTCACTTTAACTCGTACTGTCCACTTCTTCTTGGTTAACTTCCCCTCTGGTCGATTGGTCGTCCGTATCCAAGTCGGTCCGATTCGCCAGATATCCTTGTCCCTCTTCGCTCTCAATTAGCATATCATCGAATATTTCGGCATCGGTATTGAATTTGTGGAGATTATGAACGGATGTCGTATCGAATTCGTCGATCATCTCGCCGTGCTCTTCAAAGAACGCCGTCACCCATTCGTCCATTTGTTTGTTTCTTCGGAACTGAGTGATTAACTGCCAACGGTATTTACTATCGGCGTTGAAAAACATTAATACATGAGGGTCCTCAATTAGTATTTCTCTACATTCTTCCCAATTATCCTTAAAGTTCGGGTAATGGAAACCGATACGGAAAATATAGTGGTTAAAGAGTGTTCGGCGCGGAATGACCGTTTTTCGGAACAGATCCTCTGATTGCATCTCTCGAAGGAGTGTGTTGACATGGTTGTGTGAGAGGTGAATGTCGTATTCCTTGTTAAGGAATTTGCTAAGCTCTCGACTGGATGCTGTCGGGTTCGCAACTCGAGCCTGTAGTAGAGCAATATCGCGCGGTTTTATGTCATTGGATTGGTCAGGCATCCTTGTTCCGATATATTTGCTGGGTAGGTAAAAATATCACTAGTATCCTGTCTTCTCGTGTCACGGTAACGGAACAGTACCAGATTTCGTGCAACGACGATTCAGTATGAGG
The DNA here is from genome assembly GCF_020405225.1 of Natrinema sp. DC36. Lineage (NCBI taxonomy): Archaea > Methanobacteriati > Methanobacteriota > Halobacteria > Halobacteriales > Natrialbaceae > Natrinema > Natrinema sp. DC36. The sequence goes on from NZ_CP084474.1 coordinate 123,984, forward strand.
ACTTTTATTCGGCACCGACGTACCATCTCAGAGATGGAATCAAGCACATGAGCGACGAAATTTCACTGCCAGAACAGCAAGACACGGAGATTCCATACTCGGGAGAGCAGTTCGATGTCCGTCGAGATGTGGTTTCCGGGGCTCACGATCAACTCGAGATCGAGTATCTCGATACCGCCAATGCGGTCGTCGTTATTGCGATGACGCCGGACGATCGGATCATCGTCGTCGAAGAGTGGCGACAGAGTGTCAAACGATTCGATATTGGGCTGCCAGGCGGCCAACTCGAGCCAACTGATGAGACACTAGAAGCAGCAGCCCAGCGTGAACTCCGCGAAGAGACGGGATATGAGACCGACCGTCTAGTTCCAATGCAGTCATTTGATCCTCTCAACAGCCTTCTCAACACGACAATTCACTTCTTTGTTGCTACAAACTGTCAAAAGGTCGGGGAACCGAATCCAGACGAAGACGAGCGAATTCGAATGCAAACGGAGTCACTTGAAACACTTCGAACGTGGGTTCGAGATGGGACGATAACCGATATGAAGACTGCAGTCGCACTTCTATATTACTCGGATTTCATCGAAGATCATTAATTGATACTGTTCCAACAGCAAGTCACGGACCAGGATCGAAGCGAACGACACTTCGAATTCCCTCTCCCGACTCGAGCGCCTCGAACGCGTCGTCGAGTTCGTCGATCTCGTATAAGTCAGTGAGTATTGCGTCCAGATCGAGATCTCCGTTCTGATACATCGTCACGTATTTCGGGATATCTACGTGGGGTTGCGTGAATCCGACGATGTTTCCGATTACGTCGATGCCGCTGGTGAAGAGTCCGAGGTCGAGTTCGATCGGATCGGAGTCGCTCGTACCGGTGATGACGGCTGTTCCGCCCGGTCCGATCACTTCGATCGATTGTGTAACGGTTGGTGGGGAGCCGATACACTCGAACGCGTAGTCGACGGAGCCAACGTAATCGTCGATAGCGGTGACGGGATCCGTCGCGGACGCGTCGATCGTCTTCGTCGCGCCGATCTCTCGCATTGTCGCTAGCGTCTCCGCGTCCAGATCGACGGCGATGATTTCGCCGGCACTCACCGCACTCGCCGCGAGAATCGCTCCTGCGCCAACGCCACCGCATCCGAAGACGGCGACAGTTTCGCCACTTTCGACCTCTGCGATGTTTGTAACCGCACCGAGGCCCGTCGTTACGCCACACCCGAGTAAGGCGCTGATCTCGAATGGCAGCGTCTCGTCGACTGGCACCACCTGTCGCTCGGGGACAACGGCCATGCTGGCAAACGATGACTGCGCATAAAAGTGATTGACTGGCGTATCCGATCGACTGAGACGGCGAGTTCCGTCCATCATGCGGCCGCGAGTGTCTTTGCGCGCCTGGCAGAGGTAGGATTGGCCGCGCTGGCAGTGCTGACAGTCGCCACACGACGGGAGCACCCAGAGGACGACGTGATCACCTGAGTCGACCGTCGTCACGTTGCTTCCGACGGCATCGACGACGCCAGCACCTTCGTGACCGAGAACGACGGGAAATTCGGTTCGATCGCTCGTGTACGCGTGATAATCGGTGTGGCAGACGCCGGTTGCGCGTACGTCGATCAGGACTTCGTTCGGCTTCGGATCCTTGAGCGTGACGCTTTCAACCGTATGTGTTCCCGGTTCGTGAGTTACCGCAGCGGTTATTTCATGCATGTACTACCACCGTTTACTGTAGCGAGCGGTCAATTCTGGGTTGGTAACCGATCTCACACCTTTGCTTGCAGGCCCAGTGTAATATATCTTGGCACTGGAGGATACATATGGGTAAATCATGGGTATATAGATTACAAGTGTGTTTAGACCCCCCAACAGTTAAATACCTCTCACCCGAACAACAGTGTATATGGTGACAGATGACACTCCACCGGAGACGGCACAGGTTCTCCGAGAGGCCAGAGAAACATTAGATGAGGGTCGCTTCCCACTTCAACTGTTTCAAGACGACGACCTGCACGCTCTTGAAGTCCAGCGGCTCTTCGGTCAATCGTGGGTATTCATCGGACACGAATCTGAAATTCCCGAACCGGGTGACTACGCTCGCCGATACATTGGTGACGATCCATTCATTTTCGTTCGTGACGAGAGTGGAGAGATCAACCTCCTGTTCGACAGTTGCCGACACCGCGGAACACAGGTGTGCCGAGCCGAACAGGGTAACACGTCCCACTTTAGATGTCCGTACCACGGATGGACCTACAAAAATAACGGTGAGGCCGCCGGAATCCCACAGAAGACCAAAGCCTTCCAAGAACTCGACCGAGAAGAGCACGGTCTCGCCCATGTTCCACGACTCGAATCCTACGAAGGGCTCGTGTTCGCGTCGATTAACGAAGACGTCCCGTCGCTTGAGGAGTGGCTAGGTGACTACAAGTGGTACTTGGATATCCAGTTGAAACTCCCCGACGGTGGTATGGAAGTCGTCGGCGAACCTCATCGATGGGTCGTCGATGCCAACTGGAAAACCATCGCGGACAATTTCAACGGCGATAGCTACCATACCGCGTGGGCACACGGGTCAGTCGTCGACCTTGAACTCGGCGGCGAAGAGACGGTCGGCCACGCCGGGACCGGCGATAGCATCGACCACCATATCCATTGTGACGGCCACACAACGAGTATCCGCGGCTTCGAGGACGAAGACGTCTTCCTGACGTATCCGGACGAAATCGTCGATGAGCTGTTCTCTGGTGACGATCTCTCCGAGGAACAGTGGCAGGTCGCTCGACAGGCACTCTCGTTTACTGGTGCGATCTTCCCTAACTTCGGCTTCCTCCACTTCGGAGATACGACGGACGATCCGAACAAGGACGTCGCACCGTTCTTCACGATTCGGAAGTGGCGGCCCCTGGGTCCCGATCAGATGGAGCTCTGGAGCTGGGGCCTCGTTCCGAAGAACGCGCCGGAATCGTTCAAAGAGCGAATGTACAAGATGTACACCTCGAACTTCGGCCCGACCGGGAACTTCGAACAGGACGACGTCCCGATTTGGAAGAGCATCACCGAAGCGGCCGGCGGGCAGTTCGCCCGGAGCCAGAATCTCCAGCTGAACTACCAGATGGGGCTGGAATGGATGAGCGAGATGGCACTAGACGAGGACTGGGACGGTCCCGGGTTCGCCTATTCGGAGAACTTAGAAGAAGGCGGCATGCGCCTGTTCCACGAGCAGTGGTATGAGATGCTCGCCGGTAACGACCGGGAAGACGCCCTCGGCACGCCGATGAACGTGGGGGTGGAACGATGAAACTCAGCGACCGAGAGGACGAAATCGAAGAACTCCTCGTCGAACGGGACGTCCGGAAGTTCCTCAACCACGAAGCGGAGTTACTCGACACGAGGGAACTCCACGAGTGGTTCGACCTCATCGCCGAGAATATCACCTACCACATGCCGCGTCGGCTGATGCGGGAGAACACGGCGGACGTCTTTAGCGGCGATAGCTACTACTTCGACGAAAGCTACGGCTCGCTAAAGGCCCGTGTGATGCGATTCGACTCGGAGTACGCCTGGGCAGAGCGTCCGCCGACGCGGACCGAACGGTACGTGACGAACGTCGTCGTCACCGACTACGATGACGAGGTGATCGACGTCGAAAGCAATCTCCTCGTCTACGTGAGTCGCGGTGACAGCGAGGAACACGACTTCTACTCGGCCAAGCGAGAGGACACGCTCCGACGGGACGGCGACTCCTTCGAGATCGTCGACAGGAAGATACTGCTCAACCAAACGATCCTCAGTACGGACAATATCTCTATCTTCCTATGAGTGACCGGACAGCGGACAGTCAGTACGTCGAGATCGCCGACGAGACGGTGTTGCGTGACGGTGAAACGGATATCACCGTTCGCCACATCAAGACGCCGAAAGGGGAGCGACTGGAGGTCCGGTCGGCGACCGACGACATTCGGATCGACGCGATGGGACTCGAGAGCCTCTCGTGGCAGGACCAAGAGGTGTTCGACAAGTTCCTCGGATACGAGTACGAGTTTACGGTCAGTTCGGCGGCAGACGCCGAGGTCGTCGCCGAGTTCGTCATCAGCAACGAGTATGCCGACGTCGTCGTTCGCGTTCTCGAGACGCCCGACGGCGATCGATGCGTCATCGAGGCACCGAAGAAGCAATTTAACCTTCAGGCGGACGCGACGTGTCTCGAAGCGCTGGCCGAGCAAGACTACGACATCTTCTCGGCATTTCTGAAGACGCCACACGGACCGGATGGCCACGCCCACTGAACACGATCAACGATACCCCATCAGTACACATGAGCGTAGAACACGATACCGAGACCGAATTCACGATCGATGCGGACTGGAACGATATGTATGTCGGCGGCGAATGGCGCTCTTCGAGCGACCGGGAGACCATCGAGGTCGAGAACCCGGCAACTCGAGAGGTAGTCAGCGAAGTCCCAGCGGCGACTGACGACGACGTCGACGACGCGTACGCGGCGGCAGTCGACGCACAGGAGGAGTGGCGAAATGACCTCCCGCAGGAACGCGGCGAGATCATCGAAGAGGTACAGCGGCTCATCGAGGACAACCACGAGGAACTTACCGAACTGCTAGCGATCGAGTCGGGCAGTGCGCGTCCGAAGGCGTCCCGCGAGTTCACGTCGACGGGCGAAATGATGCGCGACGTCGTGACCTACCCGTTCCGGATGACGGGCGATCACAGCCAGTCGAAGATCGCCCACAAGGAGAACATCGTTAAACGCGAGCCGATCGGCGTGGTGACCGTCATTTCGCCCTGGAACTTCCCGTTCCAGCTCTCGCTGCGCGCCGTCGCGCCAGCGATCGCCTTGGGTAACTCAGTCGTACTCAAGCCCGCGACCGAGACGCCGATCAGCGGCGGCCTCCTCATCGCTCGGCTCTTCGAGGAAGCCGGCCTACCGGACGGCGTCCTGAACGTCGTCACTGGCCACGGCTCGGAGATCGGCGATCACGTCGCGTCGCACCCCGATCTGTCGGCCGTTGCCTTTACCGGGTCGACACACGTCGGACAGCGCGTTGCGAAAAACGCTGCCGAGCAACTCGCGCTGCCGGCGATGGAGCTCGGCGGGAATAATCCGCATGTCGTCCTAGACGACGCCGACCTCGAGCAGGCGGTCGACGCGGGGATCTTCGGCTCGTTCATGCATCAGGGCCAGATCTGTATCTCGATCAATCGCCACCTGGTCCACGGGTCGCTTTACGACGACTACGTCGAGCGGTTCGTCCAACGGGCAGCGGAGCTCCCGGTCGGTGATCCGCTTGACAACGAGACGATCGTCGGGCCGATTATCAGCGAATCCGAGCGCGATACGATCCTTGAGTACGTCGAGCAGTCGGTTGAGGACGGTGCAACGCTCGAGCTCGGTGGGACCGCCGACGGACTGTTCGTCGAGCCGACGGTGCTGTCGGACATGCGAAACGACATGGCTGCAGCGTGTAACGAGCACTTCGGACCGGTCGCACCGATTATTCCGTTCGAAACCGACGAGGCGGCCATTGAATTGGCGAACGCAACTAAGTACGGGCTGGCGGCATCGGTCCACTCGACGGATATTTCACGGGCGCGAACCGTTGCCGACGAAATCGAGGCCGGAATGGTCCACATCAACGATCAGCCGATTAACAACGAGCCACACGTTCCGTTCGGCGGGACCAAGGCTTCCGGAATGGGTCGGTACAACGGTGAGTGGATCATTGATGAGTTCACCGAACCGAAGTGGACCTCGATTCAGCACGAGCCGCGGACCTACTCCTTCTGAGGGCCAACCTCTCGGTTCACACTCGCTAGCGAATCAAACGTCCGGGGTGCTTCGTTCGAGAGCCGCTATTCGACCGAGTCCTGAACGGACCGCTTCGTGCGACCGAAGACGAGCTCGCCGTGTTCGATCCCGTCGGCGAGTTCCGACGGCAGGTCGTACTCCTCGATGCGGCGCTGTACCTTGTCTTTGGGATATTCTACCCGGTGGAGGTCGACGCGATTGGTGTTGAGATCGAGCACGGCGTACCCCGCCCGCCAGTCCCCGTCCCGCGGAAGCCCGATGCTTCCTGGATTGACGACGATGCCGTCGTCGAATTTGGATATTGCTTGCATGTGCGTATGTCCGAGCACCAGGACCGATTCGTCCGAGAGCAGCGATGCGGAGAACTCCTCCGGATACGTGTACTCGTTCGGCTTGTCCGGTGCACCGTGTGCAACGCGGACGCGCCCGTCGTAGAGTTCGAGTTCGGTCGACAACTCCTCGAGATACGCCAGTGCATCAGTTCCGAGACGATCGGTCGTCCAGAGAGCGGCGGTTTTCGGAATGTCGTGGAAGTTGTCATGGAACTCACCTAGGACCGCTCGATCGTGATTTCCCTGAATCGACGTGATGTCGTATTCATGAAACGTCTCGATCACGGCCTCGGGGTCCGGACCGTAGCCAACTATATCCCCCGCGTGGACGTACTCGTTGACGTCAGGCATGTCTTCGAGCACGGCCGCGAGCGCTGGCATGTTACCGTGAACGTCGCTAATGAGTCCAATCCTCATACCCTCCGTTCGACGTGTACCGTTTTCAAAGTTACTCTAGTATAGTGAGTTGTACTGTCTACCCCAGTTATTAGGATACACTATGGTATGATGACGCTGCTATTTCTTACGAATAACGTTTCATCCCGGTAGTTATAATATCCCTCAGCACGAAGGGTGTTACCATGGGTACGGACAATAGTGAATCGTCAACAGTCGACATGAATCGAGCAAACAGTGCGCGTGAGCGGTTCCCGTACGCCGGGGAGGTAGAGCTGCCGGCCGAACTGAACGGCTGGGAGAAGATGTACCCAGAGTACTTCTGCTTCGAACTGACGGACGACCGGACGGACTACGAGCGCGATCAGTTCTGGTTCTGGGACAAGAAAGACTCGACGGATCCGATTCTGCCGTGGGATATGACGATCAGTGCCCAGGCATGGCAGATTGCGATGGCGCAGAACACGAGCCGCGTGTTCGCGATTCCGCCGTCAATGGCGGTCGACATTCGTGTGATCGCTGGCTACGTGTACTTCAGCGGCATTCAGGTCGAAGACGAGGAACTCCTCGAGGACCGCGCTGAGATCTTCACGGAACGAAGCGAATACTACTACGAGAACTACGAGGCGCTCTACAACGGCACATGGTTGCCAGCGGTCAAAGAGATCGGGAGCAAAATCCAGTCGCTCGAGGTCCCCGAGGAACTCCCAGAGTACGTTCCTGAAGACGTCATCACCGAGGCAAAGGGACAGAGCACCCGGACTCTGCAGATACTGGAGAATTACAACCGGCTGACTGAACTCGTGCTCGAAGGCTGGCAGCGACACTTCGAGTTTCTCTACCTCGCATACTTGGCGTACATGCAGTTCACGGAGACCTGTCGCGAGCTCTTCCCGAACATCTCCGACGATGCGATCGGGAAGATGGTCTCCGCAGTCGAGGCGGACGTTTTCCGGCCGGATCAGGAACTCGACAAGCTCGCCCAAAACGCAGTCGATCTGGGCGGTGACGTTCCCGAAATCGTCAAATCGGATGCGGAGCCCGACGAGAAAATCGACCGATTACGGGAGAGCGAGGACGGACAGGCGTTCATGGAATTGTTTGAGGACGCCAAAGATCCCTGGTTCTACATGACCTACGGCGATGGCTTCCACAGTCACAAGGGATCGTGGATCGACGACCTCGAAGCCCCGTTCAACCATCTCAAGACGAAGGTCGAACGGCTCGAGGACGGCGAACCGCTCGGACGCGACTTCGATAAACTACAGGCAGAGCGCGACGAGATCGTCGACGAGTACCGCCAGTACCTCGACTCGAGCGAGCAGGAACAGTTTGATCATGCGTACGAGACCTGTATGTCGATCTACGAGTACGCCGAAAACCACCAGTTCTGGATCGAGAACTGGCTCCACACAATCGTCTTCGGCAAGATGCGTGAGTTCGGTCAGCTGGCCGTCAACCATGGACTGCTGGCCGACGCTGACGACATCTTCCTCTTCGACCGATTCGAAGTCGCAGAGCTTCTCGAAGAGACGTGCAACACGTGGGCGCTCGGACGCGGAGCCTTCGTCTCTGAGCGATGGCAGTCCCGGGTCGAGGAGCGGCGCGAGATTTTCGAGGGGGCTCAGGACTGGGATCCGTCGCCCGCGCTCGGAAACCCACCTGAAACCGTTACTGATCCGCTCATGCAGATGCTGTGGGGAATCACGACCGAGAAGGTCAACGACTGGCTCGACGTCGAGTCCGACGACGGAGATGGTTCCGAACTCAACGGGTTCGGCTCTTCGTCCGGGCAAGTCGAAGGCAGGGCTCGCGTCGTCAGCGACGCGAAAGACATCAGCAAGTTAGAAGAAGACGAGATTCTCGTCGCGTCCCTCACGGATCCCGCGTGGGCACCAGTGTTCCCGCGAGCGAAGGGTGCGGTCACTGACGACGGCGGAATTACGAGCCACGCTGCGATCGTCTGTCGCGAGTACGGACTGCCCGCTGTAACTGGCACTGGACACGCGACGTCGGCGATCGATACCGGTGATCTGGTCCGCCTCGACGGAGAAAGCGGCGAGGTCGAGATTCTCGAGAAAGCAACGTGAACAGGACACTAACATACGAGTAACCAATGACTGATTCAACGTACATTCTGTATTTCGAGGAGCCGGCATGCAACAAGGACAGCGTCCCGCTCGTCGGGGGTAAGAACGCATCACTCGGTGAGCTAATGGAGGTAGATGAGTCTGTACAGGTGCCGCCTGGCTTCGCTGTAACGACGGAGTTTTACGAAACGTTCATCGACGAACGCAATCTTGACAAATACATCCCCGAGCGACTTGCGGACGTTGACTTCGACGACGATACGTCCGTTGCAGCAGCCAGCGAGGATATCCGAGCGTGTATCGAGGAGGCGTCGTTTCCGCCCGCTCTCGACGAGGCGTTAGCGTCCGCGTGGGAGCAGTTACAGGAACGAAATCGGTCGAACGAGCTTGAGGTCGCCGTTCGCTCGTCGGCGACGGCGGAGGATCTCCCCGATGCCTCGTTCGCCGGGCAACAGGACACGTACCTCAACGTTCGCGAACTCGGCCAAGTAAAGCGACGCACGAAAGAGTGCATGGCGAGCCTGTTCACCGCTCGTGCAATCTCGTACCGAGAGGAGAACAGGTTCGATCACGACGAAGTCTTGATCAGCGTTGGCATTCAGAAGATGGTCGAAGCGCGGTCGTCCGGCGTGATGTTTACGGTCAACCCCGCGAACGGAGACCGATCGAAAGTTCGGATCGAATCCAACTGGGGACTCGGCGAGTCAGTCGTGAGCGGGAAAGTAACGCCAGACAGCTTTCTCGTCGACAAGCCGGTTTACAAGATCGTTGACCGGAACATCACCAAGAAAAGCGTCATGACGGTTCCGACTGATACTGGCATTGAAGAGATTTCCGTCGATGAAGATCGGAAGGACGTCCCGTCTCTTACCGCTAACGAAATCATTGATCTTACGGATGTTGCGAAAGCGATCGAACGACATTACGGTGAGCCACAGGACATCGAGTGGGCGATCAGAGAAACTGGTGACGAGACACAGCTGTATATCCTCCAGAGTCGACCAGAAACGACCTGGAACGACACTAAACACGACGAGACAAAGTCAGAGTCCCCCTCGGAATCAGAGAAACAAGGGAATAAGAGCACGGCAGCGAGCATTCTCGATCGACTCTGACGGAGTATAACCCTAATTATCGTTTTTAGATACTATTTCTGTATTAGAAATATCTGGTGTCGAACAAGCGCGATCAACGATTCATAATTGGATGTAGAAAGTTAATCTACAGCCTACGAACAGAAAACAGCCGGGCTCACCGTCGGTCTGCGAGATGTCGAACACCGGGGCGGGCTTGACCCGACGAGGCCTTTTGACCACTCTTTGGGCGGTGTCTCGTCGTAGTTACAGTCGCTTTGGTTGTGGTAACTCGACAAATGTTCGCACTTCGGGCACTGTTTCACGATGATTAGGGCCCAGATCCAGATGGCCTGTTCACCTTTCTGGACGTACCGATCGAAATCGTTCCGCCAAGTGGAGTTTGATCAGGAGCGAATTTTGAGAGGAATAGTCGTGGAAGCAACTCTGGACGTCGAGCCACTCCTGAGTTCCTCGCTGGCCTGCGCGTCGTCGACCTCGTACGTGCTCGCACTGTTCGAGGGCCATCGATCGAGTAGCCACCTTCCTCGAGTGGAGTCGGTGCTGCTGGTGACTCGCACTGATCGTTGAACGCATCACGACGATTTCGCTCCTGGCCACAGTTTCGGCAGCGCCAGTATCGTGTCCGGTACTCGTGGCCGTCGGTAAGATTAATTTCGTATGGTGTCGGTTCCTTACTTGGAAGCCACTCATCGATCGCGATCAGTTCGTGTCCATTCAGTCAAGCAATGTCACCGGAATACCTCTGCTCTTGGCCACTGGTGTCATTGCAGTCATGGTGGTGGTCCTAGTGTTGCTCGCGCTGGATCGGTCGATCTGTACTCATGGATACTCTCGAGGCACATGTCGTCGCGTCTTACCCGTCAGGCGCGAAAAAACAACTCAGATTTCAGATCAGGTACTCGGTGGTGGAGAGATTTTCTGTATAGAGATCTCAGTTCCAATTTGTTCGAAGTAGCACCCCGTGACCGTTCATTACCTCGCGGAATCAGTCCTGTCCCCCGCTGAGGGATATCCTTAAGCAGGACGATAACAAAGATTGGAAATACGAAGTTGCGATGAACGGTCTCTCTGATCCACGGCCACCGCTTCCAGAGTGGATAGTGAATGCATACGATGTTCTTTGTACTCACAGTCTCAACTCCGCTAAGCATGAAAACGTCCAGTCGATCCCTCGAGAGCAAGCGCTCGAGGTTCTCCACAAGAGCGATGAACTGGCCCTCGAACCCGTGGATGCGAGCCATGCACTTACTCGGTTGCTCGAGCGAGGATACTTCTATGAGGTTGACGGCGAGCTTCGTGTAACGATGCCGGAAGACTGACTCGTGGTCCGGTTCGAGACTCACCTGTTCACTACACCTGCGTATTGATCGCTGTAAACAGTCGTTTGCTTAATCTTGCGGTTCGCCACAATTGTACGACTCGACGAGAGGTGTCGCACAGGTCTCGCAGTCCACCGTGCCACAGTTCAGACACTGCTTGCATTCCTGTATAGATCCAATCATATTTATCCCTATTTGAATGAATATTTAGAATTATCGCTCATTCGAGTTGCCAAATCTGAATTTCCCAATTCGGATGGTCAGTTGTCGATTGGATCCGTAGGCTGCCTTCTATCTCGACATCGTTAGTTTCTGCTTCTTCTAAGATCGCTTGGAGAGCGGAACGAAGCGATTCACTATCGTCAATTGACTGGTTATCCGCCATGACGTGTGTTACAGGTCGACTGTACTGCTGCTCTCCGATCCTTCTACCTGAGATACGTGAACGTAGTTGGCGGTCACTGCGACGCGATACGTTGTATAGGTGAATTCCAGATACACGTCGTCTTGATCCGCCTCATCACTGGAGTGGGGATGAAAGAGACTGTTCAGGGCATCAAGGTCGATATATTCATAGAGCGGATCCAACTCAATCGGATCACGATTTGCTGCCTCTGCAACAGCAGCTATGACTGTTTGGCTGACAGGGTCATCCTCACTACACGTATATTTGACAGGGGAATCTGTGCTTGACATCTATTTCCTATTGACCACTCCACACGTGTGAGTCTCCGTAGTCAGTGTCTACGTGTTTAAGTCTCATTCTACGTTCCTCTTCCTCCTCGTCCTCCTCTCCTTGAGCGTCACCTCCATGTTAACCACACTCTGTCCTACGGAATCCGAGCAATTCACACGTCTCTCTCCACTCCCGCAATATCGTCTTCGTCTCTCCCCCAACGTACCAATGTACTACCCTCCCGCGAGGGTGTTATAGAACGATCTGCTCAATACATGTGCGAACTGAACGCGAGAGTCTTCTTCGATCCGGATGAAAATAGGGCACGTTGGTCAGCGCTGTGGTTGGAGTCGTTACCCTCGTGACGAGTTCGTCTCAAATCGGATGCCGATTTACTGTTCAACGAGTCCTAATCCCTGTACTGTCGGAAGGTTCCAGTCACGAGTGACCGCAGCTAACCGCGTTAGCACGGTAACGACCGCGCATATTCCGGCAGCGGTACTCCCAGAGACGCCGCCGACCCCCGCTAGAAAGTATGTGCTTCCGCCCAGCACCGCACAACTCGCGTAGAAATCATCGAAGAGGATAAACGGGGATTGATCCAGAAGGATATCGGCAAACGCACCACCACCGACTGCATTAATCGTTGCAATAGCGACGATACTAAATACTGAAACGCCCGCTTCGGTGGCGACGATGGCACCGGTCGTCGTAAACGCGGCGAGCCCGATAGCGTCCGCGACGAGCGTGATCGGATGCGTATCTGGAGACGTAAGGACGACACTCAGTGCGATCGCTAAGCCGACTCCGAGCAGTCCTAGAGTGATTTCGATCGGGGACTGAAGCGCTAACGGAACTCGCGCCACGAGGAGATCGCGCGTCACTCCGCCAGCGAATGCCATCGCCAGCCCGACGACAGTAATTCCGAGCAGGTCGAATTCCTCACGGATCGCCTTCGATGATCCGACGAGAGCGAACGCGAGTAAGCCGATCGTATTCATCACCGCGAACGGATCGCCGACCAATACTCCGAGTAGGTCCTGCCCCATTGGTCGCTCCTATGAGAACGAGTCCCTTGAGTCCTCCGAGACTCCGGTCCCGTCTCGATCCACGGCCTGTCACGTGTGTTATCAGTACGGTCTCTAGTGAACGGCAACTACGTGTGCTTATCGAGCAACGAGGATTCTATCAAACCCAAGCTATTTCCACGGAAGCGTGATAAGTAAAAGGCGCGAATTCAGCACGAACTCATATTTGGTTAACGCGGATTATGGTCTATTAACGTTCTTGAATATGATCAGAAAAGTGAGCAACAGGACTATTCAGTCAGAAAAAATGTCAATAAACTCCTCCATTTCTGTGCTGAAGCCTCAAAATCAGAACTCTCCCTGAAGTGATTCTACCTCAACCTCCCCATCTTGTATTACTATCTCGAAACCTGCATATTGGAATAGCACTTGGATGTTCGTTTCGGATTCATTGAATAGTGTATTCAATGCGTCTGGGTCTATAGCGTCGTATAGCGGAGGAAGGTCCAGTGGGTTACTGTCGGTTGCTTCTGCTACGGCTTCGGTTACTGCGTTTACTGGTGGTTTGTTCTGTATCAAGTTCGGTGTCATCACTTGATAGTCGAACGTCGGTGTCTGTATTTCATCGGCCTCACCCTCTCCGGGGTTTATATGGTCTCCCTTAGGCTAATGTATTGAGAAGCAGTGCTTGCTGTCCACGCCGAAGCCGAGTTGACAGAGCGGATGTAGAGATGCAGAGTTCCTCAGCGATCTCATCCATTGTTGTTTCCCTCGGTACATTGAAATAGCCTTTTTCAAGAGCAGTAAGAAGAGCCTCCTTTTGCCCGGTCGTAATACCGTATCGGCTTTCAAGGCCCCCATCCTTCTTTACCGATTTTTCTTTATAGAGGTTAAGCAATTCAAATCGTCGATTCCGTTCAAGACAAGCCTTTCGCAAATGAGCAACTGCATCGCGTGACGGAAATCGAGCTAAAAGTTCTTCCTTGTTAGCCGTCGCAGTAAGACGAATAATCGTTATATCGTGTTCTACAGAAACCGTATGGATTGTTTGGTGTTGCCCCTCATCTGATAGCCTTAGCCCATACAAACGTTTCTCTGGCAATTTTGTTAGACAATCATAGGTATCAATCGTTGGATCTATAGTGAGTGTACTTTCATATTTTTCAAAGTCGTCGCCCATTGCCCATACAATTATCTTCCACGGTTCATCCCCTGCCGAACGGATATCCTCAAAAAGAAGCTCCATATCTGGAACACTTTCTAGAGAAACTTGCCCCAGCGGAGGACTTATTTCCACCCTCCCTATGAGGACCATCACCATTTAACTGTGTCTTCTTTATGGATATAGCTTTCCCAACCCCAATAGAAAATGTGGAGTTTTTGTGGGTGGAATATGTGTGCGATTTAAATTACTTGATGCCAGATAAACTAACTGCGATATCGTTAGCCTCTTGGTAACACTATTACCTATACTGAGCGATTAGTGGTATAAAAACCATCAAAGGAAAATAAATTTCAACAGGTCTAGTCTACAGATTCGTGAGGATCCGTACGTCGGACCGTGTGACGAGGACACGAAATTCTCCGACCGAGAATCTAATCTCGAGGTCATCGTTCGCCGAGTTCACGAGTTGCTTGAGTGCTTCGACGTCGATCACCCGTTGCAGTTGATACTCGTCACGACCGAGTCCCTCCGTTTCGAGCGCATCGACGATTTCGAAGAGGAGGTGCCGATTACTCATCTATGATCACCTCGTCGACGACATCGATAATCTCCGCAGCGGTCGAACTGATCCGCTCGAGTCGATCGAGAATGACCTCTGACTCTTCGCCCTCCCATGCAGCGAGGTAGAATGCCGACCCACTCGTGTCCAGCCCGAAATACCGACCAACGATGTAGCCGACCGCTTCCGCCTCGAGTTCGCGTTTCGAGCGTTCGGTCTCGTCGTCGATGTCACCGTGTAAGAGTGCGTGGGCGTACTCGTGGACGGTCGTTACGGCAAGGTCGGCGGTGTTCTCACGATCCTGGACCTCGATTAGTGGTTGCTCTGCAGGAGAGCGGTACTGACACACGCCTTTGGCATCTCCGTGAGGCCACTCCGCTGGAGAAACGACCTCGGCTTCCACTTCAAGCATCGAAGCCCCCCAAGAAGCGCTGGCACCAGTTCGTCAGCTTCTCCGGTCGCCTCCGTCTCGAGTTCGGGCAGTGGCTCTCCCTCTGTCTGAGAAATGTCGAAGACTGGCGCTGGCCGAAAGCCGACAAGTCCTTTCGACCAGTCTTCGGGTGATGTCTCGTTGTACTCACAGTCGCTTCGTTCGTGGTACGACGGCGAGTTTTCGCACTCGGGGCACTGCTTTGCGATGATCGGTGCCCAGATCCAGATAGCACTCTCGCCCTCTTCCACATACCGGTCGAATTCGTTTTGCCACGTTCGATAGCCGGCAACGTGAGTTGCGTGCGGACACTGGCGTGTGATCAGCAGCGTGTTTCGGTAGGAGTAGTCATGGAAGTGACTCTGCACATCGAGCCACTCCTGGAACTGCTCACTCGAGACTGCGTCATCAACCTCGTCGACGAGGTCGTCAACCCAGGCTTCCATTGTACTGTGCATCTCGTCACGTCTGGTGTCCGAATCATCGAAGGACACCTGCGAACAGTCGCTCGTAGTCATCGTTCTTGGCGATGGACGCTCCGTTCTGGAACGCCCCTCACCCCTTTGGGGGAAGAAAAACACACTCGAGGGAGCGCCCGATCAGCTCCGTTACAGGTGTCTCATCCAGGTTGTGACGATCAGGTTTCAGCTTCAATCTCGACTAAGTCGTCTCGCCGACTGCGGAGCGTGTTCGGTGATGTTCCTGCGATATCGGCGATCCGTTGTTGCGAGAGACAGAATCCGACTCGCTGGGCAGCGAGATAGAGACAACCCGCTGCGACGCCACTCGGCCGGCAGCCGATCGTCATTCCGCGTTCGCGTGCCGTCTGTGCGAGCTCGAGTGCTCGTCGACGAACCTGATCTGGGACCTCGAGTTCTGTCGCAAGCCTCGGAATGCGATCTATTGTTGCAATCGGCTGTGTTGGTAACTCGAGTTCGACGTTCATCGCATTGTAGGCGTTGGTGAGTCTCTGCTGATCACAGCGCGCACAGGCTGTGACTTCTGCCCGTGATCGTCCGAGTCCGTTACACCGAGCTGTTGCGTAGACACTGGCTGCAGCCACTGCCTCGAGCGATCGTCCGCGACAGAGCTGTTCAGACTGTGCAGTTCGGAACAGCGAACACGCCTGATCCCGGATACTCTGTGCGAGGCCGAGACTTGCGACGATTCGACGGATTTCACCGAGTCCATAGGCGAGGTTCCGTTCAGCTTTCGACTGCCACTGGGCACGGGACTGTTCGCGACGCAACCGGTTCAATTGTCGACGCTTCGTGCTCGAGAGGGTGTTTCCATGTCCGTCTTGCGTGTACCCGATCTCGGTGGAAAGGCCTCGATCGTGGCGTGTCGGTGTCAGCGGGGCACCGGTCCGTCTCTTGGATCCCTGTTCGTCATGTCGGCCCCAGTCTGGTCCTCGGTCTAGTTTGGTGTCCTCAAGGATGAGTCCACAGTCCTCACAGATCGTTTCGCGGTCAGTCGTTCGAACGCTGCCGCCACAATCTGGACAGCTAGTTGTAGTCGTCTGAACGCTGTCGTCAAACGTCGTCGTGTAGATGTCTCTCGTTGCCATCGATAACTCCGAAGAGGACAACTGATCTGCCCCTTCACCGCTACTGGGGCGATAAACACCACTAGTTGATTCTAGAGTCCAGTAGAAGGGTCCGTGGTATCGGTGCCAAATTTCAGGCGGCTTCCCCCAATTGACACACTATGCGAGGGGAGGGGCTCTAACGCCGGTCTCTGGCCGGCGTTTCTCGAGAGATCGGACCCCCAGCGGTACGCTTACTCACAGCCAGCAACCAGTACTGAGGGAAACACTCACGCGGTTTCGGTGACGACCTCGGTACTGGCCTTGAAGGTCACCGCTCACGTCGACCGCGTCTCGGCGATCTCCCGGCATTGCTCGAGTGAGAGGTCGTCGTGCTCAAGGACTTGGCGGGACACTTGGACGAACTTCGGAATGTCGTCGCAGGCACTCACCACCGCTTTCGTCTTGTTGCAGTCGTAGAAGTCAGCTGCACGTTCGATTGCGTCTCGTTGATATGCGTAGTCTCAGTCCTGATTCGCATACTCGTACACACGACCCCCGAAATCCTAGCTTTTTGGCTCACTGAACAACCTATTTCGGTCCAAACATCGGAACGTATCGGCTATCCAGATACGAACGGCGGCTCGAACAACGGATCGACTCGAGATATGCACACGACGAGTCGCAGTTCGTGTGCATATTTGGGGAACGGGATTTGTCGACGTGGAACCAGGCAGTTGGATCGAAACGGTGCTTCACCGTCTTCTATTCACTCGGCTCTGTTGAAATACTTCAGCGTTGACATTGAGAAGAGCTACTCTCCCCTCCGGATTTCGTCGATCCGGTTAGAAACTAGCCTCTCAGCAAATCGCCAGACGTGAAGAGGTTTCAACAGAGCCATTCACTCAAAAATTGGCTGAACACGCCAGTAACTACATGTGCGAACTGAACGAAATATCTCGGTGCCCTTCTTGGGTTAGCTGCCGTGTCGGAGACTGGGCACGGTTGTCACTATATAGGTAAAGTGAAAACCTATTAGGAGAATTGAGACCGGTGCTGATCGAATTTGTCACGGATTGCTTCAAGGGCTGGGTAGCCATCGCGCTGCCAGTAGACAAATGCTAATCCAGCAAGCACGAACTCCGCCACGAAGTACAACTCAGAGATGGGATTAAACAGATGGTCTAGTACAGTTGGAAAATTAACTGAGAAGAGTGGCCACAGGAGAGAATGTGCGCTCGCATTCGGGTCCCAGAGAACTTCCGTTGCATCGGTCAATGCGTGAGCGAGTGCGCCGATGCCGAAGGCGATGGCGTATTCGTCGCGCCTGTGATGGCGAGCAACGAGGAAGAATCCGATTATGATGAGTCCAAGAATAACAATAGAGTGTGTTAAGCCCCTTCCTGAATGGATGATATCTAGTACCCACGCAAGAGGTTTATCCACGAGGTCTGGAAACTGAGTTCCGACGGCGAGGAAACAGAGCGGGAGAACCGCAGGCGAATCGTCGAGACGTGCCTGCGTTGAATACCGATAGAGCAAATACCCGATCGCTGCATGTCCAAGAGGCCACATTAGTTAAGGAAACAAGGGACAACGGGTAAAACGATGCTACCAGTATCGCCATTCGAGATGGGGCAGCCAATTTTAATACGGCTATGAATATCGCATAGCTACCAGTCGGATGATTTGTGAGTTTAGTATCTAAACTGGCTTAGCTCCGTAGCGTTCTGAGTGAACCGTTTGTTAGATGCCTGATGTAGTGAACTGACTATTGCGGAAATCAGTGTTAAGCTGGTTCGTCATCGATAGGGGCTCCCAGAGGAGGATGGTCGCCGCCCCGACGACGAGAACAACACCACCGACACCCAGTGCGAATAGCGGAGAGACGACATCGGATATGACGCCACTCCCGAGTTGAAATGGGACAACGGCGAGGCCGCTGACCATCGCCATCGCGCTCAGAACGGTGGCGCGACCGAGCGTCTCTACGTGATCGTTGATGTACTGTCCGGCGAACGATCGTGTGACGTCCGAGACTCCTCGGATCAGGAGGAAAGTCGGAAGGGCGAGCATCGGCAGAAGGTACATTCCGATCAACGCGCCACCAACAGCGAACGGGAGGACGACAAACCACATTCGCAGTCCGATCGTCTCTCTGATTGTCCCCGTATAGTAGTTGAGGACTGCGCCGACGAGACTATACGCTGCATAGAACCATCCCAGCAAGGCTTCGACTTGCGATTGCGGGATGCCGAGGTCGAGAACCACCGTCTCGAAAATCGGCTGGAGAAAGACGAACACGAGGTACGTGACCGCGGCGTATAGAACGTAGTAGTAGAGCAAGAACGCTCGCAGACGACGGCGAGCGAGGACCTCCTTCACGATACGAACTGTTTGGCGGAGACTCAACTCTTCGGTAGCCGCTTCCTTGTACGTCTCTGGTTCGTCGAGCGTGAGCAGTACTACAACCCCGAGACTCGTCACGCCCGCGGCGATGAACCACGGATACGAGAGATCAATGCTTCCAAGATACCCACCAAGAATCGCCGCAACGGCACCGACGGCCAATGCCGCCGACTCTCCGTGTCCTCGAACGCGAGCGAATTCATCTTCTGAAAGGTCGTCGGTGAGAGTATCGTAGAGCCATGCGTCTTCGCTCCCGGACCGGAAATTATAGCCCAGTGACCAGCAGACGTAAAGGCCCGCCAGCGGGAGAAACGAGTTCGACAAACCGATACCGAGGAGGGTCAGAGATATGAGTGATGTCCCGATGAGGTGACTATTACGTCGGCCAACGCGATCACCAACGTAGCCCGTCGGTATCTCCCCGAACAACGTTGTCAGGTTGTAGAGCGCCTCCAGAATCGCAATCTGTGTGAACGAAAGTCCCTGTGCCAGAAAAAAGAGGTACATGATGGGCGATAGAACTCGACCGCCTTTGTCGACTTATATATGTAATATTTTAGAATGTTTCCGGAGATAGCCCCCCCGAGGCCATCACCTGCACCACTTGCCATACGTGTACTGGCAAACGAAGAGTTGGCTAGTATATCCTGTTATTACGGTACAACCCCTCGAGCACATATCTCGGAATATTTTGCCGGTACACTCGCTCGATCAATCGCTCTGGGATATCGCCGGTCGATGACTGGTGAGTGATCGATGCGCGCACTGTACTTACCGTTCGACCATAATCTAATCTCTTCCCTTCTAAGCAGACTCGACAACACTCATTATCGAGGTTCCATCCTCTCCTACTAATGGAGCAGCACCGTTGTGCTGTCTCAAATCGGCCAACCTGACTTTTCGATAGCGCGGCGCGCGCTCTGCGCGCCGCACAATTGTCCTGCCCCCTTAGGGGCACCTACCGTAGGGGTACCCGACAACCCCGATACCCGAACCAACCGCTGAAACAGCTAAATTTTCGCGTTTCCGCCGCTATTTCAGCGGTTTAAATCGTACTTGAATCGAATCCATCGGCGTATTGATCTTCCCACTTTTGCCGGGCCTCGAGCTTGCGCTGGCCACGAGCGGTGATTGTGTAGTAATTCGTTCGCCGGTCAAATTGGCCTTTCTCGACGAGACCCTTGTTGACGACTTCGTCAAGGTTGAGATACAACCGGCCGTGGTGGATCTCTGTCGCGTAATACTTCTCGAGTTCGTCCTTGATTGCAAAGCCATGTGGTTCGTCTTGGCCGGCAATCGCTCGTCTCTAACTCAACAGTCCCTACATCCTCTCTGAGGGTCGAACAGCGCTCTTTCGAAGTGCTGTCCACTCCGGAAATCGAGTCAATCGAATCTCAGCGTCTCTTCCTGACAGAAGTAACAGTCGCACTTCTCGAACGGAGCCCCTCAACGCGTTCGGCAATGCCTCCACCTACTGCTACTCCCACAACATCTCGATGCGCTCCTCGATGTGGTCAAGGACGAGGCGGCTCACGTCGCGGTGGTCGTCCGGCCACTGAGCGTTCTCCGCGTCGGTGCGGCTAGCGGCCGGTGGTGGATGGAAGTGATCCCGTGAGTTGTGTGCGTTTGGGTGCCGATCCCATCGACACTTCCACGCCCCGTCCCGTCGCTCCTCCTGGTAGTGAAAGTTGAAGTCGTCGTTGCGATACCAGCGAATCTCAAAGCGAGCAGACGCCTCGTTCGGATAGTAGTCGCCTGACAGCTCGACGCCGAGGTGCAGCTTCCCCTCCTTGACGATCTCCGCCGACTCGAACATGCGACGCCCAACGAATCGGGAACGCATTCGCTCTAACATCGACCGGTCTATCGGTGCGGGACTCGCACCGTCATCCGCTGGCACCATCTCAGCTATGCGATGGGGCCGTCGAGCCGGCGGCCTTTCTCCTGGCGCGTTCGTGTAGGCGACGCTCCTCAATGATAGTGGCCCAATCACCGAGTTCCACGTACACATCGTCAATCCGCTCCGCGTCGAACTCGAGGACATCGACCTCGGCGGGCGAGTCGACCCCATATTCGCCGCGGTACTCCTCGATCCGGTCGGTCAACTCCGACACGCGGGCCTGCAACTCGTCGACAGTGTTCTCCCGCGCCAGCTTGTTGACTCGCCGCCACTCGAAATAGTCGTTGTTGCGCTCGTACCTGACCGGCCGGCCCTCATGCCGAATAACAATACCGAGGTCGGCGTAGAAGGACAGGTGTGTCCGTGCCGACTCCCCCGAGCAGTCTGCTCGCTTGGCGATCTCGGCGGCCGTCATCGGCTCTCGAGCGTGTAACACCGCACCGTACACGCGCTGCTTTGTGTCCTCGCCTTCGAACGGTCTATCGAACGGGGGCGGGCCGTCGTGACGGACATCGTCTGTCATACTCCTACTAACGGGGTTGGCACACATATTTCTTCCTCTGGGAAAAATATATCGCTCAAAGTCATAGGCACTCGCCGTGCACCCCAACCGTCTTCGACCCCACGCTCGCCGCCACCCACGCCATCGTGTTCTAAATCTCGATCGTCATGGGGAGGATCAATCCTCCTCGGTGTTGCTGTCTGCGCTGAGTCCGTCGTAGGGCAGTATCTGTTCCTCGCTATCCCCGTCTCCGACGGGCGGCTGTCGAGAGAGGGGGACGTCTTCGTCGAATGTGTGTTCGTATACGTCTAGGAGTGGCATGATGATCAGTCTTGGAGAGCGCGTATTGCTTGTACACGCTCCCTCCACCCCTCTGAGGGGATGAGCAACACCACGGTTGATCGCGTCGGAAGCACAGAGGGCTACAGAGAACCCAAGTAATACAATTGAGAGGCTCTGTTGAAATCCTTAGAACATGATCGGTTTGGCACCCTCTGCGGTAAGTACAGGGGGCACAAAGATCGTTTGTAATCGGAGAGTCAAATTCTGATGCAGAGAGGAAGTGGAGAGATAATACACTTTTCCGGCTGACCAGCGAAGTACCAATCAACGAATGGACGACCGATTCAGTCGATGGCTGCTCCTCTCAGGAGATCGGTTCAGCGTCGCCACTGGGATACTCTTCACCATGGTTGTGGTGGTGCTTATATCTCTCTTCTCCCGGTTCGCCACGCGGTGTTCAGATAAGGATTGAAGAGTGAGGCGTAGCGTTTTCTGAGTGATCTATGCCCGAAAACGCTAGCCTCAACGGTAGTATCGACCAACTCGACTTAGATTTTGTGGAGCGAGAAGCGACACCGCGACTGCTGATGAAGCTGAGTATTCAATTGCATCTGGCAGGGCTATCACTTTCGAATACTGTCTCTGTTCTTGAGATATTCGGTGTCGAACGGGCTCGATCAACCGTACATAATTGGGTTCACAAGGCTGATTTACAGCCCGAAGATGGGCGGTCACCGGATCACGTTGCGGTCGATGAGACTGTGATCCAGCTCAATGATGAGCAGTATTGGCTGTATGCCGCTGTCGATCCACAGACCAACAAGCTACTGCATACAAAGCTGAGACCTACCACAACGAAGGTACTCGCTCATTCGTTTCTCACCGAACTCAGCGAGAAACACGACGTTGATGACGCCGTGTTTCTCGTCGATGGCTCACATTCATTACAAAATGCGTGTCATCGACATGGCTTCGATTTCAGATACGAAAAACATGGAAATCGGAATGCTGTCGAACGTGTCTTTAGAGAAATAAAACGGCGAACTATCTGTTTCTCAAACTGTTTTAGCAACGCCGAAGCAGAGACAGCCGACGATTGGCTGAGATCGTTCAGCTTCGCATGGAATCAGCTTATCTGAACACGATGGTTCAGTACGCACGTGTAGTGACCACATCAAGGTTCATTTGGATGTACTACTGATAGACTGTGTCTCGAGTATCGAGCTCCAGTACTCGAAGTTCGTTCTGTTCTGTGACCCAATCGATAATTGCTCGTCGTTTCCCAATGCGGAGCGAATACTCATCTCGTCCCTTGAGCGGTTTGAGATGACGGTCTGGATTCTCTCTGGCCTCAGTCAACTTCGATCGAATTCGATCCTCGATATCGTTTGGAAGAGATTGCAGTTCCTTCTCCACATCAGGATGCAACAACACCGTCGCCATATATTGCTACAATTCCTCCCACTCGGTAGACTCCTTCCTTGAGTCAACAGTTTCGGCAGTACTAGAATCCAGTTCAGGGGCGACCTTTGCCCACCATCCCACAGCTCTCGCACCGAGCTTTTTACGGCTTACGAGCCCCTTCTCGTCCATCTCCTCGAGCCGATTTCGGACTCCTTCAGGGGTGATTTGCTTTCCAAACCGCCGAAGACCGTCAGCAACTTCCGGCGCTGTGAGGACTGGATCATCCTCGTAGTCGAATACTTTGAGGATATCTTGTTCGGTAACAGATTCCTCAAATCGGCCCGCGTCATCGCGTCCTTGGCTCATGGTCCTACTGACATGGTGGTCGCACATAACCGTTTGGTTCGTGCAAACCGGATCAATTGAGCTTGATAGATATCCACTGGTCAATATGCATACGTAGTTACTGAATCGTCCGGTTCAGTTTCAATCATAGTTCTGAATAAAGAAACCGTGCTACTATCTACTGCTATACCTCTTCGACGTACTGACTCTCCCACTCACGGCGAGTTTCAAGTTCTCGATACCCCCGATCAGTGATCGTATATGAATTCGTCCGTTTGTCGAGTGAGCCTTTCTCAACCAGCCCTTTCTCGACGAGCGTATCGAGATTGGGGTAGAGTCGTCCGTGGTTGATTTCTGCTTCGTAGTAGTTTTGGAGTTCATCTTTTATCGCCAAGCCATGAGGCTCTTCATGGCCAGCAATGACGTACAGCAAGTCGCGTTGGAAGGCAGTTAGATCGTACATGAGAATGAATTTCTCGCTCACAAGAATAAAACTGTCCGTTTATAGTGGGGTTCTGTCGACGATCTTCCGTGATCAGCGCTGGATCTCGACTGGATCTTTCGCCAATAGATATGCGTCTGGATTTCCTTCTTCATGGACACAGAGCCCCGCTCGAGTAAACGCTACCGCCAATCGTGGCGCATGGCCAGCAGGGGCTGGAATGTGACCGTGTTCAAGGCCGTGAGCTGGAAGAACGAATTCAGATTTCATTGGATCATTTCTTGGAGAGACTACTCCTGGTCAGAGGAGCCTACAATGAGAATTGTCACGTCTCTTCTGCTGACTCGCCGTCTGAGATCTCGGCGTAGGTCATACAGGTGGGACATCCGTGGACGTTATTCTCATCGACGGCGAAGACACGGACGAAGGTTGAGGTAACGTGACTTCCACAGTTGGAACATTCAGGCATATTGATTGGTTAGTTTCGATGTTTAGGATTCAGAATCCTTGAGTGTTACGTAGTTTCCCTGTACTTATCGAATTGGCTCCTCCAGCTTCAGACTTCGTTCTGGAATAAAGAACTCGTTTTACGAACTCTCGTCAGTAGCCTCGGTCGTGACCTCCAGAAAGACATCTTCGAGAGTGCTCTCTGCACCGGTTTCCATGCGGTCTTTGAGTTCTGTGGGTGGGCCTTCTGCTACGAGTTCGCCGTCGTAAAGGATACCGACAGTAGTAGCGATCTGTTCTACGACGGGGAGGATGTGCGTTGAGAGGAATATGGTAGTGCCATTAGACGCCAGTGCAGTTATCGTCTCACGGACTGTGCGGGCGGCACGCGGATCAAGCCCTGACGTCGGCTCGTCAAGAAATGCGACGTCGGGTTCGTGCATAATCGCTTGGATCAGGCCTGTTTTCTGACGCATCCCTTTCGAGTACGTGACGATCCGTTCGTCGGCAGCGTCAGTCAATTCAAAGCGGTCGAGTAGTGTCGTGATCCGATCTTCAATGGTGGTCGGATCCATCCCTCGTAATCCACCGTGGTATTCGAGTTGCTCACGAGCTGTGAACTCCTCGTGTATCGGCGGTGATTCTGGCAAATACCCGATGTGCTGGATGAGTGCTTCACGGTTAGTGATCGACGCACCGGCGACGCGCCCAGAGCCACTCGTTGGCGGCAGTAACGCTGTTAACATCCGGATCGTGGTCGTCTTCCCCGCGCCGTTCGGACCGAGAAAGCCATACACCGTCCCGCGTTCGACTGTGAGATCGAGCCCGTTGACTGCCCTCGTTGTACCGTACTCTTTCGTCAGATCATCGGTGACGATCGCTAATTGATCAGCAGGTCTGGACTCGGTTGTTTGTTCGTTTGTCATCTCTGTCTCAGGTATGTTGTCACTCATAGTTCTGGAATCACCGGAGTTGATAGCCGTCGAATCGCTTAACAGCTATTTGGAAGACGACTTTTGTAACCGCAGCGGCGAGAAGCAGCGTGAGAAGAAGGGAACTGATCTGGACGATGAGTGGTGGCACTCCGAGTGTTGCGATGGGCTCGTACACGAACGGAGAGTTGCCGAGGAAGGCCGGTGTGATTGGGAGCAATACGATAAGAAAGATCACACCAATCCGCAAGAATCCATTCCGCCCGTACTCAGCATAAATCGGAACGTCAGTGAAGAAAAACGGGGTGGAAACTAAGTCAGAGCGTTGAACCCCCAACCCAATGACGAGTGCAACTGATGTGGTACACGCACACGAGACAACGCCGACGACGGTAATCAAGATTGTCTGCACGGTCCCGACAACGCTCACCAAGCCGATCGGAGCAGTTACGAGTACAACGAGTGGAGCACCACCAAGAATTGCAGAGAGGAACAACCCAGCGACGAAGTTCCGCCCACTAACTGTCGTGAGCAGCATCGGAAACGTTCGGTACTCCGTTCCAACTGGGTCAGAAGCAAAGGCGATACCGGCTGCCATACCGAGCGAAATTGCAATGGCCAACAGGAAACCGTTCGGGCCTCCGAAGAGGAGTAACGGAAATCCCACTACACCGAAGAACACCAATACGTACCCAGTCATTAGTAGACCGCGTAGAACACGTCGTTCCATGAGCCAACGCTCCCTAGCAACGGTGAGGACAGGCTTCGAGAGATGGTCCCCAAGAAGACGCTCCATCCATCCCTCATTGACGAGAGAATGAGAACCGTGGGTTCTCGATGAACTCACGGGTTCGCTTTCCCAAACTCGACACGCAAGTATAGTCGCCCCAGCTACAAGGAGTGGAAGCACAGGAACAAGGATACCGAGTGCGCCCACTGCGTGACGTATCGATCCATATGCCACATCACCGCCACCTATGAGCGCCAGATCGACGAACCATGCCAGTGGTAACGCTCCAAATACGGCGATCAGCGGGGCAACCGATATCGATACTTCTTGGAGAACCATTGCACCAAGGACGAGTGGAATCCAACCGAACACAATCAGCAAATCCCTGTAGAAGCGTGCTCGTACGAGTCGCAGTGCAACTAGTCGAGCCGCGAGTCTACCTGTCATCCCGAGAGCAACGGCGAGAGCCGCCATGGAGGATATCGCTATGATAATTGTGAGCGCGACTGTAGGTGACCGGAGCCCAACAGCAGTTCCGACCGCGAGTCCAAGCGTTGGCAGGGTGAGCGTGAGAATCAGTCGAGTATAGACGAATCCGAGGAGTCCAAGGGCAGCCGCTCTTGGACGAACCGTCGTCAGCAGTAGATCAGGATCCAACTGCTCAAATCGAGCATGTGTGTACTGTGAGCTTCGCCACACCATCCAAGCAAATGCGCCACTCACGAGGAGACTGAGCGTAGCGTACGGAAGGTGCTTCCCGGAGGTGAGGTCACGTCCTAGTGAGTGAGCGAGCCATCCGAGGACAAGTGTGATCACGACGACCACACCCAGTAAGACGGGTCGTCCCGTTACCGGATTCCCGAACTCACGATGATGGCGTGTCCACTCTGCTCGTGAAATCTGCAGCCCCAACTGAAGTTCCTTACGAACACTCATCTAATGCTCTCATGTTGTGTATTTAGATTGCGATCTTTCGAGTATGGTTACTGGTAATACATAGTACTCGTGTTTCATACTCTGCTCTAATATAATCGCTCCAATGGCATCACCATCATGAATACCGTCTGGATAGAATGACTAGGACAACGGTTGAGTTGGCTATAAACGACTGCTACCACTCCTCTCCTGTAGGCTGTTCGTGGACAGGGTCCGACGTCGTCTCATCTCCCCGGATTACGAAGTACGCAATCAAAAGGACAATTCCTATTGGGAAGAACAGAAACATCATCCCACCAATACTGAGTGCCCATGCGAGTTCGCTGTTTTCCCGCTTCGACGCGTCCTTGTACACCCAGTAGGCAATAGCGATCCCGATGATTAGGAGGACTATTGAAGAGACGAGAGAAATCATTACGAACGTCCCCTCGTCAAAGGGCAACTCGTCACTTGTCTCTGTTTGGAGTACGGTAAGTGATGATAATAATTGGAACACTACGACCACCTGATCTGGATCGCTAGTTGATTGTGCAGCGGAACATTGTTGTCTACCGTACCAATCTGCTTGGCATTACGTGATTTGCTGTCTTCCATGTGCAGTAGCTGTACTCGAATATCAAGTCAGAATGATAAATACCTTCTGGTTCAAGTCACATTATTAATATAATATGGGTCCGAATAGGCGCATTAGGACGCTTAATAGTTCCATGGTGGCAATTAAAATATTACTTCTAATTCTGTGACTTACTGAGATCAAGTGGCCCAGCAACCTCACCATAGAGTAACGAATTAAAAATTGTACTTAATGTATAATAGGCAATAAATCCGGCAAAAACAACACTCATCGAGGTAACAAGCGCGAGGGGGCTGGCAGCGACAAAGAGAAGGACAATGGCACCACCAACAATAGTGGCGAACATTGCGACACCAACAAACCAGAATACAAGAAGACAAAGTACTGACTCTTTGAGAAAAGCAGCACTTCTCTGAATCGCACTACGTAGTGAGGTTGTTGGTTCGAAGATAAGAATTGGGACAACAAAAATAGTTCCAGCAGCCCAAATGATGTTCATCACAAACGTAATGAATTGAATTATTACGTTCACGGATTCTGTGAAAGCACCAAGTCTCGTAACCCAATCAAGAACTACAAAGATAGTGATTATACTCGCCCAGACGATGGCGTAACTGACTAACGAGACCAGACGATTACGAACTTGTTCAATTGCTTGGGAAAGCGGGTGGAGAACGCCAAGTTCAGTAGCGAGTACATAGCCAGCGATCGTTCCGTTCAACAAAATTGTCGTGACGGACATGAAAAAGTAAGAAAGAATAATTATTGCCATAAATACTGATTCGTTTGTGGAGGGTGTGACCAAGAATGCAATAGCGAATATTCCTGCAAACAACCCTATTGAAAGTCCAATTTGCAATAATGTGAGACAGAGTATGACAGGATGGACGACCTCAAAGCGGAGACTATGACGAGTGTACACCCAGCCCTTTCGGAGCTGACCCCATGGTCGTTGTAGCGCGATCTTTGATCGAATCCCGAAACCCATACGTCTTCCCTGTTGTGTCTGTGTTTATAGTCTTCATTGTTTTAAGCAATTACAGCGGACTCGAGTCAACTACCCCATCCTACTTCGCTCACCATGACGGGTTCGCTCGTTGAGGGTGGGGCTTGTCCATGAACTCGGCCTCGAACCCATCTGGATGGGCGTTGAAAAACGATCTACCAACTCATTCGTTCACTGGCTTTCCCATGGCTGTTCGACACAAGATGATCGTCAGGGAATGGCTCCACTCCGTCGACGGAGGCTCCGATTTCGATACGAAAGACATGGAAATCGGGCACTGTAGAAAGTATCTTTCGTGAGATAAACGATGTACTTCTCGTTCTCAAGCTGCTTCGGGGGTATCAGAGAACGATTCTTATAGCGTTTCTTTCACCCCATTCGCACTGAACTGTCCGTTCACTACACGTGCTTACTGGTCGAAATCCGTGTTATTACCCAACTGATGTCTTCTCTCTTGGTAAGCGTGATACAACTAACTTGTCCTCTCGTATGGCGACGAAATCAATCCCAGTCGCGGTTGTTACTACGTCATGAATGGGGTGATTGACGCGATATTCTGGGCCACTGTTGCTACCCGGAGGACAAACGCTATCAGGAGCGCAAGAGGGATGAGGCCGATCACAACCGTCAGGAACATGGAAACGAATACCGTTGGCATAGGGGCAGCCGCCGTGGGAAAGGTAGCGAGCTGGATGAGTAACGCGACTGGGAGAGAGATAGCCAGCACACCGACGTACAGAAGCGAGCGAGAGAGCTTCGCGAGTTCCTCCTTCATGAACGCGGTTGTAAAGTACTGTCGAGCAATATCGAGATTCTTCAAATCCGCGCTCAAGCCATCGAGCGTAGAGAGTAACTGTTCATGCTCATCCCCCTCGTAAGCCGATTCAAGCTGATGACATTCATGAATGTGGGTCGCGTATTCGATACCGAGGAGGGGAACGATCACCGAAGAGAGCTTATCCGATCCCGTCCCGAGTTCCTCGCTAATCTGGGCACATTCCTCCGGTAGCTCATCGACAAGGTGGGTATCCGGTTCACTGCTCGAGTCGGGAAGAAATTCCGCGAGCGAACCGGCGCGTTCTTGGGTCTGCTGAAGGAGCTGTTGCAGGAAGTCGGCTGGATCGGTCGGTGGTGCCGGCTGGTCAAGTGCTGCCTGCCGATAGTCGTCTGATTGGTCGATCTCGTCTCGGAGCGACCCCGGCGACTCCAGTTCCTGGGAGAGAATCACCTGATTGATCGCGACCACAAGGGTGATGAGCGTGATATTCCCCCCGATCAATGCGCTCGCGATATAGATCAACGGCGTGAGATTGCGGATGGCGAACCGGGAGAAGAGAGGGATAAGCACCACCACAGCCATGGTGAAGAGTATCCCAGTGGCGACTCTGAACCGATCCCCTGAGAGGAGCAACCATCGACTGAATCGGTCGTCCATTCGTTGATTGGTACTTCGTCGGTTAGCCGGAAAAGGTGTGGTGCCTGCTCCACCGTCTCTCTGTATCAGGATTTGATTCTCCGACTATGAACGATCTTTGTGCCCCCTGTACTTACCGAAGCTACTCACCACATCGAGAGGGGTTCTCACCAACTGATTTGATGTGCAACAGTCGCTCAGTAGGTGTGCGAACCTAACGCAGACCCTTCTGTCAACTATCATCATCTTAGTCAAACGGGTTGAGGCATCATTGCTTCGGGGCCGAACTGGAGAAAGCTCAAGGCACTAAAGACCTACATTCGAAACGGGATGAAGGTATTCTCGTCGGCTGATGCTCAGAAACGTGGAGTTCTCGCTATCGTTCTCGTCTCGGCCACATTCGTCTTCCTCTACCTATCGCTTCGACGATACGCACCGTTCGTCTTTCATCCCGATGAACTCCGCGTGTGGATAGATCAGTTCGGCATTCTCGCGCCAGCCGTCTTCGTGCTCGTCCAGATCGTGCAGGTCATCGTCGCGCCGATTCCGGGGCAGGTCGTCGCGCTCGCCAGCGGCTACCTCTTCGGTTCGGTGGCCGGCACGGTCTACAGCATCACTGGTGTTCTCATAGGGAGCGCAGTCGCGTTCATGCTCGCAAACCGGTACGGTCGTACGTTTGTCGAAGAGGTACTCCACGAGGATGTTGTTGTTCGCTTCGACGAGTTCGTCGACCGGGTCGGATTTCTGGGCCTCCTCACGTTCGTCGTCATCCCCGGGATCCCGGACGACGCTGTTTGCTTTCTCGCTGGACTCACTAAGTGGCAGCTCCGGACGTTCATGGTCGCTATCACTATCGGACGCCTCCCAGCGTACATTCTTACCGTCTACGCTGGCGGCGAACTAGCAAGCGGCAATTTCCTCGAAGGGGGGGTGATTATCGGGTGCCTGATCGTCACCTCCGCCATCGGTTACTATAAACGTGAAGCGATACGAGATCTAGTAGGTCACCTGCGGGAGCACACGCCGTTCTGACTTACAAACGAGCAACCAATCACGTCGCTGATCTCCCAAGTTATACTTCTTCTTCGTCATCCGCTGGCGATCCTACGTTGCTCTCGGAGGCGAAAGGTATGGCATCATGCTGTATCCGAAACGCACTCGGAACAGGCACGTGTAGAGCCCAATCTGCTGACTAGATGCTCTGTATCTTACACGCGGTTTGTACCACATCTCTGAGAATTAAAAGCTAACCACGATATATGCATACCCTGTACTGAGCGATCTAACTTGGTCGCATTTGCAGATGACCCTGTGCGAGGTACGCGCGTTGGATACCGCAGAGGCACTGAGAACAGTCACCAACGGAGGATTTCAACAAAGCCGCCTATTCTGTCTGACTGATTCGGCTACAGAACCGTTCAGGGAAGACGGCTCTGTTGAATCCGCAGATGGAAACGGGATAGGCGAAGCTCACAGGTGTGAGCGAAGCGGAAGAAGAGAATGTGCCTAAACCCCTCTTCCGCATCGAACTGGTATCGACACCAAGTGAAGATACAAGGCGAAATGCTAACAACAATCGGAGCCGAACATTTTCGCATAGAAATGCTCAGCGATGACCGTGGAGTCGGAATTAGCGAGGCACTTCACGGGTTGGCACATGACCCGGTTCTCGTTTTCTTTTCGCTGTTGACCCAGATCGCTGATGTCTGGTTTCTCTTTTTGCTGGGCGGCGTACACTATATCGTCGGCGACAAGTTCCTGAAGTGGGGGATCGACCGGCGACGTGGTCTGTTCGTTCTCGGACTCTTACTGACCTACGTTGCTCTCGTCGGAGTGCTCAAGCAGACTTTCATGGTCCCGCGACCGCCGGGAGCAGGTACTCCACCGGACATTCAATGGATTCCGTCTGCACTTCAAGGGGTGTTCGCTAGTATTTCGACGGGAGATGGATATGGGTTTCCGAGCGGCCACGCCCTCGGAAGTACGCTGGTGTGGGGTGGATTCGCGCTCGTTGTCGGAAAAGAGAAACTTTCGCGTGCGTGGCTCGCCCTTGCAAGCGTCGTAATAATCATCGTCTCGCTTTCGAGAGTCATCTTGGGGGTTCACTACCTTGTTGACGTCGTAGTCGGAGTCGGTATCGGAATCGTAGTTCTGGGAGCACTCTACAAGGTCACTGATCACGGTACTGCCCCTGGCCGAGTACTCGTGTTCGCCGTGGGTATCGGAATTCTGGGATTGATTCAGGGAGTGACCTTTGATAGCGTAGCTGCAGCCGGGAGCGTTGTTGGTGCGTGGATCGCTTGGCGTGCCGTCGGTGATTTGACGCCAGCTCACCCATCGAATCGCCCAGAGGTTGTTGCCAGTCTCGCCATCTTCGGACTCGCTGGCGGCTTCTTCGCGCTCTTGTACACCCTCAAACCGTCGTTGCTGGTCACGTTTTTCGGCGCTACTATCGCCGTCGGCGGTGTCGTTGGTGCACCGCTGGTTGGTAATCGACTCGTCGAGCGGTCGGGAGAACGGTAGACATATTCGATGTTTCGTGGTACCGTCAGTTCATCCCGAGGGAATCGTTCGTGCTGATCTCACGCTCTGGATACAACCGGTCGTTCTTGACAGCTATCGGTGGGATCAATTTCGGCTCCGTTACCTACTTCGTCTGTACTTGCCGCGAGTTTCACACCTAACTCTGAATAAAGAAACTGTACTACCAACTACTGTTATTGTGAGAAATGAGAATGAGCCAATCAAATCTGCCTATACGTCTTCGATGTACTGACTCTCCCACTCATGGCGGGCCTTAAGTTCTCTATATCCCCGATCAGTGATCGTATATGAATTCGTCCGTTTGTCGAGTGAGCCTTTCTCAACCAGCCCTTTTTCGACGAGCGTATCGAGATTTGGGTAGAGCCGTCCGTGGTTAATCTTTGTTTCGTAGTAGTTTTGGAGTTCATCTTTTATCGCCAAGCCATGAGGCTCTTTATGGCCAGCAATGACGTACAGCAAGTCGCGTTGGAAGGCTGTTAGATCATGCATGGGTGTGAATTTCTCGCTCACAAGAATAAAACTGCTCGTTTAGAGTGAGACTCTATCGACGATCTTCCGCGATCAGCACTGAATCTCGACTGGATCTTCTGCCAGTAGATATGCGTCTGGATTTCCTTCTTCATGAACACAGAGCCCCGCTTGAGTAAACGCCACTGCCAATCGTGGTGCATGTCCAGCAGGAGCGGGGATGTGACCGTGTTCAAGGCCGTGAGCTGGAAGAACGAATTCAGATACCATAGGATTGTTTCTTGGAGAGACTACTTCTGGTCATAGGAGCCTACAATGAGAATTGTCACGGCTCTCCTGCTGACTCGCCATCTGAAATCTCGGCGTAGGTCATACAGGAGGGACATCCGTGGATGTTATTCTCATCAACGGCAAAGACACGGACGAACGTTGAGGTAACGTGACTTCCACAGTTGGAACATTCAGGCATATTGATTTGTTCGTTTCGATGTTTAGGATTTAGCATCCTTGAGTGTTACGTAGTTTCCCTGTGCTGAGCGGTAACTACAGATGCATACTGAATAGACATATCTGAAAACTACCAATCTCTCAATTGGGAACACCAATTGGAGTCAGTTTCCAATCAATCGTGCAGGCTAGTTTCCTTCGATTGCGTCGATAACCATCGCGGCAGCCACTATCGGTTCCCGTGGGACAGAACTGGTATCTTCGATATTGACGTCGTACCGGTCTTTCATCGAGAGTTGGCCGGAGATCGTTCCCACGTGCCCGCCGTCGGCGTCGGTAATCTCGTAGTGGTGTGGGATCAGATTACCCAATAGTCCCCTGCGGAATAGGCCCACAAACTTACGAGAGGAAATCTCCGCCAGTTCAGCATCGGTCTCGGGATCGCGGATCGTCCAACTTGCACCCTTAATCTGTTCGAGAATGGAGTACTCGTGATCGAGGACGACGATGTCCTCACCGCTTCGGGCCTCCGTCAGGACGTACTGGCCCTCGTAGTCTCGGATCTGCTGAGCGTTTACCGTGAACACATCTTCGCCGTTCTGGTCGAAGAATGGGAACTCCTCTTTGAGTTTGAACGTCTCTTGCTTCCCCTGAAGGACCGTATTGCCGCTGTCGTCCTTCGCTGTGTACTTGTTTCGTACCAAGCTCTGTTCGACGGTGTAATGATCGGACGACAGGTTAAGTCCCTGGATATCGTATTGTCCCATAGACAAATTGATGACTCGGAGTGGGAAGAAGTACACGGCTTCGGAAGATGAGTGATAATGAACAGGCCGAACTCACTGATAATTAGATCCTGGCGGATCTGCAATATTGATCGGTGCATGCTTCACCTGTACTGAGCGATCCGTGAGTCCCCTATACTGAACGATAGGTCGTCACCTCTACTGACGGTAACTACGTGTGCGAACTGGCCGAAATAGGACTCTGAACTGTTCCTGTCGAACGGCAGTTATTTCACTTGAAACAGACTAATAAGGTTATGGAACTTCGCAAATTGGTCTCTGCTCAGCTCCCTATAGCAGTGGTAGCCTCAATCGCAATCGCCGCTTACAACCTCTATACTGGTGAAATAACTACTCTGGTGCCACTTGTTATTGACTTTCTCATAAACACGGTCCTGCTCATCGTCGCCTTCGTCGGGGCCGATATGGTTTGGAATCGGATGTTTGATAAAGACGGTGTGTGAGTGGCCTGTACTGAACGATCCGTGGGTTCTCTGTACTGACCATAGCAACCCGAAATCTATCACTTGTTAAGGATTTCAACAGAGCTGCTCCATTAAAATCCTCAGGGAGTTATCTGTTCATCTCTCGATCGTCCGCCGCGACCCGCCGGATGTCCTCCATCACGTTGTCAAACTGGAATTCGAATATACAGTCGTTATTGGTCTGGACCCTGCCAGCGAGCCACCTCGCCTGTTGCGCCGTTAAGAGTTGCAAAAATAATTACTTCATCGCCGTCTGAATCGACGGCCGTCTGGAGTGTTGTCTCTGCTGACACAGCCTCGGCGGCACCAATCGACCCAGCGTAGTCGGCAAACGATCCAGGGGCCTCAGTCGGTTGTACAACGAGGACTTCTGCCATCGTCTCTTCAACAATCTCGACAGAGAGGCTTCCAAAGTCGCCAGCATTTGGCGGTTCGTACTCGAAGGAGAGTGCGTCTTCCGGAACGACCACTTCGTCGGTCAGTTCGTCACTGGGAACTCCAACGGTATCGAGTTGGCCGATCGCATCATCGTCGGTAACTGCAAACACAGTCACTTCGTCGTCTTCGTCGGGATCGACTTGGACAGGGACACCGTCCCCAGCGCTAATCGTGCTGTTCGTCCTGGTAACTTCGTTTTCCCCCCAAGACCCGGCTTCGACACGGAGCCCTGTTGCGTCCGTGTCTTCTGTGACTTGCACCCAGAGCTGCGGGAGACGTTGCCCGGTCGCCGGCTGGTACCAGTATTCAAGCGCATCGAGTGGAACAAGCTCCCGCGCTTCTTCGGGTGTAATTTCTTCCCGCTCGTCGCTACCAGCTCCGTCACTCATGGTCCCGATCTCTTCTACGTCGTACGTCCCGTGTGCGATGGCGCGATCGTCATCGACATCCACTGTGGCATCGACTGCCGCCGATCCGAACGTCGTCTCAACAGTTGTTTGCCTGTCTTCGCTGAGTTCGTCGGCAGTCAGAGCAAACCGAGAGTCGATGGTTGCTGTCTCCGCGTCGACCTCAATAGCAGTTACAACGTCTTCGCCTACTGCTGGTTCGAACTGTAGCTCGTCGCCGGTGAAAGCTGTGACATCGTCAAGAGTATATTCACCTTCATGAACCGGACCAATCGTTCCAAAGATAATGTCGCCCTCACCGGCCTGTTCGAGTAGCCACGTAGCAGTTTCGTGTTCTTCGGTGATCTGGGGCCGGTCATTATCGTCAGTTTCGGCTATTCGTTCCAGTTGATCGTCGTCGGGCGCAGCCAACACTGTTGTTTCGCTGATCGCCACTACTAGGGTGTCTTCAACCTGCTCAGGAACGTCGGTCGGTTCGTAGCGATCGAACCCGTGGACGGTGCCGGATTGTTCGTAGGTGGCCGCAAATGGGGTTGAATCGTCGGTAAGTCGTTCGTTTAACTCCTCGACGTCAAACGCTCCTGTAAGCACAACGGCTTCGTTGACAGCGAGCAGTTCGTCAGCCTCCGACTGCGTCGCCGTTTCCGGATCGACAACAGCAGACAGGTTGGTACTCGCTAGCGAAAGCACAGACAGGCCGACAGCTGAACCACCGACCTCGGACGGAAACGTCATCAGCGGATCGTCGATCGAGTCGTCCAGAGAGAAACCTCCCCCGCCCACTTCGCTGCTTGTGTCGAGGCTGGCGTACGAAAATAGTACAGAGTCGTCGTCCAGAAGCCAGTCCGCATACGCGGGGAGTGACTCCACATCATCCGTTGTCTCGTCCGTTGTGGGTCCGTCGTCTACTTCACTGTCGTCGCCGCCGTCAGCCGCGTTGAGACAGCCAGCAAGTGCAACTGACCCCGCACCGATGCTCAGCAGTACCGCGCGTCGGCTTCGACTCTCGGATTCGGATGTTGAGGGCTCATATTCGGGGGGCATACTGGTATTTTCTATTTCAGTGAAATATAGTATCTTCGAAACCACCTAGTGTGGAGAGGCTCGGGTTGGTTCGACAACTACTATTCAGGAGGAGAATTCGGTCCCACTTTCGGTAAATCACGACGATTAGCAAGGGAGTACAACAATACGACAAAACCGGCTGTCGGCACGATGATTCCAGGTTCGTACTTAAGGGGCTGTTTGAGGCTGAGCCGCTTGGCGTCGTATCGCACGAGCGGCCAGGCGGACAGTTGTAGAGAGGTGACGAGAACCAGCAGCAAGACAACGAGGTCAGACATTAGACTTCGGCTCCCTGTTACAGAATCGTCTATCGATGAATTGTAACTTTATGACTATCGGCTCTGTTGAAATCTCTTCTTTAGATATATTCTCCTCTAAAATAGCGTTTCGCTGAAGACTGCGAATTGCCAATCGGCAAAACATTTATTTTCACATCTGGCCCCTCTTTCATATGGAAAGTCGATGGCTCCTATTGGGTTTCGGCCTGCTATTTGGAGCCTTGCTTATCGTGCATATCTATCAGGGAAATTCAGTCCAAGCTCTAATCGCGGTCGTTTTCACAATATTCGGTCTCGGTGGCTTTTGGTGGAACACAACTCACGAAAACACGATTGAAACGAGATTTTCACTGTCTGACTAACGTGCGATTCTGACCGTCTGTAATTACCGAAGCGACTCACCACATCAAGGGGAGCTCTCACCAGCCGATTTGGAGTGAAACAGCCGTTAGGGAGGTATGCGAACTTATCGGATTTTCACCGACCGCAAACGTTATACCGGTATAGAAGTTATTATTCTGATATGTATGGAACTGTTCGGGATTCGCTTGAAGACTGGTATAATCCGAGTATTCAGTCTGCGGTGATTGTCTTGATGGGTTCGAGTTTTAGCCTCTTTCTGTTCCTCAACAGTCCCGATTTTACGAACCCGTACTACGTTTTCGGAGTCGGAGTGATGGGCTTCGCAATCGTCTTTGCGGCGCTTATGCTCATTTCTGTGCTACTGAAGCGCCGATAGACTACTACCCTGTACTTACCGAAGCGATCACCACATCGAGGGGAGTTCTCACCAGCGGGTTCCGAGTGAAACAGCCGCTCAGTAGGTGTGCGAACTGAACATTGCTCCGTGTTCGGTACGTTTTATCCTATTCCGCGCTAATATTTGAGCTATGGTTTCCCGCCACTGGCTGTATTTCGGTGGATTCGTAATCACTGGAATCCTGCTGATCGGTGCTACTCTGATGGGAATCGTGGACAGTCTATCAGCCCTCTCAGGTAGTGTACCCACTAGTGAGGAGTTCATTCTGATAGCAATGCTCGGGGCAGCCGCTGAATGGGTGATGATCGTCCTTGTCCTCGGGTTAGTCGCAATGGTCTTTCTCGCTGCGACAGTTATCTCTGTCCTCCGAACCGCGTCTCTTCCCCGCGACGATAGACTGGTCTCAATCGTCGAATGGGTTGAACAGAGGTACCCGGTCCTCCGTCGATTCGATGTCACGGAAAAGGTCAGCCCGACAACCGAGGATCGACGACAGCAACTCAAAGACCAGTATATCTCCGGTGAGATCAATGATGCCGAATTTGAACGGGAGATGGAGCAGCTGATGAACGACGCCGCATCAACGGAGGAGTCACAGTCCGGAACCGAGACAACAATCGAAACCGATGACAAATCACGATGACTATAACCTCTGCATTGGTCCGTTAGCAGGTTGTCTCAACAAGGGACAGTTTTACTCCTCCTGATGTATAATAAATAAGACCATCGGTGCATATGACAGAGTTGAACTCTCTGTTGACCGAGTCTGGTGTTCTCTGATGAGCAGTTATTCAGTCTGTCAAACACTCATGTCGCTGAATGAATGGATGCGATTCTTCCACGATTTGCTTCAATAGAAACCGTCAACCGCGTCATTCGTCCGCCGATACCGGTTCGCCGTCTTTCATATGCCATTCGAGTTCAACTTCTAACTCGGCCTCGTCGTCGGTGACCTCGTACTCGACCTCCAGTTCGAAGTGCTCTGGAACCGCCACCGTGAAGCCGTTCTCTCCTTCGATGTCGATTGTCCCATTCTCGACACCATCAGCAACTTCACGGAGAATCCCCGCACCCTCTGTCCGACTCATCACCCGCTCTCCTTCATGCTCCGTCTCATCATCTTCCGATTCCGCTTCGGTCTCGGATTCTTCTTTGTCGTTTGGCATACCGGACCTACAACGGCTCCCAATAAAATATCTCGGTCTATATCTCCGCCTAGTTTGATCGGCGGTAGTCACCACTTCTATCGAGACATCACCAGGAGGATCCTTACTGTATTAAGTGGTGAGTGTATGTTCTATATTGACTGCTTAGAGTGATCGGTCGATGTTGTGACTGAGACAAGCGATAGTGAGTTCACGGAACTGCTTCCACCAGCGTCGTGAGCGAACGAATGCACCGTACTTCCGCTTGAGCGTTGAGTTGACTGCCTCAGATTGACTTCGTTGTCCGTAGAGATTAGCGTCTAAGCGTGCGTTCCATGCCCGATGAAGTGACGCGAACTCACGATGTTTGATCAGTGGACGAACCTCGTATTGACGGGCAAGTCGCCTGATTTTCTGATCGTCGTAGCCTTTGTCATCAAGCAGAATATCGATACTCTCGGGATTGCGCTTGATCAACGACGGGGCGATCTGGCTATCGTGTTTTCGTGTCGTCGTCACGTGTAGGTCGAGGATCGCGTTCACTTTCGTATCGACCAGCAGCGTCACTTTGAGCTGCTGAATCGTGAGCTCAGCCCGTTTCGTGTAG
This sequence comes from Natrinema sp. DC36, assembly GCF_020405225.1. Classification (NCBI taxonomy): domain Archaea; kingdom Methanobacteriati; phylum Methanobacteriota; class Halobacteria; order Halobacteriales; family Natrialbaceae; genus Natrinema; species Natrinema sp. DC36. The sequence goes on from NZ_CP084474.1 coordinate 163,183, forward strand.
TGTTTCGAGACGTGACTGCGGTCGAATCCTGACGCATCAATCCCAACAACGCCGGCTGTCGGAAGTAACGTCGCTGAGAGAGTCAATAAGATACGCCACACAACCATGTCAAGTCGATTGAACGCCTTACAGAGCGTTGATGGCATAGGAAGCTCGGCTAACCCGAGAACACGACGGATACGTGGCATTTCGATCAGTTCGTCAAGTAGGCCACGGTCGGTTGTGTTCTTTCGAACTTTGAGACACAGCAGAACAACGTGCTGCGGGAGCGTATAGCGGTGTTTGGAGAACTTCGAGGAGTATCGAGAGACGACGCGGCGTGCCAGATGGAGCGCCTTCTCAGTAAACCGGAGAATCTGCGACTTCGGGAGGGCCTTCATCTCGTGTAATTACAGGACGAATATGTAACTCTTTGAGGATTTCAACAGAGCCTGTGGTTTACAGTAGCTATGGCCGTAGTCGGCGTTATAGCTGGGATTTGGTCTCTGGTTGGACAGTACCAAGCGATAACTACTCACCCTGTACTGAACAGCGATTCCAGAAATTCCACCGTTGCAACTATCTTCATCTAATTAGGAATCGCTCAGACCCCACTATCGGTGCCAGTACCGAAAAGATCCGACGGATCACTTGTTTCAGTATTCAGTTCCTCGAGTTTACTACTCTTGATTTTTCCTTCTAAGTACCAGTTCCCAAGCGTTGAAATGGCGTAATAGTCACTCCGATCCTCATCTTTGTGAATTAGTCCATTACTGTTTAATACTCGCACACGGCGTTTCACTTGTGAGTACGAGACTGGCGTGTCAAGATTTGCATGGATAACTTTTGGCGGGGCGGCAACATCAGTCTCACCAAGCCACTCCAGTATTGCATCATCAACCTTCGTCATCCACGACACTAACGGTCGCATCTCTTACGACTAGTTTGTAGTGACGTATAATTATATCGTTGGGTAGCTTATCAAGGTCTATTATACATCTGGATAGTGCTATTTCTTGTCAATTCGCGATTAAAATTGACAAGGTATATGTATCTAGTTCCACAAGGACGGACTGATCAAAACTGTGCCCGCAATTGAGTTATCAAACGTGACGAAACGATACGGTAACGACACGGCTCTGGATGGAGTCGGTCTCACCGTTGAACAAGGCGAAATTTATGGCTTTCTTGGACCGAACGGTGCAGGCAAGTCTACAACAATCAATCTCCTTCTTGATTTTATTCGCCCGACAACAGGTGATGTTCGGGTATTTGATCTGGATGCTCGGACCAACAGTCTCGAAATCCGTAACCGAAGTGGTATCCTTCCCGAAGGGGTCGAACTGTATGATCGTTTGACTGGCCGTCAACACCTCGAGTTCGCTATTGAATCAAAACGAGCTGACGATGATCCCGACGCGCTTTTGGAGCGCGTTGGTATTGCAGATGCAGCCACTCAGAAAGTTGGTGGGTACTCGAAAGGGATGGCTCAACGGTTGGCACTTGCTGCCGCATTGGTTGGAAATCCAGAATTATTGATTTTGGATGAGCCGTCAACAGGTCTTGACCCCGCTGGGGCTCACGACATGCGCGAGATTATCCGCGATGAACGTGACCGCGGTGCAACGATATTCTTCTCATCACATATCCTTGGCCAGGTAGAAGCAGTCTGCGATCGTGTTGGGATTCTTCGAGATGGGCAGATGGTTGCAGAAGATACAGTAGAAGGACTTCGTGACTCTACCTCGTCACAAACGCAACTTCGCATAACGCTTGATCAGACTCCCTCAGATCCATCGGCAGCTCGAACAGCTATCGAATCGATAGACGGCGTTTCGTCGGTTTCAGCACAGGGTACGACGCTTACCGTTTCCTGTGACGATCGCGCAAAGACTACCGTCCTGCGAACAATCGAAGATCAGGGCGTAGCCGTCGAGAACTTCGAAACTGACGAATCCTCGCTTGAAGACCTGTTCATGTCCTATACAACGGAGGCATCCCTATGAGTACGCTCGCTGTTGCGAAGAAAGACTTTCAAGATGCGATCCGATCGCGGGCACTAATCGTCATTACTGGAATATTTGCCCTCCTTACTGGAGGTGGCGCATTCCTTTCCTCATGGGCGGGTGAAATACTTGAGGTCGGTGATGAACAAACAACACTTGATCTCCTCCTTGCACTCCAAACGCCAGCGAGCTTTATCGTACCGATTATCGCTCTCTTGATCGGCTATGGTGCGATCGCTCGTGAGCGAGAGAGTGGGAGTCTCAAGTTCCTCCTTGGATTGCCTCACACCCGACGGGATGTCGTCTTCGGGAAAGTCCTTGGACGAACAGCCGTCGTAGCTGTCTCGATCATGATTGGATTTGCCGTTGGTATGATCGCTATCTTTGCATTCACCGGATCGGTGTCTCCGGTCGATTACATTGCGTTTATGGCAGTGACAATCTTGTTTGGGTTCGTCTACGTCTGTATTGGTGTGGGGATCTCTGCGATGACGCGTTCAACGACTCGAGCGGCAATTGGCGGGTTCGGACTCCTCGGATTATTCTGGCTGCTTTGGGGATTTATTGGTCAAATAGCATTGTATGCTACGACTGGCTCAATCATGGTTGACCAGATTCCTGGCTGGTACATTACCTTTGTCTCGCTCCCACCAGGAGCCGCATACGGGTTGGCCACTAGCGTCGTCCTTGGTGGAAACCCGCTTAGCGGTTCTTTCGGGACAGGGGGAATGATGGATGGAATATCTACGATTGCCACAGAGCCTTGGTTTGGGTTTGTGATGCTTGCACTGTGGGCATTCGTTCCACTCATCCTTGGCCTTCTGCGCTTCGATCGTGTTGATCTCTAACTATGGGGTAGTTCACTGGATATAATAGCTGCAAATCCAATAATACATGGCTGCAATCACAGCAACCGATCTCACGAAGCACTTCAGAAATCAAACCGCCGTATCTCAACTCAATCTTGCAGTCCCTGAAGGCTCCGTTTACGGCTTTCTCGGTCCAAACGGAGCAGGAAAGACCACGACAATGCGAATGCTGACTGGGCTTCTTCAGCCGACAAGTGGGAACGGGACGATTATGGAACAATCGATCCACGATCGACGCGCACTTGTCCAATACATTGGGTACCTGCCAGAAACACCACCGCTCTACGACGAGCTCACTGGTCGAGAGCAACTCGATTACGTCGCTGACCTCCGCAACATCTCGGAGAAACAAGCGGCCGACAAAATCGACACTCATCTCGACACGTTCGACCTTGCAAGCGATGCTGCGAGACGAATTGACGGCTACTCGAAGGGAATGCGCCAGAAACTCGCGTATATCCAAACGATCCTTCACAACCCAGATGTCGTGTTTCTCGACGAACCGACCAGCGGACTCGACCCACGTGCAGCGAGAATTCTCCGAGACCATATCCGCCAGCTCACCGACGACGGAACAACGGTGTTCCTCTCAACACACATTCTGCCAGTCGTCGACGAACTCGCGGACATCGTGGGCGTGCTCAATGACGGGCGGCTTGTCGCCGAAGGGACTCCTAACGGGCTGAAAGATCGCGCAGAATCCGAGAGCCAAAACACACTCGAGGACGTATTTCTTGATGTAACGAGCAGCCCCCGACACGGGTTCGATTGATGACTGGGCTTCGGGATGATTTTCGAGATGGTTGGCGAATCGCACGTGTTGAAGTCCGGCGGAGTATCCGCTGGTACTTCCAGCAACCACGGGCAAAAATCAGCCTTGCACTGTTGTTACTCGTCTTCGGGTCCATATTCCTCTTCGGCGTTGTTCCTGCAGCGTATGCACTTGGGACGACCGTTCGGATCGAACACCAATTTCCGCTGCTGACGGCGCTTCGGCAGCAGATGACGGTCCTGATAGGAGGAGTAATAGTGTTATTCGCCTTCCGGACGATCGAACGCCTCGCGCACATCGACGGCGAAGACCTCATGCTGACGACGACTACTCCCCGGGCGGTCGTAGTCGGGCTGTTGACCGCAGAATCAATACGGCTCCTGCTCTGGCTTGGCCTCCCTACACTCCTGGTGGTGGCAGTATTCGCCATTGGTGCACAGACTCCAGTGATAGCTGTCACTGTCCCTCTTGGGATCGCACCAGTGCTTGCATTTGCAGCAGTTACTGGATATTTTCTCGGGATCAGTACGCTGTATGGCGGCCGATATGTTCCCCTGTCCTCGTCGCTTAAGACGATTCTGTATCCGCTCGGCTTCGTAATAGTTATCGTCGGGTCACAGGTAGTGCCACGGCTGGCGTTCGACGGAGATCTCCCATTCTCGCTCGCGCCGATAGGACAAGCGCTACTGCAGTCACCCTTCGCTTCCTACGCAGATATCTTCCTTCTCGGCACCCCAGTTGCTCGACCACTTTCGCTCACTACTGTTGTGGTCCTCGGTGTACTCCTCGTGAGTATTCCAGCTGGATTCACCGTTTCTGGCCGTCTCGCAACGCGCTTCTGGACGACCAACACGAGCAATCGCATTACCTCATCGGACAACCCAGCCAAAGTGACACCGACGAATGTTCCACGCCCGTTTGCGTGGTGGGAGTCCGGACGTATCGCATGGCACTATCTCCGCTCGGGCCTGCGGTCACCACAGCAGTTTATCCATATGGCGTTTCTTCTGTTCGCATTCGCCCCAATTATCACATCACTCCTCGAGTCACCAGATTTAGTCTCTCTCTTCGCGCTTGGGGGCAGCATCATCTTTGGAGCGCTGCTCGCAGGCTCAGCGTTCGGGTTGAATCCTTTCGGTGACGAACAACGTGTACTTCCGTTGCTGTTACTGACTGCAACGCTCCCGAAGCAGTTTGTTCGTGGGCGGCTCGTCGCAGGGCTTACTCTGTGTCTCCCGTTTGCCATCGTCATCCCAGTCGTTATCGCAGTGCTTGGTCCCCAATCCATCATAGATACAACTGTGTTCATAATTGTGGGTCTCGTAATCGCTGTAGTCAGTGCGACATGGGCGATCGGACTCGGGACGATGTTTCCACGATACGAGTCAAGGACAATGTACGGCGTTGAGACCGTAGTACCGTCGTTTCTCGTCCTCTTCGGCCACAATGCAGTGGTCGGTCTTCTTAGTCTTATCAGCCTCGTGCTGACGGGGATTCTCCTCAATCATAGAGGATCAGTTGGTGGACTAGTGCTAGGCGTAATCGGAGTTATCCTCCTCATCCTATTGGGAACGGCACTTGGTGCATATGTGTATGCCGTTCGCCAGTATCGGACCTATGCTCTCGAGAGATGATCTGATACGGTCTTGGATTACGTAAGGGAACTACCTTCCTCAAGCGAGAGTGTGTTTCCTCGCTGCATCATCCATCACGTCAATGAATTGGCATATAGTGCCGGATCAATCCCGTGACTGAAGTCATGGGCTTTCTCCCTGCATTCCTGTGAAATTTCTGGCCAAAAACAGGAGGCTCATGCGGCAGGGAGAAGGGGTCATAGAATAATTCACAAGGCCTTCTTTTTCGCCCCATTTGGACTGAACTATCCGTTCACTGTATGTGTGAATGGCTCGTCGGCAACAGAACGGTTATCTATCGAAGGAAACTATACACAGGAAAACAGTAATCTATCGTATGGATACCGAAGATCCCCTCATACGTGCTGATGGGTGGTTCTGGCATCTATCCAACGTCATCCTTGGTCCCGCTGTCCTTCTTGCCACTGTTCTGTACGTCCCGCCGGGAACCCATTCACTGAATCTGATTATAGCCGGTGTGGACCCGTTCTATCTCCTTGTTCCCCTCTCGCTACTATACACCTGCTGGTGTATACGTGACCTGTTGAGGTGGTATGAGGGAGACGTGGTGTTGTGATTCGCCACTTCTATCATCTGCACTTACCGTTCGCGGGTAGTCATAGAGAAGGTGGTGAACTGTTCTATGACACCCTCGCAGGGAGAGTAAACGAGAACGTCGCTCCCTCGGGGAGTTCTTGGAGAAGCGTGTGCCAACTGGCGTTGAAGGGCATATAAGAGGGTTATTCAGCAGACGGACTAAACCATGCTCACAGAGGTAGCAGCGAGTGCACTACGGAATAGTGGATCGCTCGTAGAATGACTTGTCTGCAATCGAGCCGACTCTGTGCTCTCTCGGAGTAGTTGTGTTGGTGCAATCTGCTGCCCCACTATTTTGATTTAGGACCGGAAATACCAATAGTCTCCTGTGTATTTGTGCGGATACCGCTGATGGAGCGAGAGGACTTCGATGATACGGCACCCGGTGAAATCGTTCCCACGACGACCCCGAAGGGGACGTATTCGGCGTTCCGGCCTGACCCGCTTCCCCTCCTCAATCAGCACTGAGAGAGTGAACTACCCTACCCTATCGTTCGCCTGACGGCTCGCGCTTGAGGGGTTGGCTTCCTGCTTCCACGACGCGCTTTGCAGAGACGGACGTATCCACAGGGAGCGCAGTCTCCACAGGCGTTGATTCGGAGTGTCCCACTCCTACTTTCGTGATACCGCGAGAAAGGGTATTCCATGCAGCATTCGCGTCCCTATCCGCCGTGAAACCACAGGCGGGACAGGAGTGCTCGCGCACAACGGCTTATCGGTCGAAACGCCGCACGACGCGCATTCCTTCGTCGTTCCCGCCGGTTCGACGGCGACGAAGTGCGTCCCGTTCCACTCCCACTTGTATTCGAGTAGAGAGAGGAACGTTCGTCACGCGGCGGACGCCGTGTTTCGACTGTTCGACGGAGATTCGAGCATTTCCTTCACGTTCAGGTCTTCGACCGCCACGAGGTCGTACTCCCGACGTAGTATGCCGAGAGCTTGTGAAGGAAGCCCTGACGCTTTCGTTACAGGTCGGCGTGGCACTCCGCGACCCGACGGCGTTGCTTCTCGTAGTTGGTTCGAGATGAAGGCCTTGTCAAGTTTGCCTTCGAAGGGTTTCAGGGGTTATGAATTTCTGGCTCTGTTGAAATCCTCAGAGAGTTACATGTTCGCCGTGTAATCCTACGAGATGAAGGCCCTCCCGAAGTCGCAGATTCTCCGGTTTACTGAGAAGGCGATCCATCTGGCGCGTCGAGCGGTCTCTCGATACTCCTCGAAATTTTCCAAACACCGCTACACACTTCCTCAGCACGTTGTTCTGCTGTGTCTCAAAGTTCGAAAGAACACAACCTATCGTGGCCTGCTTGATGAGCTGATCGAGATGCCACGTATCCGTCGTGTTATCGGACTAGCTGAACTTCCTACGCCATCAACGCTCTGTAAGGCGTTCAATCGACTTGACATGGCTGTCTGGCGTGTCATGTTGACTCTCTCAGCGACGTTACTTCCGACGAGCGGCGTTGTTGGGATTGATGCGTCAGGGTTCGACCGCAGTCACGCTTCGAAACACTATACGAAACGCGCTGAACTCACGATTCAACAGCTCAAAGTGACACTACTGGTCGATGCGAAGGTGAATGCAATTCTCGATCTCCATGTGACGACGACACGAAAACACGATAGCCAGATCGCCCCGTCGTTGATCAAGCGCAATCCCGAGAGTATCGATATTCTGCTTGATGACAAAGGCTACGACGATCAGAAAATTAGACGACTTGCCCATCATCACGAGATTCGCCCACTGGTCAAGCATCGTGAGTTCACATCGCTCCACAAGGCATGGAACACTCGCTTAGACACTGATCTCTATGGCCAGCGGAGTCAGTCCGAGACCGTCAACTCGACACTCAAGCGAAAGTACGGTGCGTTCGTCCGGTCACGACGCTGGTGGAAACAGTTTCGTGAACTCACTATCGCCTGTCTTACTCATAACGTAGATCGATCACTCTGAACGGTCAATACAAGAGAGCTATTCACTAACGATGTTCTCGATAATGGCGGTTCCTGCGACGTAGACAGGGAGCATGAACAGAATCATCAGAACAGGAATCACGATGAACACAGGTGTATTCCCATCCCCTGTTTCGTAAACAAGCGCAGCTAACAGAAACGCAATCAGAGCTAGGAGCAATTCAGTGCGATCCATATCGGCACAACAGTATCGAGCTGTGTTATGATTTCGGTGTGTACGCAGTTTTCGTGACCGGCTGTTTCAGACAAAAATGTGTCTGAAGAATAGGATTTCAACAGAGCCGAATTTCTCTATTGGGGAGATCCGGATCCAGCCTCAAGTGAGGTAACTGGTTCTTCGTAGTCTGTTTCTCCGCACCAGTAGCAGTTGTCTAGGCGGCAGTCACTCATGGTTACTGCATCACAGTTCTGGCATTGATCCAGTTCTTCCTCGAGGCCTATATCCTCTTCTGGGATGACGGTGGTGATTGAGTCATTATCTGAGACAAGAAAGACAGCACTGGTTTCTTGGTTCCAGAGTTCTCGGTTGTAGCCTCCAGAGAGGTTGATTCGGACACTGTTATCGATGTGTTTCTTCTTTCGATCCTCAGAAAGTTGGATCCGCATAGTCCAGCGGAGTTTTACGTGTTCTGTGATTCGGTAATCCTTCCCGTTCTTGTTGATGTAGTTAATCGGTTTATCATCCTCTTGGTGACTCAAGAAACTCTATAGTATAATTTTCAAAACCTGCTTTTAAAACTCATCTCCGAGGAGAGGCTCACCGGTAGAACCAAGAGGTTCTTCCACACTTTCTACTGGAAAGAGGTTCTCTCTGATGGAAGTACCAGACCAACTACTGTGCCTGTTCAGCACCCAACTGAAGGAAGAGGACGGTAATTATATCATCGAAGTACCAGCTCGAGAGATTTCTAAAGGTCAAGTGGAACCTGGCCAAATCCATCGTGTAGCGGTAATCCAGACCCAGACCTCAAAGACGGAAGATCGATCTCACCAGCAGAGCCGGGTACAAGATGAAAGCGAACCTAAGCCACCTGTTGAGGAAGGTGAGCAGCGAACTGTTGTCATCGAGGATCTCGGTGATCAAGGTGATGGGATTACTCGGGTCGAACGTGGCTATGTTATCATCGTCCCAGGCACCGAACCAAGCGAACGGGTAACAATCAAAATCAAAAACATCCGTGACAACGTCGCCTTCGGAGAAGTCATTAAGCGGTACGACAACCACGAATAATCGTCATTCGAAAACGGTGGTCCTCTCGTCGATTATTGACCCTGATTTCGGGCACCCTCCTCGTGAGGCTGGACGACCACGAATCCATCTGAGCCAGTAAACTCCATCTGTATTGCTTCCCCGGATGTCTGGCCGATTTCAAATGTCTTGTTTGCGGTGACCGATGGCGAAAGGTTGGTGCTCCATGCAACGGTTGCATCCGGATCGGTGAAGACGGGTGGTGTCACCACCAATGGATCCCCGTGAGTCGAGATCGCTATCTCGCCAGGGCCAGTGAGGGAGACGTTCGTCAGCCCGCCCGCGGGCACTCCCAAGAGACTGCCAATCGTGTTAATTTCGTAGTCGATGGTGGACTCAAACGCAAGGACGTCGTTCCCATTGACCGAGATCGACTCATCCTCATCAAGTTCAAGGACCTGGATTTTCTTGCCCTGCTCAGCGATGTAGAGATGACCGCTTCCCTCGGCCTCCATGACCGGTGTCCCTTCACTGCTTACTGCATCTTTTACGAAACCGGTGATACCGCCTTCGGGCGACGACTTCCCCGTGAAGGTAACGTCGCCAGTATATGCGATCATTGAGCCGGCTTTGATCATCACCTCTCCATCAAGAGGGATGTCTAGAAGCCGCTTGTTTTCTTTCTGGAATCCCTCTCCTCCTTCCATCGGGGCATTAGATTTTGAAAACCCATCTAGTTTCATGGAAATAAAGGGTCGTTTTATGGACGACTCATGCATACTGTCAGCGGGTTATACTTGAAAGTAGGGTCCAGTAGATGGCGTGATTTCTTTCTTCAAAAATGCTCGCGAAACCCGCGGCAAGTATAGGAGGTGTACATATTGTTCTGTCAGATGATCTACTCTCAGAAAAGCTTTATATGTAGAAACTCTAATAGTAGTATGGCTACTGCTGAAACGACAGAACTGGGGAATCTCGCCTACCTAATACTCACGTTAATTGGTGCCGTGATGCTCGCAAACGGCGTCTATATGTTCATCGGTCCCGAGACGTATCTTGCAACAGCTATCGGATTTGTGGTCGGAGGGTGTGTTTTCTTTGCGTCAATGCTACTCTATTACCGAATCTACCTCCAAAATAACTGATAAGTTCGCATCTGTAGTTACCGCTCAGTACAGAACGTGATTCCACCACTATTTCAATACGCAAACACCGCTACGAACCCGAATATAACTAACATCACACCAACGAACCGCATGGACCAGACGCCTCCTTTCGTGGGGGTCGGGTCGCTAGCGTGAAAATTCCGTATTCGAGCTAAGGTCTCTGGAAATAACAGAAATGGGACGCCAAGAGCCGCTACAAGAAGACCAGCACCAAGACTTTCCAGAGACACCATCTTGGGTCGGAATTTGGCATGGTTGGCCATAAACATTCTGACACCGTGTCGTGTTAGATTCGCGAACAGAGCAGCATCGTAAGTACTCACAGCCCCGAATCCCCGAAAGTTATTCCTTGACAGACACCTATCACCATAGTATGAAAACGGTTCAGTCAAGCCAAATGGGGCAATTAATCTTCTTTGTATCGCTTGCTACAATGGCTTTCCTCAGTGCAATACGTCTCATTCAGTATGACTCAGTTCCGTGGAAATTGGTCGCGGTATTTGCTATCGGAACTGCTCTACTCGTTGGACCTGTTTCATGGACTGCCCGGAATCGGCTTCCTGAGGAGCGCCGTGAGAATCTTGTTTATATCGCAGCTGCCATCGCACTACTCTGCGCTCCAGTCATACTTGGCCTTGGACTTATCTTTGATAACCTGATGCTTTTTATTGATGCTGGTGCACTCGGCAGTATCGTGGGCTTTGCAGTCGCATTACTTGTCGAGCAGCTAATTGTTCCTAAGCGGCTTCATGGGTCCGCTCAATAGACAGATGCAGTCCCCAAATCGGGCGTTTCAGCTCCGTATCTGATTCTGAATAAGAACTCGAATTACCAACTGATAATTTCGTGACCGGGACACCCGAAGGTGTAACTGGTCAGATGGAGAGTAACAGAATCTCTATGAGCCAGTCTGCTCTTTACCGTTCAGGGACTCCGTAATCGACGTGAACGGTCGGCGTACTCGGTGACTCCGGTGCCTCCACACCATTCCAATCTACAAGGTGAATGTTTGCTAACTCACCAGAGAACCGGAACCGCTGCACATTAGAATCAATTGAACCCTCTACTGCTGAATCCGTGACAATCGTAGCTTCCTCAAGTGGATTATCAGCCATCATTTCGATCTTATCAGCAACTGCGATCTCAAAATTCGAGGGTACACCACGACCAACAATCGTTACAAGGTTCGGTAGTTGTCTATCATCTGCTGAACTGCTTTCGTTTTCTGCTTGAGTATCGCGTGTCATACCCCGACAACTCGAGTATCTCCGTATAAGCTTTCTTGTCGGAAAAACAGTAGGATGATGAGAAATTCTAGAATCCTAAAATGCGGAGACAACAGAACGGATTTTGGAACCTTTTCTGTACTGTAAGACCCGGGAAAAGCATGTACAAGGGTGATAACAATTAGTCTGGTAAGTGGGAATGACGTATGGACAATCTGACCGGCTTCCAACGCGATCTCCTGTACGTGATCGCTGGGAGTGACGAGCCCTCAGGCCAAGACGTGAAAGATGAGGTAGAGCAGTACTATAACAGCGAAATTAACCATGGCCGGCTCTATCCTAACCTCGACACACTTGTCAACCAAGAGTTAGTCGAAAAAGGGCAGCTGGACCGGCGGACAAATTACTACGCTATTACGGATGCTGGACAAGAGGAGATTGAGGACCGCCGTGAATGGGAAGAACAGTACATTGATCTCTAAGAACCTCTTGTCTTGTGAAGTGGCGAATGACTCTATTTCACCCATCTGCCGTGATATAAAAATATCTCACCATTACACTTGTGAACATAACGTAGCGTATCCTGTCCGCTTGATGGTCATTGTGGGTGTGGTGATGACAGTGTAGAAATTCACCGCAATCATAATTTATACAGATAGGACTAAAGTTATCGACTGTGATTAAATGTTTCTCCCTGATCGTCATCCGGATGTCGCGCGTCAAAGGGACCTATGAAGAGCGTTGACCGTGACAACGCTGCCAGCCGGAATACGTAGGAGATAAGCAGTACAAATGGAGTAAGTGCGATTGATACCGCTCCACTGACGAACAGAAGTTGCTTTTCAAAGCCAAATATCTGTCCGGGAAAGACAGATGGAGTGTAAATTTGAGCCGTGCAGTACGTGATGAGGATAGCTGGCAAGCCAGTATACAAGAGTGCCTCGGAGGGATTGCACCTTCTCCGAGATCGTAAACCGTAGTACTGCCGAGACCATTTCGAATCTCAACAGCCTTCCCCAAGTTCGGAAGGTGCGACGGCAAGCATCGGGGGCCGTGGACGCCCCGACCGTGACCCACGACGCCGTTTGAGGCTATCAGACCGATGGTGTCGCGGGAGTATCCGACTAATCCACGGGAAGCCTCGGGGCTTGACCCCGAGGCGGTTCACTTGGAAATTCGTGCTAAGTATAGGCCGTAGGCTTACTACTCAGTGTGGGGCAGAGATATCTCAGTTGTTCTGGAATTGCAGGCGTCAACATAACAGTCGGATCATCGAAACGCTCGAATACCAAACGCTGACACTGATACGCCGCCAATTACGACCGGCATCCAGTAGATTGCACCGCGGAAAATGAGCACAGCCGCGGTGATCGCCGACGCCTCAATGCCGGTAATTGGGACGAGTAACGCCACGAACGCAGCCTCAATAGCCGCGAGCCCACCTGGAAGCGGAGTTGACCCGGCAAGGTTCGCCAATGGAATCACGAACAAGAGTACATACGGTGGCACGCTGTAGCCAAGCGCGGCGAACGCGGCCATGAGCGCCGCCGTCTGAAAGAGCCAGCCACACAGCGACAGGCCGACGACGGTGGCAAGTCGCCACCGATCCGTCGCCACGCGTTCGATGTTCTCGAAGAACCGCCCCATCCGGTCGGCGATGTCTTCCTCGAGGGTCTCGGACTCGAAGCGCTCGAGCCTGAGCTTACTGAGTCGGGGTGCGATGATGCCGGGAAGCCGGTCGATGATCGTTTGGTGGTACCGCCACACCAGCACCATGACGATAACAATCACCGCGATTAGCGCGACTGCCGAGCCGACGGCCGTTGCGAGGCGGTCACCAAGTGCGGTGGTAGTCGCGTAGTAGCTGACGCCGACGAAAATAAGTGAAATGGACGGAACAACGTTGAGAACGTCGACGGTCGCAATGCCGACGAGACCGGTTTCGTAGCGGGAATCGGAGACTTTCGAAATGAGTAGTGCCGCGACCGGTTCGCCGCCCGCCTGCCCAAACGGGGTGACGTTGTTCGCAAAGACGGCACCGGCGTAGACGAAGAACGACGTGCCAGCCGTGATGTCGACGCCAAGAGTGGCGAGAACAGTGCGTAACATCAGACTCCAGGCAGCCAGCCAGCAGAGCGCGAGTAGGAAGGTCACGGTGACCAGCGACAGATCCGCCGACAACAACGAGTCAATAACGTTCTGTGCTCCCACTACAAATAACAGGATAGTAAAGACTGCGAGCGCTCCGAGAGCACCGATAAGAACTGCGTGTCGGTCTCGCTCGCTCATAATAGATACGGATCACTTAGAAACTTGAATGGTTTGATTGCATCCAATCGTGGAGTGGGCAGATTGCGCCGGGAATCCTCGTTTTGATTTCTCATTTCGATGGATCTCTACTTGCTTTTGAGAGTGTATTGTCTCACGTAATATGACAGGAGATAAAGGGGAATGCTGCTCAATGTAGGCGAATCATTGTGGGGAAACTTCGTAGACAGTCATGTTCTCGCACTCTCGGATCGTTGCAGGCTTATCTGGTCAGCGAACGACGGTCCCCAACCATCATCGTCGCGGGGCTCACTACCCTACTTGAAATTTGGATCGGGGTAGCACCGTATGTCCTCGGTGTTACTCGAGAACTGGTCATCGGGACCAACAGTATTGCCGGGGGCCCTTATCGTGGTCCTCTCTCTAACTGGAGTGAACGGAAGCTTTCAGACGTCGAAGGTGTCGAATATCATATCAACAGGCATGTAGCACCCGTGAACATCATACGGGGACGGCCATAAGACCGCTAAGCGAACGGGACGATGATTGATATGGCGCGCACATCGCGTTCTGATCCGAGAGAAGCGTACTTTCGTTGTTAGTCGTTGGTCCTGCTCGGCTTCGCTTCGTCGGTGGAGATGTCGGCATCCATACCGCGATGGTTTGCGTCACCGAACCCACCGCTGAGCACGCGCGTCAGTGCGTCTTCGACATTTTCATCAAGGTCGACGATCTCGCTGGGTTCGACTTCGACGACGTAGCCCGTCGTGATGTTCGGCGAGGTGGGCAAGAATAAGACTTCACGGCCGTCGTCAGTCACCTTGCCGGTCTTGAAGGCCGTCATCCGTAGCCCTTCCCAGGTCTCGATCTTGACCGGCTTCTGGAGCGATTCCTGCTCGCCGAAGGCCGTCTCAGCGACCATCTTCGAGGCGTTGTAGACGAGTCGGATCACGGGCACCTGATTCGCCAGGTTGTCGACGAGTCGTTCGACCAGCCCACCGATGGTCGTCCGCATAAGATACCCGGTCGAAAATATCAGGATGGCAAACACAGTCAGCGCGGTGATTACGCGGAGAAATCGGGCCATTTGCTCGCGTGTTTGCTCAGCCGACGCGCTTGAGCCCGAAATGAGCGTCTCGAGTGTGTCGGCGTTAAGAATTAGCCCCGGTGTCAGACCGGCGGCCAGTCCATAGAGCCAATAGATAACGTAGAGCGTGATGAGAATGGGACCGAGGACGACGATCCCACTTGCAAAATCCCGTTTCCACGATGCCATGTCCTGAAACTCACACTACTGGCTAATGAGCCCTTCTCTTTCTCGTATTTCCGTCAATAGTAACACTCAGTTCCGTCTGACAGAGACGTTTGAAGTCGTCGGCTCTGTTGAAAAGCTTAGAATATGATAGGTTGGCCCCCTCTGCGGTAAGTACAGACAGTCAGAGTATCACGTTAGCCAGACCGTGAAAATCTCGTTTCAATCGTATTTTCGTGAGTTGAGTTCCACCAGAAGCCACTGAGACCGAAGACGGTCTGAACGACTGCGATGGCGGCTATTAGGGCCTTTCCTTGGTAGATGGCCCCGATCGTTACCCCCGTAAAGAGCAGGCCGTATCCCAAGAGAAGCCAACGATTGTCCATATTGGCACTGTCTAGTTGAGCCAGTTTGAGAAGTGAGCAGGTCGTACTGTTGAGTTGGTTGATGCTCGCAGACCTGCTCAGCGAGAGCTACGAGGCGGATTTAGAAGAATCTTGGGAGAACGAGCGGACGGCGACGCCCGTCAGGGCGTTCGCCGTCCGCCTCCATCAGACCGGTTGTTCGCTTCGAGAGACAACAACGATTCTCGCTGAATTAGGCGTTGAACGCTCTCACGGTGCGGTTTGGAACTGGGTACATCGACTGGCTGACAGCGGACGCGACCCGCCGACGGCATCGCCGTCGCGGGTCGCTGTTGACGAGACTGCTGTCAAGATTAACGGCGAATGGTCTTGGCTGTACGCTGCAATAGACATCGAGACAAAGTTGATTCTCGATGTCGCGTTATTTGGTCGGCACGGTACCGATCCGGCAGCTGCGTTTCTGCATGGACTCCGCGAGAAACACGATCTCTCAGATGCTGAGTTTCTCGTCGATCAATTCGGCTATCGGACTGCCCTCTCTCGATTAGGATTAAGCGGTCGGACCAACTATACCGAGCGAAACCTGATCGAAAAGTGGTTTCACACCCTCAAAATGCGGATCGACCGCTTCCATAATTCATGGGTAGGCAGTCGGACGAGCGTTCGAGAGTGGCTTGAACAATTCGTGCATTACTACAATCACCAGAGACCGCATCAATCTCTCGGAGGAAAAACGCCGGTTGAGAAGGTGCAGAACTAGACAGTGACTCCATATTATTAATATCACGACCTACCCCATTACTGTTTCGACGATAGTACGTTCGCACCTTCAGTGAGCGGCTGTTTCATACTATGCTATATCTGGAAAATAGAATGTCAATAGAGCCGCAGGTTCCTCATTCATCCTCTGGGAGCAGCGCCCGGGTCGAATTAGTGACGACCAGCAAGCTGCTCGTACCCATCGCAAGTGCGGCGAAGAGCGGATTCAAGAGGCCAAGCACGGCTAAAGGAATTGCGATGGCGTTGTAACAGAATGCCCACCCAATATTCCCTTTTACGCGTCGGTTCGTCGCTTGAGCGAGATCGAAGACGGTTTCGACAGACGAGAGATCATCGTCGACGAGGGCGACGTCCGCGGCATCGGCGGCCATCGCGGTACCACCACCGAGCGCGATGCCGAGATCAGCGGCGGCTAACGCCGGTGCGTCGTTGGTGCCATCACCGATCATGACTGTTCGCCCAGCCCTGTTGAACCGTTTGACAGTCTCAGCTTTTCCTTCCGGAGGGACGCCTGCAAACACCTCGTCGACGGCAGCATGCTCACGAAAACTCTCCGCCGCTCGAGCGTCGTCTCCGGTGAGTACAATGACCTCCCTTTCGCCACTCGAAATCGCGGTCAGCGTCTCATCCCAATTCGCTCGCAGTTCGTCACCGACGACGATAACACCCTTGGCAGTCCCGTCGCGACCGACAGCAACCGGAACCCGACCCGTTTCGCGGCTGTCGGCAATATACTCGGCAACGCCCGCGGGAACGTCCCAGCCGTGATCACGGAAGAGATTTGGGTGGCCGACGAGGATCTTGTCTCCGTCTACGACACCCGTAACGCCGGTCCGGTGACTGTCAAAGGATTCGACGCGGTCGTCTGCCGAACTGGTGTTCGAGACGGATTCGGCTGTGCCGCCGTCAGAGACCGTCCGTTCGGCGGCAATCGCTTCCCCAACTGGATGTGACGACCTCCCCTCGAGGAGCGCAGCCTTTTCGAATAAGTCCGCCTTCAGGTCGGTGTTGGCGACAGTCATCTCACCCGTCGTCAGTGTGCCTGTCTTGTCGAAAATGACAGTGTCCGCGTCGCGGATTCGCTCGAACACGCTGTCGTCGAAGACGACAATTGAGCGCTCTAGCGCGTCACGGATCCCCGCGGCAACTGCGAGCGGTGTCGCCAATCCGAGTGCACAGGGACAGGAAACGATTAACACCGTGAGGCCGACAAGAAGGGCAGAGACTCCGTTACCGAGCAGGAGATACACACCTGTGACGATAACTGCAAGGACGAGAACAACCGGCACGAAAATCGTCGCCAGTTTGTCCGCGAGTTTCTGAATACCATGGGAGCCACTCTGGAGGTCCCAGACGAGTTCGGCGATCCGATCGAGGCTGTTCGTTGCGTTCTCTCCGACACGGACGGTTACCGCACCATTGGTCACCATTGAGCCGCCGACTACGGTATCGCCATTAGTTTTCTGTACAGGAAGGGATTCGCCAGTAACAATTGCTTCGTCGACAGCTGCGTCGCTATTGATAACTTCACCATCGACGGGGATTCGTTCTCCAGGCCGGACAAGCACACGGTCACTAACCTCGAGTTCATCGACTGTGACATCTTCGTATTCACCATCCTCACAAATTCGACGGACTTCATCGACTTGGATGGATGTGAGATCAGAGAGGCGCTCAGTTGCCTGTTGCTTGATTGTCGACTCATAATAATTTCCTGCCGTGACAATGACGATAATAGCGACTGTAACATCATAATAAATGTGTTCACCGCCAAATACGATTGAGAGCGTACTGTAAACGTACGCGCTCATGGCTGCAATCGCGATGAGCAGATCCATATTCGGAGACCGCGTCCGAACGCTAACGTATGCCCCCTGCAGGATCGGCTTTCCCGTTATAGCCAGAATAATTGTCGTGAGTGCCGCGATAACGACGTAAAACGGCGTGGCAACGGAACTCGCGAGAGCTGTTTCGAAGAACTCTGCGGTACGATCATCATAAAATAGTCCGCCAAAATATGTCGGATAAATAATAACAAGATACTGTAGCATCACCGACATGCCCATAAGGACGCCGACAGCAACTCGCCCCATCTCCCAATCGTTTGCCCTTCGGCGACTGAATGCATCGTCGCGGGAGTATGCACTATAGCCGAGTCCACTTATCTCGTCTTGAAGATCTGCTTCTGAGACAATATTTGGATCATGATCGATTCGAACTGTATCGGTGATATAACTCGACTTCGCATCACTGACACCCTCAACTGCGGTTGCAGCTGACTCGATGAACGCCTCGCAGGTTGCACAATGCATCCCGTCGACTTCCAGAAACGTTGCTTCATGGTCTGGCGGGGTTTCCCGATTAGACTGTGATTCGTCTCGAGTACGACGAACATCTTCTGCCTCGATATCGTCAATGTCGCCGAGTGCGTTATAGACATCGCGACAACCGAGACAACAAAATGGGTTCCCATCATCGACAATATCGCTCCCTTCTACGGGGAGGTCGCAGAGTTTGCAGCCGGTTTCGGTCGTACTATTGTTGGTCATTTTAGTCTATTATGTGTTCGAGTTGGCATTCACACTTGCTATCTCAAGTCCGTCGTAAAACGGTAATCCAGGGTGTGGCAGGTGAATACCTAGGCTCATCAACCCATGGGCAAGCAGGACATATCCGAGGACGACGAACGCAACTCCAAGCAGTCGATGCACTCGTTGGCGGTGAACCACGTCGACGGCGTCGATGACAGTTCCATATGCGAAGACGGCAGGAATTGTTCCGAGTCCAAGTGCGCCAAGTGCAAGTGCGCCGCCGGCAGGTGAGCCAATTGCAAACGCGTACAGAAACGCTGGATAAAGGATTGGGCATGGTAGCAGTCCATGAACTGCACCGAGTCCGACAATACCCGGACTGTTCGCAAGACGATCAACGCGTGTCGCAAGCCAGCTCGATATGCGCTCAAGTCCAGGCAAGTGAATACCACCGGTTGTTCTGCCCAGTAAATAATATATTCCAATGATCATGACGAGGCCACCAATGACTAAACCGACACCGCCGCGGACGAACTCAACAAGAGACGAGAACGAGGCGGTCGTCACGAACAACGTACTGCCGAGTGCGCCAAACACTGCGCCAAGAAGAGTGTAACTCAACGTTCGCCCGATATTGAACAGTGCATGTTGACGCACTTCATAGGTTGTGAGATGGCTTTTTCGACCGATGTTTGATGTGCCGTCATCCATCTGGCTTGCATAAATGGTGACGAGTGGGCCACACATTCCGATACAGTGTGCTCCAGCGAGGATACCGATCGCGAGAAATAATAGCACATCAATGCCAAGGAGTGAGAAAGGATCCATACCTATATAATTAGCAAGTGGTACTGGTCAAACTATCTACTCCAAGTGGTAATGGATTTCGACTCAGCTCCATCAGGTCTTTCTCGTGAAGTATTCCTGAATTGCGTTTCAGCCAGTGATACGACCATTGTTGTTATATTTGACAACCGTGATAAATTCCACCACTTATTTAATAAGACACGTTGATGAGTGGCTGGAGTTACACCAAATACTTAGTTGGTATATTATTCATAGTTATGGTACGACAGTCGAAATCCCTCCACAGTCATGGCAGTTAAGAAGTGGATTTGATAGAGAAAAGCTACAGATCATCTACACTTCTATAGTGAGGGTACGGAATTCCACTCCGAAATATTGTAACTGATTAATGACCTGCCGACGTGATGTTGAGACCAACGATGCCAATCACACCAATGAATGAAAATTAAAGAAAGATAACTAGTTTGCCAAACAAGATCATCCAGGTCTGTTGAAATCCTCTTCACGCCTCACGATTTGCCAAGAAGCCCGGTTCCAATCGGATCCGCGAAAACCAGTGAAAAGAGTCGCTCTCCCCAATGCCACTTCTGAAGGATTTCAATACCTCTGAGACTTCTCCCCCAACTGTTCGGGATGAAGTTCCTGCTCAATCCCCGTTGACGCAACCACGTTTTTCTATTACTCTTCTTCTGAATCGGTTGGATTAGCAGGTCCGGCCCCAATTGCGTTTAGCTCTCCGTTGAGTTCTGCAATCAACTGACCGGTCGGACTCTCGAGGTTAATTATAAGGCTGTTACAGTTCCACCTACAAATCTGAACCGGATTTATTCGGATAGCCCTATATCATTCGTACGTGAGATATGGATATGAGCCAAACAGTTTACCCTGATCAACAGACCGCTAAAATTATGATCATGGTCGTCGGTCTTCAAATTTCAGTACTTGGTGTTCAATTTTCTGATTATCTGTTATTACTAGGGGCCGCTCTCACATTTTCCGTAGTTGTGGAACAGGCCCTGTTTTAGATAGGTACATCTGTGCACTATCTTCTAATATTTGATAAAAGGCATCCTCTTCCCCCAAATATAAAGACTTCTCCAACTCATCTAACAATTGTAATGAGATATCCCACCCTTCGCAGTCCAAAAGGATTTGGAGACATATTCCTAATCCTCCTCGGATTTATTGCTCTACTTTGGATTGCCATCCAAGCATTCGATAATATACACGCTCGTCGCATCTATGTACTTGGAGCATTCACCATGCTTGGTTGGGCAGGTTGGGCGATATTATCGATACTCGAAGTCAGTACAGAGGAGAGAGACAAATAGAACCGATTCTGCTTTGAATTTTATGAGAGTTAAGCCGACTCTGTGTCCCCGATGCGGTGTTCGCAATTCACATCAATCCTTCTTCACAACTGGTGGTGGGTGGCGAATTTCTCATTATTACTGCGACAACTGTGGCCAGCGATACAATCCATATATGGATCGGTTTGAGAGACTATGAACAACGAGACATGCCATTTATGAGCATGTCTTTGCTTTTGTGACGTATGACTGTTTATGAAAGCGATCTCCCCGGCGTCGGGAAGAAGTTTGAGGTCGAACTCGACGACGGCGAGCGGCTTGTCATTGTGACTCATAACACAGGGAAGCGGGAGGTGTATTTGAAAGCGGACGCGGACGCGGACAGCGAGAGGGTATTCGATGCCTCAGATCGGCTCGCGCGAAAAATCGGTACAATTCTAGAAGGGGCATACTTCCAGCCGGTGCAGGCCGAACAGGTGGAGACAATGCTCTCTGACGATACCTACCTCGAGTGGTACGGCGTCTCCGAAACCGCCGAAGTGGCCGGCCAGACTCTCGCCGAAGCGGACATCCGCGATAGGACAGGCGTCTCTGTCGTCGCCATTCAGCGCGGCGAGGAGTTGATCTCGCCGCCGACGCCGGAGACGGTCCTCGAGGTCGGTGACACACTGGTCGTCATCGGCGACCGCGAGGACTGCGCCCAGTTCGAGGAACTGCTCGGAGCTGGACTCAAAGAATGATCGTGACGAACGTTCCTTCCAAGGGTGAGAGCTAATGGCAACTGAGACGGCGCTCGTCGACGTTGGAATTCTCTTTACTGCAGTCGCTCTCGCTGGCGTCCTCTCGGGTCGAATCAATCAGTCGGTTATCCCCTTTTATATCATCGTCGGCGTCTTGGTGGGATCGAACGTACTGGGGGAACTCCCCGCGCTCGCCGGCAGCGAGGTCGGGATCGGTGGGGTTGCCGTCACTGTTCCCGAGGTGACGGTTGGGGGCATCGATCTCCTGGGCGCAGTCGGTGGACTCGCACTCGGTGAAACCGACTTCATCGTCGTCGGCGCGGAGATCGGGATCGTCCTCCTCCTGTTCTTCCTTGGTCTCGAGTTCAATTTAAACCGGTTGATCGCGAGTAAGGACCGGATTGGCAAAGCGGGGTCTGTCGATCTCGTCATAAACTTCGGTATCGGATTGGTCTTCGGGTATCTCATCTTCGGGAGCCTCCTCGCGGCTTTCCTGACAGCGGGAATTGTCTACATCTCCTCGAGCGCGATCATCACGAAATCACTGCTCGATCTGGGCTGGATCGCCAACGACGAGTCCGAACCGATGCTCGGCACGCTCGTCTTCGAGGACCTGTTCATCGCGGTCTATCTGGCGATCGCGTCCGCACTGGTACTGGGCGGCGGTGACATCGGGGAAGCGGCGGGACAGATCGGAATCGCGGTCGCGGTCATCGTCGCACTGCTCGCGCTGGTCACCTACGGCACCGGCTTCTTCCAGGTGTTTCTCGACGTCGACAGCAACGAGTTCCTGGTCGTCCGCGCACTCGGGGTCACGATCCTCGTAGCCGGCATCGCGTACGCGCTGGGGGTCAGCGAGGCCGTCGCCGCCTTCTTCGTCGGGATGGCCTTCTCCTCGACCGATCACGTCCACGACCTCGAGCGGCTGCTCGAGCCCCTGCGAGACGCGTTCGCAGCAATCTTCTTCTTCTGGATCGGGCTCGTCACCGATCCTGGGCTGTTCACGCTCTCGATTCTCGGGATGATCGTCGCCGCCGTGATCGTCACGACGCCGACGAAGATCGTGAGCGGCTACCTCGGTGGGCGGCTGTACGGCCTCGACGACCGCCGATCGCTCCGAGTCGGCTTCGGCATGGCCACCCGCGGCGAGTTCTCACTGATCATCGCGAGTCTTGCTCTCTCTGGGGCTGGGAGCAGCATGGCAGCAGAGACCGCGCAGACGATCTACGCCTTTACGGTCGGTTATGTTCTCGTTATGAGTATTCTTGGAACGTCGCTCATGCAATACTCGAACCAGATCGAACCCATCGCTGTCTCGCTGTTCGAACGGGCCCGTAGCGGAACGACACGGCCGACCGATCAATAAGAGTCGAACGACGAACTCGAGTTAGAATTAAGTGCAGAAGTCTGATATAATACGGTGGTTTCAACGGATAGAACTCATGCCCGAGCGACCAAAACGGAGGTCGTTACCGATTCGAGAACGTCCTCTGTCGTGCTACCGAAGAGTTGTTCGGTGAGGGTCGAATCCTCGCTTTCCCCGACTACGATAAGGTCAATCTCATTATCAGCGCTATACTGGCGTATTGCGTCTTCCGGAAATCCTTCGAGAACGGCTCGTTCGGACGTAACGCCGGCTTTATCAGCCATCTTTTCGGACTGATCGAGTGCCTCTTTCGCTTCCTCATCGAGTGTTTCGCTGAGATCATCCGCAATATCCCCAACACCGGATGCGGACATCTCCGTTCCGACATCCACTACGTATAGGATATGCGCCGTAGCTCCCATACTCGATGCAATCTCCATTCCGTGATCCAATGCTGTTTCGCTCGCAGCAGATCCATCCGTCGGGATCAGGATGTTACGGTACACGCCAATTTACTACTGGACGAACGGCAAAAAACGTAGTGTGAGTCTGATCTGATGGATACCCCCCTCGATGAATAATTGAACTCAGAGGGGCTTCTGGGGCCCTTTTGAACTCCCTTTATATTCTGAATTTGCTCAACAGCGTGCGGAATTTACGAGAGTCGTTGTCTTCTATGGAACTGTCTGGGAACCCCCCCCCTTTCAGACACACCCTCGATTAACGTTAGAACTAACAAGCAAGCTAACGTTGGTGTGAGCAATGCCGAAGCGAACCACGACGAGGGTCTCCCAGAACAGTAACGGCCAGTACCAAGTGACGATCCCAAAGGCGATGGGCGACGCCCTCGACCTTGCTGGCGAGGACGTCGAATGGGATATCGTCTCGTCGACGAAACTCGCTCTCGAGAAAGCTGATGAGTAGAGCCGCCGCGTTCATCCGCAAGTCGCAAGGGAGTGACGATGACGTCTCCCTTGAGTTGCAGCGCGAACGTGTCCCGGAGTTCGCGGAGCAGTTGGCCGACGAGATCGACGTGATCGACCTCGGCATTCATACCGGATTCAGCGTACATATGAAAGCCGCCAACGAGGAACGGATCGACGCGAACCCGGAAATAAAGACATTACTCGAGGCACTCTGCGGCGGTGAATACGACTACCTCGTCGCATGGGACGATACGCGCCTGGCCCGTGACCAATTCTACTGGGAACTAAAACGGGCGGCTGTCCTCGGCGACTGTCTGTTCGAGTTTGTCGAGGACCCACCGGTGGACGAACTCACCTTTCGAGTCCAGAGAGCCGTCGAGAGCGACGTCAAACGCCGGGAGATAAAGAAATCCCAGGCCGCGATGGATGCCCGTGAACAGCGTGGGGACGACCACGGACGTCCGCCCTTCGGCCTCTGCTACGACGAGGACGGCAGACGGTGGATCCCCGATCGCGAGAGTGGGGAGTTCGCGACCGCCCTCGAAGTGATCCGACTTCGAGAAACTGGCCGTTCATGGAGAAAAATTGCTGACGAAACGGGTGTGAACCGATCAACCGCCCGCGGAATCTACGATCGGCGAGACCGCTACCTCGAAGAAGCCGAAACCGGAATAGTAGCATAATCACGATTTGCTTGGCCTCTCGAGTCAAGGTCAACGCCTAGGCAACCATGAACGACACCGGAAGGGAATACCCCTCCCGGTGGCCGATCGAAGCGAGCGGTGTTGTGCGGGACTGTCATTCGCTGCGTCTTGTCGCCGGTCGCGCTCTTACCATGAACACGGGGTGGGTGTTGGTGGGTGCTTCTGGCCTTCGACCAGCACAACGTGGTCGGATTCGAGAGCAAGTAGGACCTACTTGCATGAGACTGTGACACTCAGCACGACACTATGAAAAACCGTGTACTATTACGGTTTGGCCTATTTCGAGGTCGATCGTACCGAAGACAGTGATCTCAGATCTGTCTCGTAGAATGGGTCTGTTCTACAGTGGGTGCTATTGAATTCTGAAGAGCTACCTCTGCAATGTTGCCGCCACACTTTGCAGTCCGCTTCAAACTATCGAGAATCTGCGTTATTATATAGGCTTCGTCTGGAGTTTGGTCTAGGAGAGCGTGATCAATATCGGTCGCTCGTTCAATGACGCGATCACGTAGATTGAGGGCAGAATGGGCCGATTCAGTCGAGGAAGTATTAATTACTGCGTCTGATGCGGAGTGAACAACCTGACGAGCATCCTCTCCTAGTGCAACAACCTCTGCTAAAAGTTCGTCTTCAATCGGCGTCTCCATCTGGATTACAAGATCAGCAATCTTGGCAGCGTGATCAGCGACTCGCTCCAGTTGTTGAGCAATGAAAAAATATCTAAATAGTTGCGGACGGGTGATATCAAGCTGGTCGAGGTCCTCAAAATCCTGCAGTGACCGATTGAAATGACGCATTATCAACTGAAACACGCGACCCGCTTCGTCATCTCGCTGGAATATATGCTCGACTTCATCTGTTTCTCCCGCGAAGGCAGCCATCGCTGCCTCGTGCATCGAAAGAGCAATAGAACGAAGACGGAGAAGAGATTGTCGAACAGAAATATCTCGAGAGCTTAATAGTACCTGTGCGGTTATGGATGTCTCTGTTTGTTCAACTATTTCAACGCCAGTTAGCTCTCTCGCACCCGCAGTGATGGCTCGCTGCTGATCCTTGGTGAGTTGATCCGAGGCCTGGAGCGTTATGCGATCAAATCCGGCAGTGTACGCCGCATGAAACGTTCGTCTCATTGCCGAAGTATCGTGATTATCAAGCTTAGCTTCGATGTCCGCTAGTTCACTTTGCTCTTTTTCACGACGCCGTACGACCAGAGACCCATCGAGGTGCGTATAGAGGTAGACGGTATTGCCCGCCTCGATATCGTTTTCAGCTGCCCACTCGCCGGGAATTGACACTGTGTATGTGCTACTGCTAACTTTCTGTACTTTGCGCGTCTCCATTTTCAGTAGATGAGTTCCGGGTTACTTTCGACCAGATAGAGGGTTCTCGCGGCGATATTTACTCCATGGTCGGCGGCACGTTCGAGGTCTCGAATCGTGAGCAGTAATCGTGACACGTCGTCCATCACCAGTTCGACATCCCAGGGACTCCCCTCCCCGTCGGATGCCTGCTGTTCGATGAGGTCGCGAACGACGCGTTCGCTCGCACTGTGACAGAGCGCATCAATCTCGTCGTCATGTTCGGCGATTCGATAACACGCAGCCGCATCCTCCGCGACGTACGCTTCGACCGCGTCGGCGACCAGCGTGTGGGCATCCGCACCGATATCGGACAGATCGATGTCCGTGTCGTACTGGTGGTCCGCTGCCAGCGTATAGTGCCCCAGGTTCGTCGCCAGATCCCTGATGCGCACGAGATCGGTGAGAATCTTGAACGAGGCCGCGACAAACCGCAGGTCACTCGCGACCGGTTGCTGGAGAGCAAAGAGGTCGATACACTCCGATTCGAGATCGAGATAGCGCTGATTGATCTCGTCATCACCGTCGATAACGGCTCTGGCAACGTCGGTGTCCGTGTGTTCGAGGGCGTACATACTCCGTTCGAATCTGGACAATACTAGTTCCCCCATCTCTTGGACGTCCGTCCGGAGTTCCTCGAGGGACTCTTGGTACTCACGACGTGGCATACTATCACCCGAACTTGCCGGTGATGTAGTCCTCGACGCGGTCGTGTTCGGGATTCTCGAAGATTGTCTCGGTATCGTCGTATTCGACGAGTTCCCCCCAGTGAGGAAGACCGCCGTTCGGTTCGAGATACGCGCCGCCTGCTGCATGTTGTGGGTGACGATAATGACGGTGTACTCCTCGGCGAGTTCCTCGATGAGATCTTCGATTTTCGAGGTCGCAATCGGGTCCAGTGCCGATGCTGGCTCGTCCATCAGGAGGACGTCGGGATCGACGGCGATTGCCCGAGCGATACACAGGCGTTGTTGCTGTCCGCCTGAGAGGCCGAGCGCGCTCTTCTCGAGCTGATCACTGACTTCGTCCCAGAGAGCCGCACGCTTTAGTGCCTGTTCGACCCGCTCGTCGAGATCGGCGAATTGTTCCCACGCCTCCTCGAGGTCGATCTCCTCGGGATCGATATCGTGGGTGTCGACATCCGCTTGCTGCTCGAGTTGGCGTTCGTGTTTTCGGCGAGCCGCTTCGTGGTCCCAGTCGGAACCAGCCCACCCCTGCTCGAGGTCACGGAAGCGTTTGATCGTTCCGTCGGCGAGTTCTACACGCATTTGGAACCCGCACGAGGTTCCGTGTCTCTCGAGAAGGGCCACGTGGGCCTCTCGAGCGAGATTCTTCGCATCGGCTTTATCTGCGGCCTCATAGTACGGCTTTAGCAGGGCACGACAGTCGTTGCGGGTTTCGTCGACCCTAACGTCGTAGTTCCGTACGAACGCATCGAATGCGTCCGTCTCGACGTTCTGAGCATCGTCCGCGACTTGCATGACTGTCGACCCGATCGACCGCCGGAACTGCTCCTCGGCAGAGCGCACGCGCTTGAGCATCGCCTGAGCCGCGTAGTCGCTCTCGATCGCCAACTCCCCATAGGTGTGTTCGACGAATCCCTCGAGGCGGTCGACAGCTCGGAGGATCGTATCGTAGCAGTAGCCGGTCTCGTCGACTGCGTCCTGAGGCGAGACCTTTCCACCATCGGTGAGTAGGGTATCGACGAGCGCCTCGTCGGACGGATTCATGTCTCCCCAGAGTCGCATCACCGCGGCTTCCTGCTGGCTCTCGATCTCTGGCAGCGGACAGTCGACCAACTTCAGTGACCGACGCTCGCGATCATCGGGGTCGAAGTACGCGTCTTTCTGGTACGACCCATTATCCCCGCCACCACCAGTCTCATCGAACCCAGCCCAATCAAGGAGATTTACGAGTTGCTCCTCGAGTTCACGACAGAGATCGTCGCGGTCGAGTTCGCCATCATCCCGCTCCCAGTAGACGGTTCGGTCGGTAGCACTCGTTTGGTATCCGACCCCGAGCTTAGGATGCCACCCGAACTCGTTAGGGTCGTAGTTATCGGGATCTTTCATATAGTAGTGCTTGACCTCTTTCCCGATCCCGTGTCCACGAATGATCTTCCCGGCTCGCTTATCGTCGACGACACTCGTTACGTAGTCACCGGGACGGTCACGATTGTCTTCGACGTGCTTTCGGTATCCGGATCGATCGGACTCGAGGAGCGAATGCATTCGAGCGATCGGACCATCTGCCGCATAGATTGGACCCGACTTCGATCGCTTGAGCCGAACGTACACCGCCGCATCGACGATGTTGCTCGTCTGGTAGAACTGGTCGAAGTACCGTCGTGGGATCCCAAACGTCGCCACCGCCTCTGCGAGTAAGTCGGGGTAGCGATCGAACTCGATGTTCGATCCCTGCACCTGTGCATCGACGTACGGTACGCCGAGGTCCATGTAGCCGTTGACCTCCTTGACGGGACCGGTCCATTGGCCATCGTCGTCGGTGTCGGCTTTCTCTCGGCGTTTCATATCGGGCCACCGAGGACGAAAAGTTATCGTCCCGCCCTTTACCCGTTGGCTCTGATCAGCTCGTTCGCCGTCATACGTCTCGTCTTCACAGACGAAATAGAGCTGGTACAGATACGCCGTTTCGAGCTTGTAGGATGGATCGTCCCACGGGAGGATCGGCTGCTCGTCATAGTCGAGGCAGACCCTCCAGGTTTCGCCGCCGGCCTCGAAAGTGCCGGACGGCTTACCTTCGTTGGTCCAGTCGTGGCTCTTTCGGACGTCCGTGAGCGCATAGTACGGCTTCAGCCCATCCCGAACGAGATGGAAGTGGCCGTCAAATTCGTGGCACTGGAACCGCAGGAACTTCCGGGCGGTCACCCTGACCACCCCTGACATCGGAGGCGATCAGAACGAAATAGATGGGTCTCGGGAACCGAAAATAACGAAGAAGGACGCAGGTATTCCTTACTCGTTGCCGAACATCTGCTTGATATTACGGTTAGTCCCGTCGGTTCACCCGGAATAGAACGCTTGGCTCTGTTGAAACCCTTAGAGCATGATAGGTATGGAACCGTCTGCGGTCAGTACAGGTCATCAATTGACCATACATTGTATTTGTTATCAGAGCAGAAATAGGCTACCCAGAAATAAGAGCGTAATCAGAACTGAGAGAGATGCCATTCCATAGACAAATAGGCCGTACTCTTCAGGGCTCCTCTCTGCCTCTCCCGAATACAGCCTATGAACTCCTGTGAACAAGATACAGAGACCGGCACCGGCGTTTCCGATGGTAGCCACCAGCAGGTCAGGGCTATATACCACGACTTGCATTGCCACTATCAGCACACCACTATAAATGAAACAGAGAGTGACGAATCGAGACGAGTACATAGAAAATTCTTGTTTGAGTGATATCATATACCTATCGGTCAACAAGTAGACGTAGTTACCGAAAGCACTGTGTCCGAGAAGTTCGCCAGGGTCGGACAAAAGATCAGGAATCAGCGGTAAGTACAGGTGAAGCGTACATCGATCAGTACAGAAAATATAGTCACTACACAGTGTACGCTATTGTATTACGACTCGTCCTCTATCTCGATGGTGGTCTCGTTTTTAGACTGTGATTTTGAATTGAAGGTGGTATCCATCAACTGAGCCATCTCACGTTCAAACGCTTCTTCGCTAATCTCGCCCGCAACGTACTGTTCTTTGAGCTGTTGTCTCCGGTCTTCAGTCGTCGGCTCGAGTTTTTCTGTGACATCGAATTGACGCAGGAGGGGGTACTTTCGCTCGAGCCACTCAACAAGAGAGACTAGCCGATCGTCACGAGGGAGTGACGCTCTCCGAAGGATAGAGATAATAGCCGCAGCGAGAAACGTCACTGCAAACAGTCCAAGGATAAGCCCGACCACGATCCATTCAGCTGCTTCCCCAAGCATCGCCAATAAAACGAATTCTTCGCTATAAGACACTCCTTCGGATAGCACCGATAGAGCGTCCAGTATCCCCACCAAGCCGACACCAATCAACAAAATACCAGTTATCACGAATCCACCGAAATACAGCCAGTGATGGGAACCCATATTTCGAACGTTCGGATGGGAAGCTGTTAAACATACAGAACTGATTGAAGATGGTCAATCTGCATATATAACTGGGTATACCAGTTCAAAATCCAGTCCCTGATATATATATATCGTTTCTGTGTTACACTTATATTTATTCCTTACTTACTGCTGGAATTTAACGGACTCGAAGGATAATCACAATTAAACTACCCCCGTCCGTTGCTCCACACAATGATCGTCGGTGAAATCCTCCCAGATATCCCAGTCGTCAATGTTCTTGTTATCGTCGTCGCAACAGGCTTTATCTGGCTCGGGAGTGGGTGGCTTGAAGAATCAGCCGAACACCTCTCTGCATACTACGGGCTGCCAGCAGTCGTCCAAGGATCAGTTGTCGTCGCCGTTGGGTCAAGTTTTCCTGAGTTATCGAGCGTCGTGTTCACGGCACTTGCCGGCACATTCAATATGGGTGTTGGCGCAATCGTCGGCTCTGCTATCTTCAACATTCTCGTCATCCCTGCGCTCTCTGGTATCTCCTCTGATGGCCACTTAGAGACGAACCGTACCATCGTCTACAAAGAGGCACAATTCTACATGATTGCGGTCTCCGCACTGATTGTCACGTTCGCACTGGCAGTCATCTATGTTCCTGTTCCCGATGGCCCCGCCCTCGCTGGCCGCCTCACCCGTCCTTTGGCGCTCCTTCCACTCCTCCTGTATGGACTCTACATTTTCATCCAGTGGCAAGATGTCAGCGACCACGAGGCTGCGGATGCCACCAACGAGATTTCCATCAGCCGCAAGTGGGGACAACTCTCCGCCAGCTTGATTGTTATCCTTATCGCTGTCGAACAGCTCGTTGGCAGTGTCGAATCGCTTAGCCACACGTTTGGAATTCCTGAATTCCTTGCCGGTGTCACCATCATTGCGGCGGCAACAAGCCTTCCTGATATGATAGTAAGTGTACGGGCAGCAAAGGCTGACAAGGGCATTACAAGCCTCGGTAATGTCCTCGGATCGAACACATTCGATCTCTTGGTCGCCATTCCAATTGGCGTGCTCATTGTCGGTAGCGTCACCATTGACTTTGCAGTAGCTGTCCCAATGCTTGGCGTGCTAACCCTTGCAACCGTCCTCTTGTTCACAATCCTGCGTACTGATCTCTTGATCACTGATGTGGAGGCCTACATGTTGCTCTTTGCATACGGACTGTTCGTCGTGTGGATTCTCGCTGAAACCATCGGCGCAACCCATTTCATCAAGGGAGCCTAAGCGTCCAGCTCGCCAACGAATGGATTCTTGCATATACTGACCAACACGAGATCGATCTACTGTGCTCGGAACATAAGGCCGGACTGGTCTCCGCAAATTCGTTCTCGGCAGCGTTACGACGAGCGTTGTTCGGGAAGCAACTCTGCCTGTTCTCACCGTCAGCAAGAACGTCACGAACGTTCGATCAGCGTTTCACGGGATTCTGATTCCAACGAACGGACGGCCTGGTACATCGGCAGCGATTACACATGGGATCGAGCTATCCACTGCATATTCGACACGAGTTCACGCCGTGTACGTCGTCGATGACACGATCTCTCGGGTACCGGCATATCTCGATACGGTACGAGAATTCGGGCGCGAAGCAACTGACACAGTTGCAGTACAGGCAGCATCGGCAGGGGTAGGAACGACGTGACAGATCCTTCGAGGAGATCCAGCGACCAAAATTCAAGAGTACATCGGATCTCACGTTCTTCACGAGATCAAACACCATCCAGAATTCGACGATGTTCCCGTCGTTGTTCTGTCTGGGGTGGACGAAAAACTCGTCGAATCACGTGACATCGACCACGATGCAGACGAGGATGCAGTCATCGAAAAACCGGTTGACCCCGCGAATTCCTTGACGTGATACGGAAATTCGACGATTTCAAGCTATCCATCGTTCGTACTGGTCGGTGAGTCGCTGGCCTGTATTGGCTATTTGATTATAATTTTGACAAAATATATGGGGTCAGAAG
Source organism: Natrinema sp. DC36 (assembly GCF_020405225.1). Classification (NCBI taxonomy): domain Archaea; kingdom Methanobacteriati; phylum Methanobacteriota; class Halobacteria; order Halobacteriales; family Natrialbaceae; genus Natrinema; species Natrinema sp. DC36. The sequence goes on from NZ_CP084474.1 coordinate 195,089, forward strand.
AAGATTTGGAGATAGATCTGGCCAAATCGAATAAGACACTGTGAATTCTAACCACAGGAAGTGATGGATAGATATGACTGGTTTCATGCGTTTTATTGCCGAGACTGACGAGACGGAGTTGTCACTTGCCGTGGTTAACCGTGACTCGCCGAAACCGCTCCAACAACTACTAGAGAAAATGTTTGACCGGCAGTCGGTCGCTGTCGAAGAGATCACACGGGATGACGAGATGCAGGATATGGTCTATCTCATAGATGGCGACGAGGTGATCGCTTGCTCACCATTACATGCGGTGGCCGACGCAATCCTTCTGGTGAACTCTGATATCTATATCACCGGTTCACGAACGGTAGATGAAGTTGATCCACCAGCCGTCATTGACGGTCTTACGGACGTTCATTTCCGGCTGTGAGGGTATCCCGAGTCGGATCTGGAGAAACTTTTGCTCATCACGATCTCTCGGTACATCGAGCGACTCGCGCTGGAACAGGATGGTGGGAAACACCGGGCATCATTCCAATACCTCTCACGCATCAACGACGAACAGGGCACCAAAACCGTCTATGAGCGGTTAGCTAATTCTTCCACGAACGTACATATCTACGGAATACCCGACTGGAACCCACCATCGGAGGTAAATTTCACGATACATAGTGGGCGGAACACCGATTTTCGCAATGTATGGTTTGTTATGCATATCCCTGACGACAAGTCACTCCGCTACGCTGCGCTCGTCGCTATCCAACAAGAACCCGGAACGTGGGATGGTGTCTGGACATACGACGAAAACCGTGTGCGAGCGATCAATCACTACATTGAACGCAACCTATAGCTCTGCCCAGCTATCCAAAGAGAAACTGCGAACTACTCTGTAGATGTGCCTACTTACCGGCTAGCTTTCTATGATCAAAGTAAGAAACCAGCTTTGCGTGTAGTGTTCGGTAGATACTCACCAGAAGCCAGCGGTCGTACCGGCCACGATAGTTCCAAGCAGAAAGACTGCTACTAGGACTAAAACTAGTACTGATGCGGATAGATCAATCCAGTCCATTTCCACTTGGGTTGTGGTTACTCATGCAGTTAAAATTGACCAATGACCGGTAAGTAGTTCATCTACAACCACCAAAGACCGCATCAAGTTCTCGACGGAAAACATCAGTCGAGGAGGTACTGAATTAGACAGTGCCATCATATAATTGTGATTATCCAGCGAGTTCAGTAAGTTCGAGGAGGAGGCTGGGGATGGCGACGAAAAGGAGCCCACCGACGATGAGAATAGCGGGAATGGAGAAGGTGAGGTCGGTGAACAGCCAGACACCGAGGCCGGCGAGAATAGCGAGTACACCGATAATGCGGAACACCCAGGTAAGTACGTCTTCGAGTCCAGAGTCTCCGAGGAGGTCTAAGACGTCGAGTAGTTCGTCCATATACTCATATCATGTTGTCTAACTAATAAAGCTTGAGACTCCTGCCCTCATCGTGTTCAGCTTCGCATGGAATCAGCTTATCTGAACACGATGGTCAAAACCGAGGCAGACTCTATAAGACTGTATCGTGAGCCATTTGATTTTATCTGGTTTTATACACATGAGTGATTAGTAATATGATTTCATCATTCAGGGTTAGGAGTGAAAACCGCGTTCAGTATGTGTGCGAACTTACTGGGAGATTCTCTTCGCCATCTTAGCGTTCAAAAACAGGCACACATGAAATTCACTTGAAATAGAAAGGATTTAGTCACTATAATGGTTCAGTAGAGAGCGAAATATGCCCTCCATCCAGACGAACGGATTAACGAAACAATTCGGCGATAGCACGGTCGCTGTTGATGATCTCACCCTTTCTATTGAGAAAGGAGAGATATTCGGTTTTCTCGGTCCTAACGGAGCTGGAAAATCAACAACGATCAACATGTTACTCGACTTTATCCGGCCAACAGAAGGATCTGCACAGATCCTCGGAATGGACGCCCAAAAAGAAACTGCCGCGATCCGCGAACGCATCGGTGTCCTTCCGGAAGGGTACGAGTTTGACAATTACCTGACTGGCCGTGAATACATCGAGTGGACGATCGAGACGAAAGCAGCTGATGATGATCCTGACGAGATACTCGATACTGTCGGTATCCGTGACGACGCAGCCCGAAAAGCTTCCAGTTATTCCACGGGAATGCAACAGCGTCTTGCCTTCGGAATGGCCCTGGTCAACGATCCCGATCTCCTCATCCTCGATGAACCCTCCGCAGGACTGGACCCCAATGGAATCCAACGCATGCGCTCATTGATTCGTGAGCGGGCTGATAACGGAACAACCGTGTTCTTTTCGAGCCATCTTCTCTCGGAGGTCCAAGCGGTCTGCGATCGAGTTGGCGTCATGAGTGAAGGGAAACTTGTAGCGATGGACACGATAGGAGAACTCCGAAAGAAGGCAGGCGGCCGTGAGAGCATCGAACTGGAGTGTGCAACGCAGCCGACGACAGATGCTGTCGACGATCTTACCGACGTCAGTGAGGTACTCATTGAGGGAACAACGCTGACCGCGTACTGTGCTGATCCAGCGGTCAAGGCCGATGTAGTCAGACAGGTTGACGACCAGGCCGATGTCGTGGACATCTCTATCGATGAGACGTCGCTTGAAGACCTATTCAACCAGTATACTAGCGGGGGTCGTGACGGAATGGCTCAGGAAGAGGCGGACACTGAGTCCAATGAGGTGCCAGTATGACCTGGCTCACTGTCGCAAAAAAGGACTTTAAGGGAGCACGGCGATCCCAGTCACTCTGGGCTGCTGCCGTCCTACTTGGACTGATTGGCGTGTTACTGGCCTACGTCAACCAAGCCTACAGGCAAACCGAGGTAGAGGCTGTCCAAGGCATGTTCCGAACGTTGACACAGATACTGGCAGTCCTGCTGCCTATCATTGCGTTGACTGCGACGTACATGGCCATCGCTGGGGAACGTGAGGGTGGCGGGATCAAGTTCTTACTTTCCCTACCAAACACCCGACGGGACGTCTTCACTGGAAAGCTTTTAAGCCGACTAGCCATCGTTGCATCAGGAGTTGTCTTCATGTATATCGCTGCTAGTAGCGTTTCACTGACGAAACACGGTGTGTTCCCTATCGGCGTTATCGCCGGAACCCTCCTACTGACGATTCTCTATGGGTCAGTGTTTGTCAGTATTGCTGTCGCAGTATCAGCAGCCGCAGCCTCTCGAAGCCGCGCTATCGCCAATGCACTTGCTGCATATTTTGTCTTGGTCATTCTCTACGTGTTCCCTGTGATCCAGGTCAAAACCTTGGTTCGAGGAATTCACACGTCGATACTGGGAATGGAGAGCAATCCAGATCTCTATAACGCTGTCCAGTACACGAGTCCGTTCCTCGCATATCAGAAAGCGATCAATCTCGTGGTGCCCGATCGGTTAGAACAGCAATTGTTCCGTGACAGCGCTACGAATCTGGGCGGAGACACACCTATGCGGGCAACCAACGTCGACCTTAACCTGCCGGTATACCTGACTGATGAGTTCTCGCTTGTCATTTTAGCGTTCTGGCTTGTTGTCCCGCTTCTCGTCGGGTTCTGGGCGTTCAAACGAGCCGACTTAGAGTGATTCATATGGAGACACGCAATAAACTCGGTACGGCGCTTGTTGTCCTTGCAATCGTCCTGTTTACTGTGCCGGCTCTCTTCCCGGTGCAGGCGATGCTCACTCATGACACGAGGGATTCAACCTTTGATGGACAAGAACAGCTTGAAGAACAAGGTATCGAGATCGTCAACTACGATAACCTCTCCGAGAGAGGGCAAGAATTATACGTCCAAGCCCTCGAAAATGGCGGCGAGTATCGCGTCTCGACAGAACAGGGAGCCCCTGAATTTGACTACATGACTAGCGCAGAACATGCACAACTTCAGGGTGAAAATCCGGAACACCGACCCGGGGTTATTGCGATTGAACGACCGGATAATGCCAATCTCCCGCCAGCGGATGAGCCGTTCAATCGAGGCCCAAGCGAAAATGATGAAGAGTATGAGCAGCACCGCGAACAAGTACAGCGCTACGATTTGATGGCGATTTCAAAGGGGCCACCACCGCTTGGCGCGACTCCGCAACTGCTACGCCTTGCAGCTACCCTCCTTGCAGTTATCTCGTTCGGTATCGGTGGGTATCTCCTATCTTCAAAGTCAACTTAGTCCGTCATAGAATATCTACAACTGGCTTCCTCTGACCAAAGACTGTTCAGGTAGTGGAATGGAACGACTGGCAAAGCCGATCGAAGGAGCTATCTCATGGGAAAGTGATAGTCAACGCTCAATCACTGTGGTATCTGTACTGAACGGCAACTGCGTATGCGGATTGACCGGTACTTGCCCGAGGGGTGTAGTCAGAGAAGGCCACAGGAGGGTTCATTTTCCGGAGGTGATGCGGTTGTTGTAAAAACCATATCGGTAATCCGAATCCACAGTGCATAGGTTGTGTCCTGATATGTTAGATAGGCAGTTTCCCGATCTTCGAATCGATTGGCGAATGAGTGGACAGCGTCCGGGAGTTCAGGACACGTATGATAGAACGCATCTTCGACGGCTGTTTGAGCGATCTTTTGCTCACTCTCGAGGAGAGTACTATACTGAACAGGTTCGTCAGTATTCGGTTGAGAATCGGGAACGGCTCTGACAACTGCGTCGGCTGGCATTCCAGAGCCGAGACAGCCCGACATCGAAAACGCGGAGACACCGAGAAGGCCAAGGAGACATCGTCGTTTCATATCAGTAGTTGGTAGTACGGTTTCTTTATTTAGAGTTCAGTACGAAACTCACGATAAGTACAGGTAAACTACTGAGCAGGCCCTCTAGTTGATGTGAGTAGCAAACTCGTTTCACTCAGCGGTTTCATTAGCCCACGTTCGGTTAGAGTGCTGGTGATCATACGTGAAGCGATGGCACTCACTCTCAATCGACCCTGAAGTCGATGAGGAACACCCAGCATACTCTCCATTTTCAACATAGAGTACACGTGTCCCCTTGGCGTCTGGTTTACTTGGATCATAGTCCAGTTCGACCCGATACTGCGCGCCCAGCGTGCAGGACGCGTTTTCCTGTGGCTCTCCATGGGAGTCGATATAGACGCGAAACGACTCCAGATCGGCACCTTGTGACGAGGTTCGTTCAGTTCTCACGGAGAGATTTGGTGATCTCGTCCCCGTCTCTATGAACGTAACGCTCTCGTAGCCACCGCCTCCTGTTCGTCCCATCGAATAGTCAGAGACGTTGTCTGCACAACCACTGTTGATTATGTTGAACTCTTCGACATGAAGACTTGCTGGCTCTGGTTCATCAGTAGTCAGAGACAGTGGACTCGCTGGCCACACAAAAGCCACCAGAAGACCGACTAGAACACAACAAACCAAGAACATAGTCCGGCGGGAGGAAGCTGGGACCATCTAGAGATTTATCTACAACTTGAGTATAAATATTTTCTGCTAGTGAGAGTTATACTGCTGATGGTCCCAATGTTGTATACGCACACGTAGTTACCGAACGGTCCGATTCAGTTTCAAGGCTATATCTGAATAAAGAAATCGTGCTACTATATACTGATGTGTTATCGTTTCACGTAAACTGTTAAGTGTCTTGTCTGCACTGAATGGTAAGTTCGTCTGCATACTTACCGAGACGAAACACCGGCATTGAGGTGACCATCTTCCCCGATTCGAATGAAAAAGTTGTTCTCTTCGATGGAGATTCCTTCGCGCCCGTAGGGAACCTCTGCCGTTTCTGAACCAGGGAGTTCAACAGTTACAAGATAGCCGGTCTGGGGGTTAAATGCACCTTCGTAGACTCTTTCTGATTCTGGGTCAATCGAAATACGACTAACGGTTTCATGTTCAAGTTCTTGACCGGAGGTATACATCGTGATCTCGAGTGTCACTATATGAGGAAATGAGTGGTCATTGGAGACGACAATCGTTCCAACTGGCTGATTTTCGTTCTGCAAACATCCTGAAAGAGGAAGAGCGGATACACTTATGGCCGAAACGAAGGTGCGTCGTTTCATGCAATGGTTCCTTCTCATGTAACTATTAATCAATTATCAATTTGGCCGGAGCGGTACGTGTTTGCCCTGTACTGAACGATACGTGCTTCACCTGTCTTGACCGCAGCCGAGTCAAAATTCGTCACCTATTGAGAGTTTCAACAGAGCCACCTCAGGAAATCGTGTACTCTTCGAACCGGCGAGTTGCGGCGATATATCCCCATCGTGCCACTACCACAGCACCACCCAACCCACCCACAACGCCGGTCAAACGCATCCATCTGACCGGTACCATTCCGCTCGTGACTACATTGTAGATGCTTACCGGTGCGAGCAGGACAAAAAGGATGCCCCCGCCGAGAAGCCCGACGGCCAGCGAGTACACAAGAATCGCGGTCATGCTCGGCGGCACGATCCCGCCACTCTGACTGACCGAAATCGAACTGAATCGAGGAAAGCGCATCCCGGCAGCTGGCGCGAGGACGACCGCAACCACGTGCAGAACAACACCAATGACTACGAACCCAGCCTGCACACCCAGTGGATACGGGCTCACAACGCTCCCAACGAGCGTACACAACACGGTGACCGGTAGACCGTACAGGAGGCCCGGGAGCATGAACCCACGCACATACTGCCGGCCGGAAGCGGATGAGGTGAGCGTGACCGGTAAGACCGCTCCTTCGTCGCCGAGCGGATTCAACCCGAACGCGGCCCCCGCAAGCCACGGGAAGAACAACGCACACACGACCGGTACAAGTGATAACGGTTCATCGAGTTGCGCGTAGAGCACACCGAGGTAAATCCCGAGTGAGACGACAAGTGTGACGAGAAATAGTAGTCGGCGTGGTGCTCGTCGGAGCCGGAGCAGAACGACTTGTGCAATGCGTTGGGTCGGTCGCCCAACGAACCCGGGGATGACGAGCGGCGAAATGCCCGCGGCCAACGTCCCGCCGTTGTGAGACCGAGAGCCGGTAGCAGTACCCTCGCTTTCGGAGGCCGCACTGCCGGGATCGGTCACCCAGTAGACCCCCGCGAGGCGCTCGATAACGAGACTTCCACCACCGAGAACGACGACACACCCAAGTACGCCAGCGAGTGCCCGACCGAGTGACGCTGTAACGGGCGTTCCGAGTACGGCTAGATCAACGAGCCAGCTGGGCGGGAGCCACGTGAGCGTCGTCACCTCCCAGACGGCTGGTACTGCACCAAGGAACTGCGCAACGAGATACACCACCACAGCGAGGAACACGAGTTGTACGAGTACCTGTCCCTGTTGGTTGGTGAAGCCGCGGGAACGAGTAGTCACGAACAGGTAGGCAAAGCCGAGACCATATCCGACGACAATCGCAGTCGCTGCGAACAGCCCAACAGCCACGGGAATCATCAGCAGGGTCAGTGGTGAGAGGAACGCGTACCCGACGACGCCGACCAGCAACACCGTTGGTGCCACGAGAAATAAACATGCGGCGAGGAACTCGGCGAGGAGCATTCCAACGGCGGCCGTCCTTGTGGAGACGGTTGTGAGGACGAATGATTTCGCCTTCGGCGTTCGCCAGTAGAGGAGGGAGCGCTGGACGAGAAACCAGACACCGAACACCCACAGGGCAGTTACTCCCACTCGAACTGACCCGGGAATCGAGAATGGACCCGTAAGTGATCGTAAGAGGAGCGCATAGAGCACACCCATTCCGCCGAGGCAGATTCCGAGGCAGATAGCAGAGAAGGCGAGGAGACGGATCCGGTACGGGTTCCGCCGAAGCTTACGGATCGTCCGTCGGACGCCGACAATCCCCAGTTGTACGCTGTGGCGCGCCCAATTCTTCTCAGTCATGCTCATCCGCCTCCACGTGGTCGGATTCGTCGCTCGTCAGGTCAAGGAACACCTCTTCGAGTGTCTGATGGTCTCCGGCCTCTGCGCGGTTCGTGAGGTCTGTTGGTGTGCCTTCCGCTACGAGCTCGCCCTCGTACAGCACGCCGACCGTGTCAGCAACGTCCTCGACAATCGGTAAGATGTGGGTGGAGAGAAACACTGTCGTGCCTCCGTCTGCGAGTTCGGCGATCATCTCACGGAGTGTGCGTGCGGCCCGTGGATCAAGGCCCGCGGTCGGTTCGTCAAGGAACACGACCGCGGGCTCATGAAGGATTGCCTGGATAAATGCGGTTTTCTGCCGCATACCCTTCGAATAGTCCGAAATACGGGTGTCTGCATCCTCGCGGAGATCCAGACGATCAAGGAGCGCTTCAATGCGGGCAGTTACCTGTGATTCCGGGAGGTCGCGTAGGCCAGCCGCGAGGTCAAGTTGTTCGAACGCCGTGAGATGATAGTAGAGCTGTCGTGCTTCGGGAAGGTAGCCAATTTGGCGTGTCATTGCCGTCCGGTCGGTAATCGGTGTCCCATTGATGGACGCGCTCCCGCTGGTCGGTTGAGTGAGCGTCGTCAGCATCTGCATCGTCGTCGTCTTCCCCGCACCATTCGGACCGAGAAACCCGTAAATCGACCCGCTCGGAATGGCCAGATCGAGGTCACTGACAGCGACAGTATCCCCATACCGTTTCGTCAGGCCGTCCGCGGAGATGGCGGGATATTCGTTCATTATCGAATTTTTCTCATGGGGCTTATAAGATGTTGGCATAGTTAGGTACTGCAGTGGTCGTGGAAGGCGGTACTCGCCAGATCGTGCGACGGATCGGTGATAGGTAGCGCAAACCTACTTAGCAATCACTTCCCGAAACATCGATCGCTAAGTACAGGTCAAGCAGTTACCGGAGAGACTGTCGACTCCTCTGGAATATGTCAAATGTCGCTTGCTGAATATAGAAGATTCACGTTCTGGAAGCGACCGGGGGTCACTACTCGTAGATGTAGACGAGTCCTCGCTCAGAATACCTGCCTGCGACGATTGTCGTTCCGTTCGTGGCCGCTATCGCGTCGCCGAACTGTTCGGACGTATCGGGCGCTGTGAAATATGTTCCTCGCGGGTCGTTTGTACTAGACGGCTGATCCAGTTTGTAAACCGCACCGACCGAGTCGCCAAACTGGGCGTACGGTGCGCCGACCAGCAACGTACCGCCATCCACCGCGACTGTGTTACCGAAGTACTGATGCGAATCACCATTGGTCGCAGTATACATCTGCTCGCGAGACCATCGTCCATCTGAGAGGTCGAATACGTACGTTGTATCATTGATGTAATCGCCGATCAATGCCCTCCCATCGGCCACCGAGACCGACCAGCCGAAATGATCCCTCCCTGTCGCTCCGGAGAGGGTCGTCCGATGCCTCCAGGTACCGCTCGATCGGCTGAAGACGTGAACGACGCCAGATCTGGCGCGTCGACGCTTCGGCCCTGACTTCGGTGGCGCTCCAACCAGTATCGTCTGGCCATCAGTCGCGACTGATCTGACGACCCGTCCGTCTTCTCGATTATCAACGGACAGCGTCTGTCGCTGTCCCCATTCCCCGCTTTCGCGCTCGAAGACATCTACGAGCCCGTCGCTGTCTGATGTCTGCAGGACGGCCGTATCACCGTCCACCGTCATCGATTCGATGTAGACGCGCTCGGTTAGCTCCGTCGTCAGTTGCCAGCCGTCACCGTTCGATCGCTCGAACACCGATACGGGGATTCGCGACGTCCCCGAGTAGTTGTACTCGTTGCCGACCAGCAGCGTCGACCCGCTGGCTGCGATCTGTCCTCCGAAATAGTCGTATTTATGTTTCTGACCAGTCAGCGTCGCTGTCTGCTCCCATCCACTCTCCAATTCATTAAAGACGGCCACAGTTCCGGCTTTTTTGACGCCATCGGGAGCAGCTTGGGGCACACCGACGAAGACAGTATCGCCCGTCGTAGCGACTACCTGCCCGAAAGACTCCGGTCGATCGGAGCCGCCGAGTGTGGCTACCGGAGAGCGAGATTTGGAAACCGCGGTGAACGGCTTTGGCGAGACAGTCTTCCAGCTTTCGCCTTCGGATTTAGGGCTGGTTCCGTTCTCCGAGAACACCTGCAGACAGCCACCTATGCTAGCGAGCGTTCCGCTTGCGAGACATCCCAGGACTGTCCGCCTCGTTTGCCCGTCTCTCACCATAGTTCTCTTTCGTTGACTAATGCGATATAGCTTTTGTACTGACCGATTCTACAAACTTGCTCCGATCGAAGCAGTGTGCAAGACACATGCTGTGTATTCAGCCGGCTTTGTCCTCATCACTGACAGCTAATAGAAGAACAGCGGTCAGTCCGTCACCTATCGAACGGCTGTTCCAAGAGGGCAGTTATCGAGACAATAGGATTTCAACAGAGCCTCCTGATTCTGAATATGAGGCGATCGAATCGTTACGTAGATGTGCGTGTGTATCGCCGACAACCACTTATTTAGTTAACACATACTTGTTTTATGAATGACCCGCTCGATGGGGATGACGACGAACCCAGCGCCGATTCAACACATAATTTTATGAATGACTGTTTCGGGTCGGCCTTCTTCTATGCCGTCATGCTGGCCCTCCTCATGTTTTCTGCGGACCTCGCCACCAACGGAAACACTCTCTCCGCAGGTGCGTGGTGGACTGCGACACTCACAATGGGCGGGCTGCTGGTCTGGACGCTTCTGACCGGTGAGAGAACGAGTGCGTAATACATACGCTCTGCACTGAGAAATACGTCTATCATCTGTAGTGAACAGTAGTTTCACGATCATATTGTGTAAATAGGGTTGTTTCACTAGGAACTGTCGTAATTAACGATCTACAGTCGCCAACATGGTATCAGTCTTTCACTCTTTCTCATCATCGTCTTCAAATAGCTCCGGAGGAGCACTTCCTTTGAGAGATTCTTCTACATCGTGTTGTAATTCACCTGGATCATCCACCCAATCCCTGAACTCTTCTTTTTGTTTTCCGTATTCTTTCCGAATACCTCGCAGCCGTTCGTGAGTCTGCACAAGGCCTATAGCACGCATTTCCCGCTTAATCTGACTACCTAACGTAGTCAGCGTATGGACCCGACGAACCTTTCCATCCTGCAGAGTCTGAGCTGGTCGAATTAGCCCTAACCCGTAAGCTTCCGCTCGTCGATCGTTTAGAACTGCTCGGCTCACATCCAGTTCTTCATCTATCTCATCAAATCGGTATCCGGCGTTGTCGAGCAACGATATGAGTTCAACAGCTCCTGTTCGGGTGAAGAATTGGGATATTTCAGCGTAGTCTATTTCGTCAAACTGAGGGAGATCCTGCTCGATATCTCTGGGCATTATCTGGTATCAACGCCTACTGAGCTATCTTCTTTGAACTTCAGTTCATTCCATATCTAAATTCACAATGAACTCAAATTCACGCTACACTGCGATATATCTCGAATCCCAGTTCGCATGATCTCATTATATGGGTTCAATGAGATGGGTAATCCAGAAGTGATATCCAGAAGTAGAGTTCATAATGAACCTATTCACTATCAAGTGATGATCCCAATCTCAGTCACTCAATGTAGCAATCTCCATCAGCTTCGGTCTGGGTAGTCAGATGGCCAAAAACAACCGAGACACAAAGTTATCCCAGAAAGCGAGCGAAGTAATTGGAGAGGATACAACGTGGGTTGACCTAGCAGATCAGCTGGAAGTTGATTCTTATCGGTATCGGGATGGCTATCCAGAGTGGCATACATCGACGCCGTTCCGCCCCATGTTTCTATCCTACCTCTGGGCGACGGTTGAGAAGCAGTCACCTACGGGGATTCCAAATCGACTCAAGGAGCAATCTGAACTCGCTCGCGTTTTTGGATTCGATCCGAATGATCTTCCCTCTGAAAGTTCGTTCAAGCCGGTTCGACTCGAAGACCGGTTTGAGAATTTGGAACGGGTTGTGAAGAAAGAGGCAGACCAGATTCGTACTATTGCGGCTGAACGCGGTGCCCCGATCGGGTTTGACCTCGCATCCAATGAGGAGCAGACCGGCGATGACGAGGAGGCTACGCTCTCAGAACGGTCCATCGACCGTCTTCTCCGGAAGAAAGGAAAGCAAGTCCTTGACGAGATGAAGACGGTGGCAATTCCATCGATGCAGCTTCCTCGACCGGAGGATGCGATATACGACAAAGAAGAGCTACTTGTGTTGGAGGCCATCGCGGCGATCCGCCGTTCGGCAGCTAATGGTGCCGGAAAGGAACTAGGTGATCTCAAAAACCCTGAGCCAGAGATAGATGATCCGTTCTATGAGGATGGCCCGTCAGGTGAAACGCTGGTAGAGGCCATGAAGCAGATGACGGTCGATGAGATTTCAACAGTGATGAATTTTGCGTTACAAAAGACGTACACGCGAGCGAAACCCCGACTCCAAGAGTTTGAAAATGATAATGGATCGCGGTTCGGCGTGCGAGCGAAGATTGCGCTGGATATCACGTATGTCGGGTACTACGGCGATCGTGATGAGATGGTGTGGGTACAGGGCGCTCCTGCTGACAAAGAGTATGACTGGTGTCACAAATTCGCTACCGTCGTGATTGTCGGGAAAAACACACACTACGTCGTTGGTGTCTGTCCGCTCGGCAGTACTGAGTACGCTGACACGCATGCATACCCCGGGAAAGACAATTCATACTATATTGGTGATGTTGCTCGACGACTGCTTTCGATTGCTGAAGGGTACGTCGACATTCGAACGGTGTATGCCGACCGGGAGTTCCACTCAGCAGATGTAATTCACACACTTGAAGCCAAGAATTTGAAATATGTGATTCCATCGGTGAAAGACCAGCATCGGATCGGTCCCATGTGTGAGCAATACGATCAGGTGAAACGTGGATACGATGAACCGGGTGATACGCCGCTGTACGTCAAGGAGGACTTCCCGATTCATGGACCAGTGAAGGGGGAGGTCTCAAACACAAAGGTCTACACGACTGTTGTGATTCTCCCGCCGGATGAAGACGATGATGCAAACCCGAGAGGATCACCACAACCGTTCCTGACGAATCTCGATGTCAGCGATGAAATCGCGTTGGACCGCCGATTGGCGCGCAAGGAAATTGAGCAGTACAGTGACCGTGGGGCGATTGAGAATTCGTACTCATCGATTAAGCAAGCGGCAGCGTGGACGACATCGAAAGAGATCGAAGTGCGGTGGTTCCACTTTGCGTTTGGGTGTGTGATCTATAATATGTGGCTCTTGGTGGACTTCCTCACCCAGGATCGTATCGGTGTAATTGAGACGCGGAAGAAACCGCGGATCTCGTTGTCACGATTTCTCAACTGGCTCGATAAGGAGCTGGTCACACTCATTTAATTTTCATCCCGAGGGAGCGTCTCCTGAGACCCATCTGTAGCCAGCAGTGCCGATTTTCGACCTGATTGTGTCGGTTTGCAGTACTATCAGATATTTAGCGGGTTGAATGAGTGGTTTTTACCTGTAGAATGCTGCTTTCGGCGGTGATTCCCGTTTTCTTGTGAACGTTTTGTCCGGCATTCGCAACTCCACGGATGGTGTTTTGTATATTGCCATACGATTTATGACAGTCTCAAAACACCCCAATTCTCCAGATATCAGTACACTCACAGTCTGTAACCACAATCGAAGCAACACCAACAGTACACAGCACATTAGACCAATAATGTACAGTACTATTTTGAGAGTCCGCGCTCTCTACTAAGCCGAGTCGATGGCAAAGAACAATTCTGGGGGTTCAGACGGGGAAGACGCCACCAAACCCTCCCGACGACAACTGCTGCTATCCGCAGCGGTAGGGGTTCCGGCGACTGGCGGGTTTCTTGGATTCCTGTACCACAAGCACCGCACTGACGAGTACGACCCGACAAATTTCTACGTCCAGGTCACGGACGGGAAAGAATATCTGAACAGCATCGATCTGGTCGGGCACGGATTCCCGACTACTGGCGAGATCAAACTCAAGTTGACGGTTCGGGATTCCTTCGAGACAGATACGGTGTATCTGGAGATCCACCACGACGACCACGACCCGTTCGTGGACGTTGCCAGAGATCTCCCCGCAACTAGTGAGAGAGGATACCCGCTGCAACCGAAGTTAGTCGCTGGAGAGTACACCGTTCAGTATTACGACCACAATATCGAAGAGACGGCTCGGGCCGAAGAGGAAGGCAGCGAAGCTCCTGGGCCGGTCGGTGAATCGGCGTTCACGATCACGCACAATCCATGACCTCAAACCGAAACTCCGGGGGTTCACCCGCCCAAATCCCCCTCAAAGCCGCGAAAGACGAGTTCCTACGAGAACAGAAGGGAAACTACAGTAGCAACCTCAAATACAACCTCGAGAAATGGCTCGACGACTGGATTGACAAGCGCGACGAGGAGACGCTGGCCGATGTGACGCCGTTGACGATGCGCCACTACGCGAACTACCTCGAGCGACGGTCGCGGGGCGACACCGGCATCGCGGAGTCCTCTGCTCGCACGTATTATAACTACGTCTCGGCGTTTCTCTCGTGGGCCGTGAAAGTCGAGAAACTACCAGAGAACCCGGCGGAGAAAGAGCGAGCGAAAGACCCACTTCCGACCGGTACAACGAGCAGTAGCGAACAACAGTTCTGGGAACCCGAACAACGCCGAACGATCACCGACTTCGTCGATGAACGCGCTCGAGCGGCGATCGACAAAGAGGGTACCGGCGCTTTCGAGGAAGTCCGCGACCGGGCACTGGTCTACGTACTCGCCTACACGGGCGTTCGTGGTGCGGAGGTACTGGCCGATCGGCGCGTCGACCGGCGCAACGGGCTTCGGTGGTCGGACGTCTACCTCGAGAACGGTATGATCGAAGCCTTCGGAAAGAGCCAGGACCGAGAGGAAGTCGGACTCACCGGTCAGACACTCGAACCGCTGCGACGGCTGCGAACGCTCGTCGATCCGCCCGCCGAATCGTGGCCGGTCTTTCCCTCCCGGCACCCGCCGTCATTGTACAAGCGAATCGCCGACGCGGGACACGAGAAACCCGACGGCGACCCCTGGGAATACGTCCTCGAGACCGGCATCGAACCGCCGTCGATGAGTACCTCCGGCACTCGCACGCTGTTGAAGCGACTCTCGAAAGAGGCGGAGGTGCCGGGGTTGGATCTCGAGGAGAACGAGTATCTGACCCTCCACGGGGCGCGTCGTGGTGTCGGCGAGACGCTGTATAAGGAACACGGCGCACAGCGAGCACAGCGGACGCTCCGGCACGCCGATCCGAAAACGACGAGTGAAATGTACTCGCACATCGAAGCGAGCGAGCTGGGCGAAGACAATACGGCGGTGTTCAACGACGAATGACTCGAGGTGCACCTAAGGAGGTCAAGCGAAGGATCCTCCGCGGCTTCGTTCTACTAGTTTTTCTCGTGCTCAGTGCCATTGTGACAGGGATTTTAGGAGGCAAGCTCGTGATGCTCTTGATCGTGTTTACGTTTCTAATGGGTTCGTTCCTGTTAGCCAGACGTGCTTTGGGCCGCTGAGTATCACACAGCATTGATCCCCTGCAACGGACGGCCCAATAGCTATCTGTGGCACTATCTCACATTCACACGATCTGCCCTACTGGTACTCGCGTCCCACTCGAGAACATCTAGGGACAGATCACACAGCGAACCGACACGGCACACGTCTCTCATAGCGAGTGCCTGCACTGAACCACTGAGAATCCAGGCCCTTGGGACCGCAACATCCCCGGCTGTGGCGAGTACAAGCGCGAATTTCCCCCGCGCTTGTACGCTCGGCCGCGGCCGTGAGAAGCACGTCATGAGTCTATAACGGCCGCGGCGACGAGGTTCTCTGTGGTGGCAAGGCGGCCGTGGGCGTAGTAGGTGAGTGTTCCGACAGCGACGGCACGTAGAAGGCGGTTTCGAGGGATTCGTGTCTGCTACTGGGTGCAGTTGTTACGGCCGTTGAAACAGGCGTGATACTCTCTCCGAAGTTCGACCTCGCTTATATGATCTGCGTCCTCTCAATGGCTATGGCAACGGCAACACAGAAAGCGGCCGACATCTGCGAGAACTGCGGAAAGGCGGTCGCGGTATTCCACTCCGAGGATGGGGCTGTCGTGCCGATTGGATCGCGGGGTGGGTGTGCCTGTGGAAGTTCGAAGTTTCGACTGTTGTAGGCCTCGTTCCACCGTCTACTGACAGTCTACTCCACGTATGTGATCCCGTGCGGTGGTGGGTCGTCTGGTGGATCCTCGTCGACTCGTTCAAGTGGTGAAAAGCGAATCTCGCCGTCGACGAAATCGAGAATCTCACCTTGAGCATGAACCCGGCCAGCATCGGCGAACAACACGGACTGCCCGGGTTCGGTCTGTCGTGGTGTTCCCGGACCTCCCAGAAGCAGTAGTCGTGATGGGTGGGAATCTCGTCCTCGAGTTTGTGGGCGACCGTTTCGGGAGTCGGTGAGATGAGTGCGTCCCTCATCCTGCCCCTCTATTGTCAGAATGTCGACTGTGGTATATGTTGGATAGCGTTGCGATAATTATCATTGACTTGAGTCCGACAGCGAGAGTGCCGATTGCGACGAAGACGGTATTACTCGACATGTCCCCGAAGAGATCCCACGCCACTGCTGCCGTGAACGCTGAGGGAATACGCAGAGGAAGTCGAGTTGGGACGAGTCCGTGTATGTGGTTGGATCAAACTCGTTCATACCGATTGAGGGAGTTTGCCCATCGTGGTCGGACAGTCGCCGTGGGTTTGCTCGATATAATCGTCATCAGCGTTTCTCGAATCGAGTTTCGTGACGGCGTAACCGTTGTATGGATCCGTCGGTGGGAGTGCCGTCAGTGCCACTGTCGGCCGATGGTCCTGACTGACAAGTGTGTTGCCCTCGAGTAGCTGGTAGGTACGGACGAAAAACCGGGCGTCAGCTTCGGAGTAGGCGGCTACGCGGAAGTACGCCGCGTGATAGTCTTCGTGCATCCCGACATCAATTGACGCAGCGAAGTAGACCGTTGCCACCTCATTGAGCGTCTCGTCGTGGAGCATGTCGGGAAACTCGAAGCAGTCCGAACAAATGTCGTTCCGGGCGAGGTAGTTATCGCGAGTTTCGAACGTCTCGGTACAGTCGGTGCAGGTGTGCTCTGTTCTGATTGGCATTGGTGGTCGAGGCGCGGGACTTCTACGTCTGCGGCGTCCCGGGAATGGTCGTCGAGACGAAAGACGAACTCCGCGACATCGGCGCACCCGAGGACCGGATCCACAGCGAAGGGTGGGAAGACGACGCGGTCACCGATGAGTCGTCGGTCTCGAAGTGAGCGTTCGAATCATCCCTGTAGTACTCGTCTAGATACTTGCCTAAAAACGGACCGAGAAAACGACAGTACCGAGTGTGAACTGCCGGGTGAAGATGTTCGGACAAATGCTTTCTTCGCCGTACGTGCTCGGAGAGAGTATGCTATCGGTATCGGGCACAATACGCTATCTTCCGTACGGACTCTGTATCCTCGGTATCGTTATCGGTTTCGCGATTCACGGAGCGGAGGGCGGTGTGTTATGGTCCTTCGTCGGGTACTTCCTCGGAAAGGCAATCCAGAGTACGTTCTGGACGGTCGGGAGGAGTTCACCCTCGTAATCGCTTTACCTGCCGCTGGCCGTCGGCCGACGAAGTGGTCCGAATTCAACTGCGGAGAATCCCGGTCACCGCTTAGCATCACTACACATTCGCTTGCACGATGAAAGCATGATTCGGAACGACACGAGCTCACTCACTCGAATGTCGAGCGTAACGGTGACCGCTTGAGCCGAGAATCACGTCGCCTCACTACACCTGTTATCCCTGAAACGGTACCACGCCCATGTCACGATTTCACTCTCGGTCACTCGACGAGATCGTTCGACGAACTCCTAACGGACTTGAGTAATACGGAATCGCACTCCTCAGCGACGTCCGAAGTTTTCCTTGCTCGCGGACTAATCCACAGTTTAACCGCGACCGATTGGTGGAACGGCTTCCGGAACGCGATATTTCGCACGAATACCTCGCTGACCTAGGCAGGTACAGGGACACCGAGACAGTCAAATCCCCGAACGCAGCGTGGAACAACGATTCGTTCCGCACCACTAACTATGAGCTCACGGACGAGTTCCAAGCCGGATTGGACGAATTGATTGCGCTCGAAACGGACCGCAGGGTCAATTGTACGATCTCCACGCCAATGCCTATCTGACGAAGCTGGCCGATCTAGGCGAGTTTATCGATACAATCCAGACGCTTGAGCGGTTCTGTCTCTCTCGTCCGATCCCGAAATGTAACAGTCAGTGAACTCCCCCACCCTACCGCTTGCCTGACGGCTCGCGCTTGAGGGTGGGGCTTCCTGCTTCAACGACGCGCTTTGCAGGAACCGAAGTGGTTCCCGTAGGGAGCGCAGTCTCCACAGGCGTTGATTCGGAGCATCCCGCTCCTAACTGCTTGATACCGCGAGAAAGAATGTTCCACGCTGCGTTCCAGTCCCTGTCAGCGGTGAAGCCACAGGAGGGACAGGAGTGTTCGCGGACCCACAACGGTTTGTCGGTCGAGACACCGCACGCTGCACACTCTTTGGTCGTTCCGGCCGGATCGACAGCCACGAAGTGCGTGCCTTCGCGTTCGCACTTGTACTCGAGCATTCGAAGGAACGTTCCCCACGCTGCTCCGGCGCGGTTCCGAGAGTTGCCGTCGAGTTCGACAAGACCTTTCGCGTCAAGGTCTTCGACCGCGACGAGATCGTACTCTCGAGCGTAGTAGTTCGAGAGTTTGTGAAGGAAGTCGCGGCGCTTGTTCTTCAGGTCGGCGTGACACCCGGCCACTCGACGGCGTTGCTTCTCGTAGTTGTTCGACCCGTGTTGCTTCCGCGAGAGCTTCCGTTGCTCTCGCTCGACCCGTTCGCACTCGTCCGAGAGGTCAGCCGATTCGATCGCGTGGCCGTCGGTGTCGTGGGCGTACTTCAGGATGCCCACGTCGATACCGACGACGTTCTTCGGCCGGTCGGGCTTTTGCGGTGGCTCTCGGTCGACTTCGACACCGAACGTGGCGAGCCACTCGCCCGTCGGTTCCTTCTTGAGTGTGACCTGCTTGAGTGCGGCGTCGTCGGGGATCTCCCGGTGGACTCGGATCGGAATGTCCGCGAGTTTCGAGAGTGATAGCACAGTCTGACCGCCCTTCTTGTCAAACTTGAAGCCAGACTGATTGTATGTGAAACTGCGGAACTCGCGCGGCGGCTTCCACTTGAGTTGGCCGACGCCGTAGCCGTTCTGCTTGAGCGCAGAAAGACTACTGAGGTTGTCGAACAGCCGTTCGACGACGGTCTGGAGAACCTTTGAGTACACGTCCGAGAGACCATCCCACCACTGCTTGAGATCGGGAAGCTCCGACCGAAGCGTGGTCATGGACGGCAGTTCACCGTGGTTCTCTCGGTATTTGTTGAGGCGGTAGCGGGTGTGATTGTACAGTTGCCTACAGATATCACGGTGGCGGTCCAACTCCTCGCGTTGGGCATCGGACGGCTCGAGGCGATACTTGTAGGCGTAGTACATCAGTTCTCACGTTCCTCGATGAGTTCGTCGAGTTTCTCTTGGACGAACGACGAGAGGTTGAGGTGCTGCTCCTCGATCCACTCGTCTTGGTCCTCCCGAATGGTGATAGTCTTCCGTTTCACCGTATGCACGCAATGCACGCTATATGTAAAACATTACCGATTACGTGGGCCTGTGAGCCTGCTGTAGAACAGTCCAAGAAACACGAGCGGCGCTGTATCCCCTCCCTGCTCGCGCCTTCGGCGCTCGCTGAGGAAGGGGGCTTAGCGCCTCAATTCAGCTAAACAACACGTCTGCATGCCCCGTACCATTGGAAAGCCTCTGGCCTGCTACGAGAGGCGCGAATCGTAATTATTCTACCAAAAGGATGGCCACTTTGTACCACCCTTCTCAAATAGCATCGATAGTCCAGTTACTCGAGGGATTTTGCCCGGTTCTGGAACTCACCGCCACAGTTAGGACATTCTCCGGGGTGGGTTTCGGCTGTAACGAGATTCCCACATTGCAGGCACTCGAACTTGGAGGGTATTTCCGCCGTATCGCCTTCGACATCCTGGTCGTGAGGCATACTTCCATCTTGTTATGCCAGCCACAAAAGCTCACTGTAGAACACCCCGTTCTATATCGGGTGATGAAACCTTCAGCTTGAGGGTGTTTCCTGCCATTTGGGAACCATCCTCAGTCTCAATCAGCAAACAATACATTTGGTTAGATGATGAGAGTCATTGAGTTCCTCAATGGAGAGTCACTAACTGGCAGACAAGAGCCACCATTTTCTTCCTACGGCTTGGCTTGGTGCTAGTGGCGGGCTTTGTACTGGTTCTCAATATCACACAGATTCTACATTCCAATGACGGAATATTCTGGCGGTCAGAGGAGAAAAACCTGCTCGATTAAGCGTGAATGCATAGAAAATGTGCGAAATACCGGCCATACTGCGGAATTTCAATCTCGATGCTACTGACAAGATTGTCAGATCTCACTTACATGGCGAGTACCTCGACCATCCGACCCGCGGACCGTATGTTAAGTCACGGGATCTCTACAGAGGTGTCAAACCCGATATTGATGAACGGTTCACGCTCGAGTTGTTCGGGATGTTCTGCGAAAGTCGCCCATATTTGGAAAAGTGGTCCCGAGGGTATAGTGGATCGTATCGCTACCACATCATTGAGGAGGAATTATAGACCTAGACTGTACAGTATTATAGCCAACTTGACCACGTACTCTCAGACCTCATTCCCAGGGATATTTGCCTACTCCAGCCTCACCATTACATGAAGGCTGCTCCAATACTCACTGATATATTCGCAACTGCTCTTGCTCCAGATCCGAATGGGCCGCGATGGCAGCGACCTGCCTGTCAGTCGTCGAGGCCCGTGACCACGTCGTCGCTTTCGATGGGATCTATGGTGGAACGCGGTTGCTCTTCGAGGATCTCCTCGTCGATTCACTCGACGTCACCGTCGAGTACGTGGACGCAACAGAGACCGCAACCGTCGAAGCGGCGGTCACTGACGAGACGTCTCTGATCTATATGGAATCGCCGACGAATCCGTTACTGTAACTCTACGACCTCACTGCTGTGGGCGAGATTACAGCGACCGTCGACGCGACGTACGTCGTCGATACACGTTCGTGACGCCGTACTTCCAACGCCCGTTTGAACACGAGATCGTCACGCGTCGAACGCTGCCAAAATTGCGCAGTAGCCCGACGATCATTCTGCGACGGCACAGGTCAACTATTCCGGGTTGGAGCACCATCCCTAACACGACCTCGCTCGCGAGCAGATGGACCGATTCGGCGGGATTGTCTCGTTCAAGTTAGACGCGAGGGGTACCGAGACGCGGGCCGTCCTCAAGGAACTGGAGACGCTCACGCTTGCCGTGAGTCTCGGCGGAACCGAATCGGTCGTTGACCATCCGGCGACGATGTCCGCCCCGTATCTTTCCGATGCAGAGCGAGAAGTGGCCGGGATTCCTGATTCACTCGTCTGTATTCCTGTCGGTATCGAGTACGTTGACGACCTCATTGTCGATCTCGAGCGAACACTCGCCTATCTCTGATGCGGCGCGCTCTCTGAGTCACGGTCAATCGGCAGTCGTTTCGGAATCGCGGGTGACGTACGGGATCTCCTCCTCGATGACGTCACGCTCGAAGTAGAGCAACTCCACGGCGAATATCGCGAGGGCGAGGAGAAGGACGGCGTAGAACGTCCCGCGTTCGGCGGTGTAGAGGTGATAGAACATGAGGACGAACGAGAGTCCGCCGCCGATCACGCCGACAGCCGGCCACGTCGCAGTTATCCGCTCGGCATCGCGCTGGGTGAAGGCAAGTGCGCTCATCGTGCCGAAGACTACGATGAACGAAAGTGACGCGAACGCGGTGATCGCAGAGAGGCTCCCGTAGGCGGTGAACGCCGCCGTCACGACCCCAAGAATCAGTAGGGTACGTTCGGGCACTCCACTCTCGCTCGAGTCGCCCGTCCGGTCGGGTAGCAGATCGTCGGACAACATTCCCTTGGCGAAGTAGCCCGTCGAGAACAACGTCGCGTTGATCGCGCTCCCTGTCGAGAATAGCGCCGACAACGAGATAACGATCGCTGCAGCGCTCGCAAGCCCGGCTGCGCCGCCGATTGCCGAGGCAGCCTCAACCAGCGCAGTGTGGGGACTGTTTCGAACGGCTTGTGGTGCGAGATTGTACGTCACCACCGCCACGAGCATGTAAATCGACACCGCCACCGGGACCGAGACGTAGATTGCCTTCGGGATCGTCTCAAGCGGGTCGGTGATGCTCTCCTGATCGTAGAACAGTAACTGCCATCCCTGGAAGGCGACGAACGAGACGGCGGCCGCCATGACGGGATCAAACGACGCGAGTTCGGACGTGCCGACCGCGATCGGCTCGGACGAGACCGAGAGGGCGTAGGCGATCCCCGCGAGGCCGAAGACGACGAGAACGAGGACCTTCGCTGAGGTGAGGACGTTCTCCGCCGACCCGGTCGCTTGGGCGCCGAGCAGGTTCAGGCCCACAAACCCGGCGACCACGAGGACGGAGATGATCGGTCGCAGCGGAAATCCGCCGACCGACGGAGGAACTCCGGGAAGCGAGATGGAGAACTCCGCGAACGCGAAAGCGTACATCGCCATTGATCCGACGTATCCGAACAGCAGCGTCCAGCCGATCATTCCAGCGAGCGTCGAGTTACCGGTGAACGACTGGACGAACGTCACCGAGCCGCCGGCGTTGTTGGCAGCGTCGTCGCCGACGGCCAGTTCGTTCAACTTGATGTAGGAGTACGCCGAACAAATTGCGAAGACTCCGGCCAGCAGGAACGCGAACCACGTTGCGGCCCGCGTGATCTGGGTCACGACGCCGAGGACGGCGTAGATCCCGCCCCCGATCATGCCGCCGAGCGCCATCGAGACGGCTTCCGTGAGGCCGAAGTTTTCCTCGCCCATGTTCGGCCGTTTTCGATCTGGTTCCGTTTATCTATGGGATGAAATCGCAACCGACGGTGCTATTCGTTCGGCGATCCCCGGAACGGACTTGAGCGAGACGACCGACACCGGTCGTTAAACGGAGTGTAGCAGTCTGAGCCATCCAGTTCACGACTTATCAGTGACCGCGTCGTCCTCCCACCCTTCGCTGTAGATCTACTCCTCGGGTACGCCGAGGTCGCGGAGTTCGTCTTCCGTCTCGACGACCATTCCCGGGATGCCGCAGACGTAGAAGTCCCGTACCTCGAAGAGAAACTCAGGGTACTCCTGAACGTAGCCGGTTCGGCCGAATCAGTCCCACTCGGGGTCAAACAGCGTGAAGGTCACCTCGACGTTGTCGTGCATGGCTGCCAGTTTCTCGAGCGTGCTTCCGATGGAAGATTGAGTCGGTTGTCCGCTCGCCGAAGACAAGATGGCGTCACCACTTCCGAACCCTGCATACTGCCTGAAAATTGCAAGCAGTGGCGTGAGACCGGTGCCACTCGCGACCAGGACGATATCGCAGTCTGGATCCTTGAGGGAGATGCCTTCCTCGTATTCGCCGATTTCGATCTCGTCGCCCGGCGAGCGGGTGTGCATGTACGAGGATGCGAGGCCGTCGTCGTACCACTTGATTGCCAGTGCGAACTCGTCGGTGCCGGGAAGAGTCGTTGGGCTGTAGGGCGGACAACCTCCTTGACATCGGCCTCGAACCGGACTGTAGTGTGTTATCCGGGATCGAATTCGAGTTCGGTGCCAGGGGCTCGGAGACGGAATCCCTTGACCCGCGGCGCGAGTCGATACATGTGGACAATCGTTGCGATCTGCGTCATCGGATCGGGAGTTAGACTGGTGGGACGGAAAACGGTCAGTGACACATTCAACGACAGTTACGGTTGAGAGAAGGTCGGACCGCGGCCGGAAGACCATAATGGGCGACCAGCGGCCGTTCAGTCGCTTGTCGACAGTTTGCAGACCCCGAGCACCTGATTGATTCTGCTCCCGAAGATCTGATGGCTGAAGCTCTGGGTAGCATCCTACCCCGTGATGATCTGATAATACCTTTCAATGAACGTACAAATCGATCCTTGGTATCTGTCTGTGTCTGAGCTTCAACGTCTGTACACTAATAAGATAACTTTCAACAGCGGAGTCAGTCTTTTTGTCAACTGAAGTCGTATCACGACTATGCTTCGCAAACTATTGATCGCGTTCGGCCTGTTCGAGATCGCAAAACCGAAACCGATCATCGACATGTGCGAATGGATCGGCCTCGAGAATTCCGATGAGGCACAATTGCGTCCATGGGCGCTCTGGGGAGCTCGTCTCGAGGGAATGAATTCGTCTGGCTGCTCGTCCGCGGCCGGGGTGAGAGCGGCTCAACAATTGTCAGTGGATTACTCGCCGTCGCTGGGATTCTGCTTGCACTCGTGCCACGTCCAATTATCCAGCTTAGCCAAGAATTTGTCTACGAGAACACTGAAGATCTCGAAATGAAGCCGTGGATCAAACCAGCAGCGCGGTTGTTGGGCGGGTTATATCTAACTGTCGTCGTTCTCTCGTGGCGGGCAGACGCATCTGAAGCTGAGCCAAAAGCCAATCAAGAAACCCATAGTAGAAGTTAAATATTGTAGAGAACGAGTCGCTCTGGTGAACGAACTGACCTCTGAGTCTGTCTAAATAGTATGCCCTTCCTTTTACGCGCTTCACAGATCACCTTATAACTCTGATTCAATGCGCTATCTCTGGAGATCCTACACCAGCGGCCAAGAAGGGATACGGCGGCTACGCTGACTGGGTAATTGTAGCGATCAACGGTCTCCGCGAATATCTCGATCTGCCAGACCGGCGACTCCTCGATATGCCTCACGATCCTGAGACGTACAGGCTATTGATACGATTAGCCTTGACCGCCATTTGGCTAGGCGTCACTATACAAATCGGACAAGCTTGATATAACGCACGGAGCTCGCCATGACGATGACATCAATCACTGGCAGTCAGTGTTGAAGCTCTCTTCTTTGCGCTCAAACAACGGACCGGTGATCCGTACCGGGCTCGAACATGGTTCGGGCAATTCCGAAACCCGCTCTAAAAATAGTGGTGAGTAACATCGAACTTTCTCACTCTAAATTCAAATACAGAATTTAATAGTATGGATTATATATGGTTGATTCACCGGTTGGTAGAAGGTTTGTGCAAAATAAAAAGAGAATACAAAGGCGTGCTCACCCATTTCAAAATCACATGGTCGAAGCCACCGGCATCGACATTATCAATCTGCTGCTCGTGTTGTCCCTCGCCTGGGTGTTCTCGTCGTATTCGCGGGCGTCACCGGATTCATCGGGAGCGGCGAGGTCACCCCCTGGAGCATCGGCACCGTGATGCTCTGCGCGCTCGCGTTCTTCGCGGTTGCGCTCGTCATCGGCGACCGCGTGCTCCCAGTCGTTTGGGAACGGCTCGAAGGATTGATGCGCCGGTACGGATTCATCGACAAAACCTCCGCGTTCAGTGTCGCACTCATCGTAGCATTAATATTCGCGTATCTGGCAGCTCTAGCGGACCTCCACATGATTATCGGCGGCTTCGTCGTCGGGATGTTCCTTCGGCAGGCACGGCTCGACAAGGAGATATACGAGCATATGCACACGGTCATGTACGACCTCGCGATGGGCGTGTTCGCGCCGATTTTCTTCGTCACTGTTGGCTTCGAACTCACGCTGGGCGTGTTCACGAAAGAACTCGGTCTCTTGTTGCTCGTCCTGGTCCTCGCATTCTTCGGGAAGATCGTCTTGGGCGTTCGCGCTCCCGACGAAACTGACGAGCAAAGAGGTACTGGTCATCGTCCTCGGAATGAACGGCCGAGGGACGGTTGAAATCATCATCGTCTCGATCAGGCTTTCGATGGGAATCATCTCCCAACAGCTCTTCTCGATTCTCGTGTTCATGGCAATCTTCACGACGGCACTCGTCCCCGTGACTGTGAAACTTGGTGTCGACTGGCTCGAGCGGGCCGGCGAACTCGTGTATATGGCTGACGATCAGAGCGTTGAGCCCGAAGTGTAGACCAGTACCCGAGTACATAATTTCTGTGAGACTAGAACATTTCGTTTGAAGCACCGGAGAGTATCTGTGGACTTCGCCACTAGACTAAATAGAGTAATATGCCTATAACCAGAATCCTGTTTCAGGGATACTATCGTTATGAGATGGCAAATTAAGGAAATCGAATGGGAAGCTGTCGCGGGTATCTTAGCAGCGGTTCTCGCACTGGTACTCCATTTCTTGCACATCGTGGACGAAGCCGTGCTTCTTCAGATCACGCTCGTTCTCATGGCGTTCTTGTTTATCAGTCATCTCAGGCGTGAATCGGAAACGGAGAATCTCTCTGAGTCCCTCGCCCACACCGAACGCACTGTCGAAGACATCCGCGCCGGTATGGATGCCTCCGATCTCGAACTCATCGGCCCAGGAGAGCTCAGATCTCGGAGTACGCAGTTCGGTCAGGGTGCCCGTGGAGAAATGATCTGGTTCAACGTCTGTCTCCTCATGTTCGTTCCCCAGAATTTATTCGATGCGTTGCTTCGTCCACCGATCGAGAATCCAAATGTGTCCTCGATTCAGTTCGTCCTCGACGAGAGTGAGCGGAAGCGCTGGAATACTCAGGTCAAACCCAAAGTAAAGGAGTGTCGGGGTGCTGAGACGGTACAGGAACCCGTTTGGCGCGAACTCGATGAGAACGTCTCGTTCATTCTTCGCGGGACGAAAAACGAGCAGACTGACGCACTCTTGAGTTTCTGGGGAGAACCCTTTATGGCACGAACAACGAGGGACGTTCCCCGCTATATCATCCACGTAACAGAAGATTCCGAATTGATCCCGCAATTGCGGGACATCGAACGCGAACACCGACTTCAGCAAACGTGAAAAGAGGAATCTCATCAATACACGATTCATACGGGAGTATCCGTCTACCGACTGATCTTTAGTTTTCAAAAGGGTCAGGTGTGCGTAATCGAGTATAGAACGTGTATGCGCCGCGGAGATGATTAACCCAAGACGTCAATAGAGATAGTCGTTCGGAATCCACCCAATTCAGGAATGGCGAAGCATTTTTTCGTCTCTGCCAGCAAATCTATATCCACTCGGCCTCCATTGTCTGGGGTCAATTACTCGTCGTCAACCAGTTTCGTCCGGACATAGTACGGTCCTTCCCAGTCTTGGACCCAGTTGGGGGCTGCAGGATGAGACCGCAGCTGATTTGCTTCATACGATTCGTCAGGAAAAACGGTTCCCTCCTCGTCAGTCCCGTCCTCCCACGGCACTACGAACGTCACTGGGTCTCGATCTTCGGCAGGATTCAATTGTTTATCTGCCCCGTCATTTAGATGGTACGGTCCATCGACCCATTTCTGTGGATTGAACGTGACCGCTATCTCTGGATTTTTGTCTGTCATGCTTGTTGATATTCTGTCAATCTACTGTATTCGATGGACGCTTAAAAAGAGCAGGACAAATCTCACGCTATTAGATACAGAGGATCTGGATCCTTCTAACAGATAGTGACTATCCCTGAGGGAGGAGATTCCAACTCCGAACGTGTCGAATTACCAATATTCCATCAGAGCCAGATTCAGTACTACAACAACCTAGGAGCAAACTACTACGGTGATCCGGAAGCAACTACCAAGAAGACCACAGTCAATATCCCCGGTGAACAGAGCGAGTCGCTGGAACAGACGATTCAAAGCACAACATACCAATATCCACACAATGGAAGTCGAATTCGACCGCGATACCTGCACAGGAATCTTCAACTGCGTTCACGAGTGGGAGAAGTTCGTCGAAGATCGCGATGCGGGGAAAGCAACGCTTGTCGGAAGTGATGAGTTCGAGACTGATCACTACAGACGAGGCGTTCCCAAGGGAGAGGAGTTCGATGCGAAAATGGCCGCTCGTGTTTGTCCGGTAGACGCAATCACGATCTACGACGAGGAGGGGAAACAATTGGTTCCATAGTTTGTTCTGGGCTGTCGTTTCAGGTAGTGTGAGTGAAAGATTTGACCACTACGCTGTGTAGTAGCCCCGCAATCCAGTGTTCTCGATCACCAGAATTTGAGGTTCTGTTTGACTGATTCACGCTTCATCTCCTGGATTTCTTCTGTGATCGGGATGTCCTTTGGACAGACAGCTGTACACGAAAATTGCGTATGACACTGCCAGACCCCGTGTTCTTTATCGAGTAGATCCAACCGATGTTCCTTCGCGTCTTCCTCTTCGCGTTCGTCCATATAGAACCGATACCCCTTGACGATGGCAGCGGGGCCGATGTACTCGTCGTCGAACTGTGAGGGATTACACGACGACGTACAACAGCCACACTGAATACACCGTGAGGCCATCTTGATCTTCTCTCGGTTCTCGGGAGATTGATGCTGTTCTTCGAGTTCACCGTCTGGGAGATCCTCGGGCTGAAAATATGGTTCAACGGACTCCATTCGCTCAAAGAAGTGGTCCATATCCACTACCAAGTCCTTGATTACTGGTTCGTGAGGGAGCGGTTCGACGCGAACTGGCTCATCGAGATCGGAGATTTGCGTTTGACAGCCGAGTCGTTGGCTCCCGTTGATGAATAGTCCGTCACTTCCACACACCGCCATCCGGCACGAGTGACGGAATGTGAGACTAGAGTCGAAGTGGTCACGAGCGTAGATGAGTGCGTCCAAGACTGTCATCCCCTTTTCGTAGGGAACATGGAAGTCATCGAATCGGGGTTCTTGCTTGGCTTCGACTTCAGGATCGTACCGGAAGACCTTCAGGAGAGTTGTCTCCTCATCGGCGGGAGACTGTGCTTCAGCGGCCGCTTGTGCCTCTCGCTCTTTTGCTCGTTCATGTTTCTTATCGAGACGCTGCTGCTGTGATGAAGAGCCAGTGTTGGATTTTTCTTCTGTCTCTGAGGGTGTTTGTTGGGAGCTCATATTCTTGGGTAAAGTACTGAAATTCGCTCAGGAGGGTAGCGGAGTCCCATGTGAAAAGGTAACGGGGGGACATCCAAATAGCTGTCTCCGAGGAATCACACGAAACTACCTCATCGACCAAGCATATACTTTGAAAATCGGAACGTCGAATCTCTGCTGAGTTGCAGGGTTAATCAGAATTCGAAGGTACAGTACGCCGGTACTTCGTATTCAATGGATTGAGGAGAGCAGCAACACATATACCCGCTCCGCACCCACTCCTATACGTAGTGTCCACTTCCCTCGAAACCGACGAACGGCGCTGGCGGTAGTTAGGGTCCGGAAGTGGACAGTATCGCGGAGTACGGCCAGTCGATCTCACTCGATTGGCCCATCCACGATGCTCACTCGCTTTCTCGATCGCATCGCCCTCATCATGACCTCCAAACGCGCACCCACTAATGACACCAGAAAGCGAATTCACCGTCACGCCCTACAGCGTCGACGGAGAAATCGACTACGAGAAACTCCTCGAACAGTTCGGGGCTGACCAGCTCTCAGACGACCAGATCACAGCCTTCCCCGACCCAGTCCATCCGCTAGTCCATCGAAACGTATTCTACGCAGAACGCGACATAAACAGGTTCCTCTCCGCTGTCAACGCAGGGAAACCCCACTCTATTGTTACGGGCCGCGGCCCATCAGGGCCAATGCATATTGGTCACGCCGTCCCGTTCTACTTTGCCAAGCACCTGCAAGAGCAGACAAACGCTCTCGTCTACATTCCAATATCCGACGACGAGAAATACTTCCTCAAAGACATGTCCCTCGAAGCAATTGGCGAACACACTCGTGAGAATATACTCGAACTGCTCGCAGTAGGATTTGATCCAGATCGGACGCGTATCATCGTAGACACTGCGGATGGAGACGTGGTGTATCCCCTCGCAACCGCATTCGCAAAGGCGGTAACCCAATCGACTGTCGAGGCGACGTACGGAGAACCTTCGAACATCGGCTTGTCATTCTATCCCGCGGTGCAGGCGACACACCTCCTCTTGCCGCAACTCGTTGAGGAACGTCATCCGACGCTCGTTCCGATCGCAGTCGATCAAGACCCCCATATCCGCATCTGTCGAGATATTGCGGATAAAAAGCGATACGACGTCAATAAACCGAGCGCATTACTCTCGAAATTCCTCCCGAGCCTCGCGGGGCCAGGCAAAATGAGCTCTTCAGACGACGCTCCCAGCATTCTTCTCTCCGACGACAGAGAGACCGTGTTCGAGAAGATCCAGGCCCACGCATATTCCGGTGGTCAGTCCACCATCGACGAACATCGAGAACAGGGTGGAGATCCGGAGAGAGACACGTCGTTCCAGTTTCTCTCATATTTCTTCGAAGCGGATGACGAGCGGCTGGAAGGACTCGCCCAGGACTATCGTGATGGATCGTTGTTGAGTGGTGAACTCAAGGAAATCGCAACAGAAAACATAGCCGACTTCCTCGAACGCCATCAAGAACGACGAAGGCAATTGGGGTCACTCGCAGATGAGTTACCAGCGTACCGATTGACCGATGCTGAGCGAAAGCGGGCTCGCCATCGAGCCGGATTTTTAGATGATGGACTGTTGTGCCGGTAGCTATATCCATCTGTATGGCGCGATTTGCAGTGGTTGGTTGGAATTGAGTTTCACCGACCTAGTCGTAGAGTCGAACTTGCAGCGTACTATTTTCAAGAGCATATTTAGAATACCATCTCGGCGTGACGGCGTTCGAATTGTTATGGGTCTGGACGGCACACCGGCCGGTCAACTCATGATGGTGGATGGATAGATGACATTCGTGGGCACTCTCGTCAACGGAGGGACACGGTCTCGTCCGATCCACACTCGGAGACTGCATCTGGGGCAAAGAAGAGACGAACAGCCTGGTCGTGGTCTTCTAATCGATTTTCATTTTACGACTCAACACCGCTGATCCGGGCTCATGTGGATCTCGTTTCAGCCGGTCCAAGTACTCCCCATGTCATCGCTGATGTTCTCCAGCCAATCTTCGAACCTCGCCTTACAGGTTTCGGCTGTCTCGATGTGTTCCATGAATCCAGCGCCACCATCCCGTAAATTCTCGCCACAGAACGCACAGAGATCTGGATTGGCCCAGTCATCGGAATCCCGGGGTGGATGTGAATCGTCAGAAGCCATATCAGTGATTACGGTCTCTGGATGGATAATACTGGTTGTGAACTATCTACTGATGGTTCCCTCTGATATTCCCCCATCTGTATTGATATGCTGAATATATGGGCCGAATTAAACAGTCCCTGATGTGATAACTTTTTTCTTGTTTCCCTTAATATCCTCACTAATTGCAGTTCTACTCCGGTTCTCAAGGATCTGTTTATTCGTCGACTTCCGTTTTTATAACGATTGTCGGTCGAGTGGTAAGCCTGAGAACGCGCTCTGTTACACTTCCGAGTATCGCCCGGTATTCCGCTGGTCGATGTTTCGTCCCGAGGACAACCATATCGACATCGTTGCGATCTCCATAATCGAGGATCGTTTCAACTGGGTGGCCGTGTTTGAGCGCTTCCTTGGTTTCCACATCGGAATCCATCGCACTCGACCGGACCTGCTCAATCGTTTCTTCACCGAGTTCTTCGAGTCCATGTTCCGGTCCTTCTGCTTCGTTCACGTACTCATCTCCGCTGTAGGCCGTGTAGATACTCTCATCGACGACAAAGAGTACGTGTAGGTTTGCAGCGTGTTCCTTGGCAAGATCGATTGCGTGCCTTTCGGCATTCTGCGATGAGACGGTTCCATCAGTGGCGAGTAGAATTCGGTCGTACATTCTGTCCATACTTCTCTCTGTTACCCAATAAGACTACCCCGCTACTTCCACATATCGCGACGACTTTTCCACGAAGATGTCGAGAAACATCCCCTAACCGTTTCCGAGAGTAGACCCTTAATGATCTGTTTATTTCCGAGTGGTCGGGGAAGGGATCATAATCCAAATCGGCGGACCACGTACGATCGCACATTCACTTTAACGTGAAGGACACCACTTGCATCAAGCTCTAATAATTTCCTGTCGGTGTGTCGTTCCCACTTCCATTCAATTGGGTGATCAGTACCGGTAGTAGTATTCGCCGCTCGACTTTTGTTTCCGGTCAAGTTGACTGCCCGGCTTATTCACTCGTGGCCTGCCGGTTCATTCGTCCCGTCGAAACGTGATTCCGAGGGTAGATAGAAACGCATTCATGCCATCCCGCATCGATTGCGGAGAATTTGCATAGCCACTCTGACTCGGTTCGCCCTCGAAGACGATCAACCGATCGGCAACTCGGTCGATGACGAAGAGGTCGTGATCCACGACGAGCACGGGTCGGTTCGTTCGTTTGCTAAACTGGTGAATCCGGTCAGCGAGTACCACTCGACGGTTCACGTCGAGGAACGCCGAGGGTTCGTCCAGGAGATAGAGATCTGCATCACGAGCGAGACATAGTGCAATCCCGACACGCTGTAACTCCCCGCCCGAAAGCGAGTCAAGTGAGCGAGCGTACAACAATTCGAGGTCGAAGGGATTCTGGATTCGTGTTTTGAATGATTGGGCGTGGATATCGGTGACCGATGCAAAGCGTTCACGGACTATAACGTCGCTATCCGGCGTGATATACTGGGGTTTGTACGAGACGAGGACATCGTCCGGAACCCGTCCACTATCGGGAGTTACACTCCCGGCGAGCATTTTTACGAACGCCGTTTTGCCCAGCGCGTTCTCTCCGACGATACCCACCGATTCACCGGCGTGAATCTGTCCCGGTCCGACGATGAGAGAAAAGTCCGCGACCGATTTTTCAAGCTGCGGATATACAAGGGCTGGTTCGTTGTTTCCGCTGTCGCGAGAGCCAGCTGACGGGAAGTCAATCGAGTGACGCCGAATTTGAACGTTTTCTTCCGATAGTTTTCCCTCCAAGAACTGGTTGATGCCCGCCCGGACTGCCGACCGCTGGGCAACGATGCCGAATCCCCCCGGTTCACCGTACAGGACGTGGATCGCGTCAGAGAGTAGGTCGAGCGTCGCAAGGTCGTGTTCTACGACAACAGCCGCGACATCGGTTTCCTGCACGTGACTGCGGATCGTCCGTGCCACTGACAACCGCTGTTTGATGTCCAGAAACGACGATGGTTCGTCGAACAGATAGAGATCCGCCGTCGTCGAGAGGGTCGCACCGATAGCAACCCGTTGTCGTTCACCGCCGGACAGATAAGACAGTGGCCGATCGAGAATCGAGCGGATATCGAGTGTATCGACGAATCGGTCCGGTTCGTCCGAACGGAGAGCGAGCAGTTCGCGTACCGTTTCCGCGTCGGTCTCGTGGAGGGTATCGACCCGCTGGTTCTTGTATGCGGTGACGACCGACTCGTCTCGGAGCCGTTCGAGATGGGTCTGCAGAGTCGTCCCCCGAAATGACTTTATCGCCCGATCCCAGTTTAACTCTTCATCGGCACCGCCAAAATTTGGTACTCGGTTGCCAGCCAAAATGTCCAACGCAGTACTCTTCCCGATACCGTTGCGGCCGAGGAGACCGATAACGGAACCGTCGTCCGGGATCGGGAGATTGTACAAGCGGAACCCGTTCTCGCCATACTGGTGAACGAGGTGCCCGGTTTCCGCTGGAAGCGGGACGATTTGAATCGCGTCGTTAGGAATCTTCTTTTCGATGAGCCTGTGCTCGGCCAGCACGTTGGCGTCGTCGATGTGGAGCTCACCGCTCTCAGTGACGTGGAAACCCTCGTGTCCGGATCGGTTCAGTGGGTCGTACTTGACGGCGATGTTGCGCACTTCGTCGGTGACCTTGTCCTGGTCGATGATTGCGACGTATTCTTGCTTCCGTCCGCGTTCGGGCTCTATCATAGATTATCTGAACCGTCTGTTCGGGCGTTCTTTAGCCGCTGTCGTAGGGTTGTTTCCGGCAACTCAAATCGTGAGCGGTGAGCCTAGGTTCACTCGATCACCGGAGTCAACCCCAGACCACGTTCTCGACCGATTGAGCGCCACCGCGCCGGCGTGTATCCAATAGATGGTCAGGCTCAGCTTGAACTCGGTAGCCTATTACGCCGTTCAGAATGGGGCGCCCTCTTCTGCAGGATCTAATGCTGCCTCTTCGCCTTCGGCGACTTTTCCGACGAGTACTCGGAACTCCCCGGATTCCTTCTGTCGATACTGCCAGTGGAATTCCGGCCCTTCCTCGGCAGTGAACTGATGGTACAGCGGCTTTGGGTCGTGGTCGTTGACGAGGACGAACGCTTCACCCTGTTCGAGGTCGTCGTACGCCTGGAAGATCAGCTCGTGGCGACGAACAGGCGGATACTCCCTGACGTCGAGTTCCTGGCTGACTTCGACGTCGAGGTCCTTGTCGGTCCCGGACGCTGCTTCCCCGTCTCCATCGACCTCCTCGCCGGCGTGATGAGTATGACCCTCGTGATGGGCATTCTCACCGGCACAGGAGCTCGCTTCGGCGTCTTCACCATCGACGTCCACGCGCTTCGTGATCTGGACGGCGACGCGGCCCGGTTCCTGCTCGACGATCCGCCACTCGAAGGCGTCGCCGTATCGCTGCTGGAACTCCTGTTTCAACGGCCGGGGTTCGTGGGGAGCAACGATCTCCATCGCTTCGCCTTCCGGGATCATTCCGTACCGATGGTGTATCGACGGATGCCGCTCGGGTTTGGGAATCTGACGGACGTCGTACCGGGTGATGACGTCGTCGTCCGGCGCAGTGGACTCCTCGGTCTTTTCGATAGCGACACGCCACTCACGTCCCCCTTCGTCGAGATACTCCCACTCGAAGGTCTCACCGCGCGTCGATCGGAGCTCGTGGTATAGCGGCTTCGGGTCGTGGTCGTTGACCAGCACGAACCCCTCCCCAGGGGCAAGTTCGTCGAATCCCTCGAGCAACACCTCGTGGCGTCGCTGTGGTGGCATGACGCGGACGTCGAAGTCCGGGAGCGCGGCGGCGGCGAGGTCGCCCTCCACCACGACCGCCATCCGAACCCCGTCTGCATCCCTCGTCACGTCCCACGAGAGCTGGATGTTACATTCAATTTGATACCGCAGCAACGTGAAGCCGGGCACCTGATCTGCGATCAGATGAAACGTATCCCCCACTTCGCCACCGTCAAACTGCTCGTAAAGGCGATCTCGAATAGCGTCACGAGACGCACCAGTCAGGTCAATCTCCGTACCCATACTATCGACTTTAGGGCCAGGGTGGATAGGCACTGGGGCGAACACTTCCACTGACACTTCGCAGCGTCCACTATACAGTTCGTTTTCCGGTTCAGGTCAGCAGTCCGACGACTCGTCACGGTGGCTCTTTATTGTTTGATATGGCGTGTCCTCGACGGGTCCTCTCGCGAAACACGTGGAGGTCAAGCGGTGACCCTGTCCGGTCGGTGGGACCGGACTGTGCGGACACCTTACCCCCTCTTTCGTTGTACGGTGGGTCTAGGTCCGTAGTCTCAATCCGTGGTGTGTCGCCTAGCCAATCGTCCGGAACGACCCCCACGAGTTCAACTCGATCCATCCCTGCCACGTGGTGAGCGGATTCGAGGTGGTCATTGGCGAGCACCCAACCGCCCGCTCGCAAGTTCCGCTCTACGATTGCCTCCTCGACGAGCCCCGAATTTCGAAGGATGATCACGTCGGTGCCGCCAGCCACGGAATAATTTGTAGCGTCGCCCCAACGGGCCGCATACCCCGCTGCTGCCAGGTCGTCCATCGCCGCCACGTCGACGTCGACGTACGTAACCTCGGCCTCGGGAAACGCGACCGATGGGCTCACGTCGTGGCCCGACCCAGGGTAGTACACGACATCGGCCTCGATACCGAACCGGTTGGCGACGGCTCGGTACTGGGAGATTCTGTCTGCGAAGGTGACTGGCCACGAACCGGCGTTCATCGACATCCGACGGGCGGGACACAGCTCGGCTGGCAGCAGGTAGTCGCGTTCACCCGTCTCAGGGTGGGTGCCATACCCGGCTGCATGAACCGCAAGTGTCGCCTTCCGTACCGGTTCGGTTGCGGCGACGACTTCGGACCAGTCAGAATGCGTCCGACCTCGAACTCGCTGAACGTACCTCGCCACCGCGTCGCTGGCTACGTGGTAGCGATCAAGGACGTCGTTTGCCAACTCGGCGCCTGACTCCTGAGTTACTTCTTGCATCGTCGTGTCCCGTTCTGCCGGTGTAGCGTAGTCGTCGTTCGAGGGTGGCTCGTTCGCGTCCTGCCAACCATTGAGAAACGACTCATAGTCTGCGAGTGCGTTCCGCAAACGCTCGGCAGCGAGCCGAAGGTCACTGACGGTAGTCGTCATCTTTCGGGTGTCAAGTCACGGCTGGTCGTTCGCACACTCATACCTCGACGCGGACGATGTGACCCCCACAGTTGCACTGACAGACGTACTCCCAGCGGACCCCGTCGCCGAATGTTTCATCGAGTGGTTCGTAGAGATACTCTGATGGGTGTCCGTGTGCCTCGTGAGTGACGAGTTGGACGAGAGACCCCTCGACGGTATTCTCGATCGCTGTGATCGCCTCCTCGACCAGTAGCTCTCGATCTGCCGCGTGTTCGGGTCGCTCAAGGTCTGCTGCCCACGCGCTCCCGTGGACGGGATCGGTGACCGGTTCGGTCCCGTGGTTCTCGTGATCGCTGCTGGTGTCGGCCATTGTCGAAACTACCACGGCTATAACCATAAACACACGAACGAACGTCCTCGGCGCGAACATATCCGAGCGGGAATTTAGGAGACGGCGGCACTAACGGTCTCCCAGGAATGATCGTCGTTTCTAACCGGGTTACCATTCCGGATGAACGGGTAGAAACATTCGAAGAGCGCCTTCGAACGAGTTACGGGATTGAGGAAAGGTCGGGGTTCCACGGGATGACAGTCCTCGCACCCGTCAACGCGGAGGGCCACATCACCATGACATTCTGGGAGACGAGAGAAGACTACGAAGCGTGGCGAGAAAGTACCGCCTTCGAGTCAGCACACCAGGAGGCGTCCGCGGAACGTGCCTTCAAGAACGGGAATACCGTCGAGATTCACGAGGTCGCCGTCGATCGATCGACGACAGAATCACCAGTACACGTCAGTGAGGAGTGACAGTTCCGTGTTACCCATCGTGGAGCGCGTACCCAAACGGTCGTTCGTCGGCAGGGTTCGCCAGTGTGGACGCGTCCCCCACCCAATGATCGCTACAATACCGCGTCGGATCGATTCGACGACATCATCCGACCTATGGACGTGATGAGACGGGAGTGGACGTTCGGAGTCGGGTTCGCGATCCTCGGTGCACTCACCGTCGTCGCCGTCCAAGGAATCGATTCAGTACTACTCGGCGCCATCGTGGGATTTTTTGTCGGGAAGGCGATTCAAAGTCTCCTCCTGACGGTCAGGGGCCCCTGGACCCAATGACAGAGTTCGATCGGTCGGAGCTACGGGATAGACTCGTTATTGCCTCAGACAAGATCCAGAGCAGCAGTAATTTGGGGACGATTGACCATCGATAGCTTGAGTGAAATGGGAGATACAGAAGACGTGGAGCAGTATTCGTATCTGATTCGAACAAGACCGGGTCGGGACGAGTACGTCGTTGTCATAATTCGGAAGTACTACGAGGAGTTGCTAATCGACGTGGAGAAAGGCTCACAAGGAGGTAAGGACGGTCTCATCATCACGGCTGTTACTGAAATCCCAATCGAGGCGATCGAGCGCATTGGGGAGGTCGAGACAGTGGACCAGCTGCCTGCCGGAACCCAGTAACCGCCCGATCTATCTGACTGTGCGACAGGCCATAGACCCGCAGTGGGCGCTGAATGCTCTCCGATAAACTAAGTGGATCTCTACGACGGTCACTGATACTCGGAACAAATTCGTGTGAATCGTTACCACCATTCGACGTCGACTAGTAAAACGATATGGACTCAATTGCCACCGTATCGGTCACCGATACTGTCTTCGAGTGCGACAACTGTGAGAACACGATCATCACCGTCTTGGAAGGAACCCCTGGGGTCGATGGAGTGACCATTGAGACGGATAATCGGACCTTGGCGATCGAGTACGATCCCGAGACTACTAACGACGAAGAGTTACACGAAATCGTCGAGACGTGGGGATACGCACCCGAGTCAACTACCCCGCCCTAACGCTCGCTTACGCTCACGTCTGAGGGCGGGGCTTGTCCGTGGACTCCCCTTCTGGCCGAAACTCAGCGGACGAGAGTCCGTCGCTCAGGTTCAGCGTCCCGGACTTCAGGGCGAGTTGACCGTCGCCCAACCCCGAGGGACGTTTGCCCTCGGGTACAGTTATCAGCCGCTTGCCGATGTTCTTCGCCGCGTTGTAGTCGCCGTCGAGTTCGTAGCCGCACTCGTTGCACACGAACCAGCCGTCCGAATCGCGGTTCGTGCTCGACTGGTGGCCGCACTTCGAGCACGTTTGCGAGGAGAATGCAGGGTTCACGTCTTCGACATGGATGCCGTACTCGGCGGCCTTCCATGCGATCATCTCCTGGAGTGACCGTGATCCACCCGACTGCCCGAGGCTATCAGGCCGATGGTCGAGTGGGAGTGTCCGACTAATCCACGGGAAGCCTCGGGGCTTGACCCCGAGGCAGTTCACCGACATCAGTATGACCTCACCCCTGGATGGGATGGAAGCGCGGTCAACACAGCTGGAATCGCTCTAGATATCCACATAGTCGTCGATAGCACCGAAATCTCGTGATGGTTGGTTCGAACATATACGCTGGGCTCACGAATTACATTGCTCGAGGTGTCTCAATCACTGTGTTCCGTACCTTGATGAACGGTGACATGCCCAATACAACAGCCTCGTTTCGCCGCGAGTCGGGAGGTTCGATGAGCAGTACATCGATCGATACCCAGACCGTCGTCGCTCAAACGATGTGAAGCTCGTAGCCGTCGTCGACGA
This sequence comes from Natrinema sp. DC36, assembly GCF_020405225.1. Classification (NCBI taxonomy): domain Archaea; kingdom Methanobacteriati; phylum Methanobacteriota; class Halobacteria; order Halobacteriales; family Natrialbaceae; genus Natrinema; species Natrinema sp. DC36. The sequence continues at coordinate 234,051 of NZ_CP084474.1, forward strand.
GCCGCGCAACGTCCGGAGCATGCTCGGTCCCTTGGATCTCAAAGCCCTCGGCCTCGACGACGTCAGCGACCCCTTTGAACGTCGCACAGTGATCACAGACGCTAGCAATCAGTCCCAGCTCCTTGGCGTCCTCGTAGGCCCGAACCGCCGGTTCCGGGTGGTCCTCGATCCCGTCAAACCAGTAGGTCGCCGCGCCGTCGAAGTACACGGCAACCTGGTGGCCCGCTTCGTCGAGCTGACGTGCGTAGGTAAGCGGATTGGCGAATTTCCCCGGCGTCTCCGGTGAGGACAGGAGCAGGAAGGCGTGTTTTGCCATAGACGCATCAATGTTGGATGGCCAATTCCGTGGGTGTGGAGGCGAACATATCCAGTCGATCGCTGCCTCCACGAGTCGCCGGTCGGAAACATTCGGACCAAAGCTCTTCCTCCGTACACGCCAACCACCAGTCGTATGCGCGATACAGTCTCATCTCGCTCGATTGGGAGACGAACAGAGAGACCGCTGAGGTGGTCGTTGTGACCGCGACGAACTTCGACGCCGAACGGGCCTACGACGACCGGAAGTTCAACGCCGTGGAGGTCTTCAAAAGCGAGCGAATGAAGGTTGTCTGTGGGTACTTCGAGCCCGGCCAGTTCATCCCCGTACACGCTCCATCGAGCGACGTCGCGATTCACGTTCACTCGGGGACCGGACTCGTCCGCGGCGGCGACGACGAACACGCCATCGAACCCGGCGACGTAGTCGTCGTCGAAGCCGGCACCGACCGCGGGATCAAGGCTGATGAGGATAGTCGGCTCGAAGCATTTCTGGTTACTGCCCCGCCGCCGACGGACGCCGAACACGACCCCGTTCGCGAGGGGATCAAACGAGAAAAATTCGACCCGAGGAGTGCGTGACAATGGCCGAAATCGTATCCATCGGGGATCTCGAGGGAACCCCCCACGCAAACGTCTTTCCCGACGCCGAACCGAAGACGATCAGATTGACGCTGGATGCGGGCGAAGCGGTAGCGGCCCACGACCACCCGGACCGCGAGATCGTCCTCTACCTGATTGAGGGAGCGATCGAACTCACCCTCGACGACGAGGAACACGACCTGAGTGCGGGCGACATCGTTCGTTTCGACGGGCGCCGGGAAGTCTCCCCACGGGCAATCGAACCGAGCGTCGCACTGATCGTCCTCGCTGAACGGTCGAGCGACTGATCGCAACCGTGGATTTCGACCACATCGACGTGTAGGACCGGCCGGGAGAGCCGGTCACGGCTTGCGGATGCGAAGATATGTGGTGTACTCAGTTCTGAGCAGTCCGGTTCGATCTTTCGTGATTGCGATCAATTCGTGGGGCGTCTGTTCAGCCAACTGAGGATACTCCGTTCGGGCACGTTTGTCCGTGCTTTTCACGACAAGGATCGACCCGTCGTCGAGGTCTTCGAGCGCTTTTTGGACGCGTACGATGCCGCTTGCACAGCCACGTCCCCGATTGTCTACGACCATGTCGGGAGCGATGTCCGGGGCCGTCGCAGTATCCGTAATTTCAGTCATCGATAGACACATCCGTGTCAGTCTCCACCCGCGACGCTCCAAGCTCCTCGAGGTCACAAACACCCTCGATGGGTGAACAGGCACGCCACATGGGACACAGTTTGAAGATGACGACGAGCACGCCGATGAATCCGGCCTTCGCGAGAATCGCGAGACCGATCGTCGACGTAACGTACACCGAGACGTTCAGGCCGATGGCGTCGACTGCCTGATACGCTCCAGTAAGGAAGATCGTCGGAATGACGAAGCGGACGGCCCACCGAAAGCGTTCCAGTTGCTCGGCGGCAGCGGCGACGACGTCGACCCGCGGACGCTCCTGTCCCGACGGGACTGCCACGAAAATATTCCAGACCGCCCCACCGATCCAGACGGCAAAGGCGAGTAGATGGAACATTCGAACTGCAATACCAGCCGGTTCAAGACCATGCATCGCGACTTCGCCAATAGCCGTCGCGAGCAGTGTGAACAGGCCGAACGTCAGCGCGAGCAATCCCGCTCGACTTCTGAACTGGGATTCGACCGTCCGATCCGCGAGGATAGTCCAGGCGACGATTCCAACCGTAGTCAAGACGAGCATGGCGAGGGCAGCAACTCCGACGGTCGTTCCAAATCGCTCGACGTACCGCCAAAATACGACGCCCCCCGCGAGAACTGTGACGATCACCGCAAGGCTGGCGATACGATCGAACCGCTCGTACATCGCCACACAGTACTCACGAGCACCGGTCCCGAGGTCCGCCGGACGAACGAACAGATGCTTCCAGAGCAGTCCGCCCACGAGCGTCCCCAGTGCGACGAGAAACGCCCACGTCGCGACTGCAGAGACGATGCCACTGTCGCCGACCAACGTGGTAGAGACCCAACTGCCGAGTAAGGACGCAGCTACGATGATCGTGAGTGCGACCTTCGGAAGGAGATACCGGTCAAAGAGTGCCTCCGTGGTGGGACTAGGCGCGGATTGAGTGGGGTTTGACATCGTGGGGCCACCTCGTGTTTGATATTAGGCCTGTCGAAACTAAACCTGCGTCCGGATATATTCGACATGGGTCCAGCACAATACCGCAAGACTGAATTCGAACGATTGGCCTTGTTGAAACCCTCACTATGTGATATGTTTCGGCAGTCCTGCTGAATACACAGCGCGAGTGTGGCATGGGCTGAGAGTCACTTTGCGAAGGGCAGTGATCGGTTAGTACAGGCAACATAGTTACCAAAACGGCTAGCGATCTGCCTGCTGAACTCTGAGGCGGGGTTTCTGCAATTATTCGGAGGGGAAATTTATAGCCAGTTCTTCATTCTCAGTAGGTCACTCGTCCTCAGTATCATCGTCAGCCTTTGGGAGGACTCTAAATGGGCGCATCATGTCGTAATCTTCGTGCTCAATCATGTGGCAGTGCCACATGTACGTGCCCGTCTGATCGTTGAACAGTCCCTCGTACTCCCCGAAGTGAGCGATCACGTGAACTACTTCTGCAGGATCGACAGTGACCACGTCGTTCCAACCACGTTCATACGGTTGGGGCGACGTAAGCGAGTCCGGATCGACACCATCCTCAGATGCATCGTAGTCGGTCAGCGACTGTCGTCCCAGGACTTGGAAGTGGACAAGGTGGAGATGCATCGGATGGGACATTGCGGTGTTGTTGGCGATGCTCCAGATCTCGGTAGTACCGAGTTCTGGCTCCTCAGTGATGGGATCATCAAGCGCATAGCCCATTACCTGCTCTTGATTCCCAAGGAGATGTTTTGGCCGCCCGTACTCGTCGCTCTGCATGCTGAGCCAAAGGTGTCTGTGTTGATCGACCGTCTCGGTAGAGAGGTCAGGAACTTCCGTCAATCGGTCAGGCACCGTTCCTGGACCTTCGACAGTCGTCGAGTCCGTGACATCGACGAGCATGATCTCCGGAAGCGGCTTCGTCTCGTCGCTGTCCTCTCGAGAGCCACGATACAGCGACGGCGCGCCGTTGTGAAGGAGTAGCGTTTCTCCCGCATAGTCGCTGAAGTCGACAACGACATCAGCACGCTGACTTGGACCGATTTCGAGACGGCCATCTATATTGACCGGTTCCGAAAGTAATCCGCCGTCGTTTCCGATCTGGACGAACGACGGTCCATCGCCACCAGTCTCGCTCGACGCTTCATCGTACTCAAGTAGTTTGAGGTCGTAATATCGGCTGTTGGATCCGTTGAGAAGCCGGAACCGATAGTCCCTCGGTTCGACGGAGAGCCGAGGCCAGGCTTTCCCGTTGACGACTGGCGTGTCCCCGTAGAATTCCGGAACGATGCTCGTCTCGGGATACGAATTATCGCCGCCTCGCTCCTCCGAAACGGCCGACGGGTAAAAGAGTGAGCCGTCCTCGTTGAAGCTCCGGTCCTGGAGTACGAGTGGGATTTCATACTCGTCTTCGGGCAGCCCAAGTTCCCGCTCTTGGTCGTTCCGAAGGAGATAGAAACCCGCAAGACCGGCGTACACGTTTAGCCGCGTAATACCGACCGCGTGGTCGTGATACCACAGGGTTGCTGGCGGCTGGTCGTTGACGTAGTAGTAGTCTTTTTTCTCGAAGTTGGGGCCCGTCTCCGCGAAGTCACGGGTGAACCATCCTCGGGCTTTACCGTCGCTTGCAGCTTCGACGTTCCCACCGTGAAGGTGCGTCACGGTACGTACCCCCGGGATGTCGTACGGAACCAACTCATCGTGTACTGTCGTGTCAACGGGTAAGAGGTGATCGTCCGGCAGGTCGTTCTGCCACTGAACGTAGATCGGCTTGCCCTGTTCAGCTTCGATCGTCGGTCCGGGAAACTGACCGTCATACCCAAAGACGGTCGTTGGCGGGAGATCGCGATGGAGTTTTTGTTCGACCTCGCGCATTTCGATCTCGTAATAGGGGTGTCCGTCCTTCGTCTCTGTTGGTTCCGCGACGCTCGGGCGAGGTACTTCATCAACCCACGTTTCGAGATCTGGCGACGAGTGATCTCTTACTGTCGTTGGTTTTGTCGTTTCTGATGTGGTATTAGATGGATCTCCATCCGTGAAACAGCCCGCAAACGCCGAGATGCCGGTAACACCGGTGGCTAAGAGGAGCCTCCGGCGCGAAATGCCTGGTTCGGGTGTCCTGCTATTCATATATGAGCATATGAACTCCCTTCGAATAGCGGTACAGGCAGTTCCCGCCATATGGGAAACACAGGAATATGTTCGCCATTAGAGTCAGGAGTTTCGGACGATTGTGCACGTCTACTGAGCGACTGATTCGCTGGCTTCAGTATGACACAAACGAAGCCATCGTGCTGAACTCATCCTCTATATTCAGCAGTCCGTTCCTCTCGGAATCACGGACATTTGCCCCCCTCGTGCGAAATGGCGAGGCTTCGCTCCAGATTGTGAACGATGCACTTGATGACGAGCTCACGGAACTGTTTCCACCGGAGGCGTGACCGAACGAATGCACCGAATTTCTGTTTGATCGTGGCGTTGACTGTCTCGTTCATGTTCCGTCGATGGTAGAGGTCGCTATTCAGCCGAGCATTCCACGCCTTGTGGAGGGATGTGAACTCGCGGTGCTTGATGAGTGGCCGAATATCGTGGTCACGGGCGAGTCGCCGGAGCTTCTGGTCGTCATATCCCTTGTCACCGATCAAGACCGTAATCGACGCTACGTTCCGTTTCACTACCTGCGGTACAATCTGTGTATCGTGTTTTCGTATCGTCGTTACGTGGATGTCGAGAACGGCATTGGTCGCTGTATCGACCAACAGTGTTGTCTTCAACTGCCGGGTAGTGAGGTTCGTTCGCTTCGTGTAGTGTGTTGATGCATGTGCTCGCTCAAACCCGGAGGCATCGATACCGGTGACACCGTTCAGTGACAAGTCCGCGAGCGAGACGTTCAGGAGAACCCGCCAGACGGCCATCTCCAAGCGGTCGAACGCCTTGCAGAGTGTCGAGGGTGCAGGAATCGAATCGAGATCGAGGGCGTCACGAATGCGAGGCATCTCGATGAGTTCGTCAACGAGGTCACGGTACGTGGTCGTCTTCTTCACTTTGAGACAAAGCAGGACGACGTGCTGGCGGAGCGTGAACCGCTTTCGTGAATAGCGAGTCGAGAATCGTGCCACAGCACGGCGAGCCAGCATCATAGCCCGTTCAACGAATCGAAGGAGTCGTGACTTCGGGAGAGCATCCATCTTCCTCCAGCTACTCACCAGTCATGTTTGTCAGCAAGGGTTTCAACAGTGCCGAACGATTTGATCCGGAGACGCTTCGTGTTCCCACCAAGCGAATACATCCGTGGCGAAGTTTTCCTGTTCGGAGTGCGAAGACACATACATGAAGGGAGAAGCTGGAACGGCGACGACTTCGGTCCGCTGGCGGCGTCATCCGGATGTCGACGATCGGAAACCGATCGTTCGAACGGTTCCTTATGCCGAGTTCGTACTCGAACACCCTGACTTGGATCCGACGACATTTAACGCAGATTTCTTCCCCGACGCCGTTCCGTATACCGACGGTTCGAGAGATCGAGTCTTCTACTGGCGGCCTGCCCTCCGTGACTCGTCGCCGCCAGCTACCGACTGGTCGTTCGTGTACGCGACCACTCACGACCTCGTCGGTCGTTCCGAAACTGCTGTCGGAATCCGAGGTCTTACGACGGAACTAGCGACCGGCGTCGCAATCGTGGTCGACGGGACAGCGGGTGGCGATGCGAGTATGGCACATGTTCAGGATTACGAAACTCCTAATCTCCGTATCGTCGACGTGACTCCCGACTCGATCCGTCTCGCGGTAGACGGTGACGACTTTGAGGTGGCAGCAGGTGGCCGACGACGGATCGAACTGTCACCGCGCGCCGTGGAGCTGATCGGTGAAGACGAACCCGAGGAGATCACGCCCGAACTGTCGGTTCGCTATCCTGGCCGCCGCGAGATACACCATCCAGCTTCGAACGCTTCCGACCGGTTGTTCCCCTCGTTCGACCTCGATCTCACGTCGCTGGCGAACCCACTCGCCGTCCCCCTCCAGAATGGAGAGCTCGATCATGTCGCTCTCGCTACCGATCTGGGCATCAGTCTCGAAGAGCGTCCGTGTCCCGAGAGGGTCCTCTGGCAGGCGTTTGCGTATACGGCCTTCGACCCACGTCGAAAGTCAGTCCCGGATATTGGACGAACCTATGACGACCACCTCGTCGTTACCGCCCGTTGAGCGACACCATAGAACCGTATTCTGCAAGAGTCTGGTCGTTCCCTCAAGCGTGTTCAATACGGACGTGCCACTGGGCCGGACCACGCTGCTCAGATTCGTATTGGAAGCCTCGCTCTGTCAGGACATCATACAGCGGTTCAGGTTCGAAACTGTTGACGAGCAACAGCGTCTCTCCCTCGGGAAGTTCTCCAAGGGCGGTCATAATCGGATCGAACGGCTGACCGTCTATCCTTCGGACATCGAGTACTTCGTCCGCGTCAGTGTCCAGGTTGGCACTCATGGAACCAGATTGGTGAAGAGTCGTCCAATACATGACCCCGACTATGTTCGAGCGAACGCGCTACGCGATGCGACACCCATCGTAGTCTTGTCTCGTCTGGGGGCAGCGATCGATGCAGGGATGGTCGACCAGATCACGCAATCGCTTGATAGCCTCAGGAGGAAGGGTATAGCCGATCTCGTAGGACTGGTCATCGTCGAGATCCGCGGAGAGTTCCTCCCCGAAAAAATTCTCGACGACGCAGAGTCGCCAGGTGAGTTCACGGGCGACCTCGCTGCCTTTCTCGGTCAGCTTCACGCCGGTGTATTTCTTCACGGTCACCAGTCCTGCATCCTCTAACTTCGAACCCATCTCCGTGACGCTCGCTCCGCTAACGTCCAGACGGGTCGCAATCTCACCAGGCGCCACTCGGTCGGTGTCCTCGGACAGCCAATCAATTTCCAACAGATACTGCCCCGTACGCCGACCGACGGTCGCCCCGACAAGTCCGGAGGCTGTCGAGGTGATTTCGGTTGCCATACGTTTCCGTCGACTCTCCGACGATGAAGTCTCTCTCCCGAATTCGTTCACGTGATATCGCGCCATCTCCCTGAAGACGTTCGAATAGACGTGACCATCAAGTCCCATGCCGATGAGGAGCTTTCTATGAAGATCACTACGAAACGGATCTACGATACCCCCGACGACGATGGAGCGCGGGTGCTCGTCGACAGGCTTTGGCCTCGAGGCGTTTCGAAGGAGGAGGCACAACTCGATGCGTGGATCAAGGAGGTTGCGCCGTCGGACGAGCTCCGGACGTGGTACGATCACAACCCTGACCGATGGACGAGGTTCAAGGAGCGGTACGTCTCGGAGTTCAAGGAGAAGGACGACGCCGTCGAGCGTGTTCTCGATGTCGCCAAGGACGAACGGCTGACGTTGCTGTACGCTGCTGCTGACCGGGAGCAGAACAATTCCGTCGCCCTGCGTGAGTACCTCGAATCGCGGGTAGATTGATCGAGGTGCTTGCTCACATTTTCGAGAAACAGCTTGCCGCCCCCGTATCCATAAACGTCCCACGACCGCTGGTGGCTCGTACTCCGGCAATGTTCGGCTTTATCCTCAAGGACCTACGGACGCGATCATCACGTAGATCCGAGATGTCTAACGCGACCATCGATCCCCAGCGACCGGTAGGGGAACTCGCCCGTGAGGTACCGTCCTACACCCGTGTTTTCGAGGCAGCGGATATCGATTACTGCTGTGGAGGGGACACCTCCCTCGAGATGGCGTGTGAACAGGCAGGAGTCAATCTGGACGATGTGCGCAAACAGCTCGCCGACGTCCAGACGGACGACGCTCAGGCGACTGACTGGGACGACCTCGCAGAACTGATCGACGACGTCGTCGAAACCCACCATCAGTACCTGCGTGAGGAACTACCGGCACTGGAGGGACTCGTCAGAAAGGTCGCTCGCGTCCACGGAGAGAATCATCCCGAACTGGAGGCGCTCCAAGCAGCGTATCTCGACCTCGCGCCAGCAATGAAGGAACACATTCGGGAGGAAGAAGAGGAGGTGTTCCCGATCATCGAGAAGCTCGACCGTGGAGAGTCGCTCTCCGATGGGGAACGCCGACAACTCTGGGAGGAAATCGAGGAGATGGAAGCGGACCACGAGGATACGGCAGAACTGCTAGAGCGCATCGCGGAACTGACGGACGGATACACCGCCCCAGCCGACGCGTGTCCGAGCTACGAGAGTATGATCGAGCGTCTCGATACTCTCGAGCGAGACACGCACGAACACGTCCACAAGGAGAACAACGTTCTCTTTGTCGAAGCGGAGACGAAATTACCAGACGGTGTCGGAGTTCGAGATCCCTGATCGCCATCTCTCGTGGATCGGTCAGTTCGGATTCCCTACCGAGATGGATCGGACATGAGTTGCTATGGCTTCTGACTCCGTCAGAAGTGTCCCGTCTCGAACGAGGGCGGCGCACAGCGGTCGCACCGGCGCGTCGGCGCACGTAGCTTATTGTAATCGGCCTCGTCGGCAACGCTCGTGAATCGAGCTGGTGGCATCAGTCGCTGGACGCACGCGTTTGCCGTCGCCAGCGCCCTCGGGATGGTCGGCCTCCAGACGACGTATCTGCTCGATTGGTCAATTCGAGCGATCGGGTTGTTCGGGCTGCTGGGGGCCGTCTTGCCGATGACCTTCGGCATGGCGTACCTGTTGCTCCCGGCGTACGTCGGAACGACCCTCGCGACACCCCGGCTCCCCGGCGTCCACCTCGTCGTCTCGTACGCCGGTGCTGCCGTGCTCGTTGCCGGACAACTGACGACGCTTCCCCGACCACTCGTCACAGTGGGTGCTACCCTCTGGAGTCTCGGTGTCGCTTGTTTCCTGGCCGCACTGGGTGCAACAATCGTTCCTGTCCTTCGGGCGGATCCGAGCGTGGTGATCCGCGGCAGAGACCACCCACAACGATCGACACGTGTCGCCACCGCGGTGGTCCCGCTCGCGATTCTATACTTAGCCGTCGGTACCATCGTACTCCTCACGAGGATGACCAGCGTTCAGGTGGTTCCCGGCACAACTATTCCTGGCATTGTGCACTTCTACGCCGTTGGCTTCGCGGCACTGTTAATCATCAGCCTGGGCGCGCGACTTCTCGTCGGCTTCTTCCACGTCGTCCCGCCACGGCCGCTCACGTGGGGCGCGCTCGGTGGTGGTGTCGTCGCTCCCGACCTCATCGCCGGCAGCCTCTGGACGCGGCCACTGTTCCAGATGGGTGCAGGCGTTCTAGCGTTCGGCATGCTGTGCTATCTCGGGATGATAGCTATCGTCGCGGTCCGGACCGACCGCCGACGCATTGGTCTCGTCGGCGTTCTGGCGGGCGCATTCGCAGGGGCAGGGGGTGTACTCGTCGCCGCGACGGTTGTAATCGATGGCGGTGCAGCCTGGTTGATCGAAGCATACGTCCCACTCGTACTCGACGGCTTTCTCCTGCTGACGATCATTGGCTATGCATACGAGTTCTTCCCAATCGGAACGGGCCAGTTCACCGGTGCGAGCGAGCGCGTCGGCCTCGCGACGATCGGAATACTCGGGTTCGGAGTCGTACTGCGAGCGGTAGGGCCACTACTCGGTGCACCAGTGGTAGGAGACGTCGGTGCCACGCTCGGTATCCTGGGGACGAGTGTCTTCGCCTACGTACTGACGAGACGACTTGCTGGCATCCACGCCAGCTGAAAGGGAGTAACCGATTCCCTCATACGTCTCATATATGTCTGACATCTACTACTGTATTGGTTATTATAGCGTCCCAACTATCTCTAGAACCAGTGACGGTGAATCAAGATGCCCAACCCATCCGAGCATAAGCGTACTGTTCGTCGCGCGTTCACGAAACAAGCTGATGCATACGCGACGAACTCGTCCGTAACTGATCCAGAGCGGATTGCTCGATTAGTCGAAGCAACTGGAGCTGACTCGAGTGATCGCGTGCTCGAAGTTGCCACCGGCCCCGGTCACGTAGCATTCAGCTTCAGTGATCACTGTGCAGAGGTGGTTGGATTAGATTTAACAAAAGCTCCACTCGAGATCGCTCAAAAGAGGAAGCGAGAGAGCGAAACAGAGAACGTCGGCTTCATCAGGGGTGATGCTGAGGCTATCCCGTGTCCTGATAACTCGTTTGACGTTGTTGTTTGCCGATTGGCGCTCCATCACGTTGAACATCCCGATCATGTCGTCCAGGAGATGGCTCGTGTCTGTCGACCGAATGGAACTCTCGCTATCGGAGATCTGGTTGTCAGCGAACATTCGGACCGGGCTGAATATCAAAATACCTTCGAGCGTCTCCGCGATCCCTCACACGTCCAGGCCCTTTCGATTAGTGAATTGATACACTTATTCTCTGAACAGGGAATAGAAATAGATCATCTAGAGACGGACTCGGTGGTACAAAACGTCGAGAACTGGATATCCAACGCACAGACGCCCGAACCGCGAGCTATGGAGGCCAGAGAAATGATTCGGAAGGATGCCGAGGAAGACCTAAGTAGGACTCAACCGTTCTGGCACGACAATGAACTCTATTTCAGCCAGCTAAACGCTATCGTCTCAGGCCACCTGTTGGAGTGAAGCCAATCACAAAAGAGGCTTCATCGAGATTACTGGAAAGTGGTCCATATCCAAGATATTCAGTATAAGTGCTAAACAAACTGCTTGGTCCTTGCCTTCGGATGAAGCTGGATGTTAGCTATGATGAACGGTACAATTCGCTGAACACTTTCGATCACTCCATCCGGGTAAGTACGAGTCTCAGCCAAATGCATCGATGTAGTCCGAAGAATCTTCGGGTCACTCACCGCGGGTCCTCCGAGGTGGTGTCGGTCGGCGAGCCCCGCGACACGCCAGGAACGAGTACACCCACGAGCCCGTTCGGACTGTGGGTTCGAATCACGGAACCCATGTTCCAACTAAACACAAGAATACCAGCAACGATCAAGAGTCCGCCAAACCCTGCGAGGAGTGACGAGAGGGGCGTCCAGTCCGCGACAACGAGCGCAAGGCCGCCGAGCGTGAACAGCCCGAGGTCAAGGGCTGCCAGCCTGTCGTCGTAGAGGTCGTCGATCATCGGCACAGCCTCATCGCCGAGGCGATCGCTGTAGTGGTGGACCCACACGATGAAGGGAACGATGTGATAGATCGTTCCGAGGACGACGAAGCCGATCACGCCGAGCCCGAGCAGGTGTGCGGCTCCCGGTGCGCCGAATCGAGTTACCGGCGCGACCGGGTCGCCGATCCACACGGGAACAGTCGCGAGGACCCATGCAGCCATCGCCACTGCCGCGACAGTGTACCGTGAGAGCATCGGCGTCCACGGAACCTGGGTTTCGTAGAGTCGACGGGCAAGGACGATACTCATACACCCGATACCGCCGAGGATTAGGAGCCCACCCACGCGGGCGAGCACGACGTGACCGACCAGCCGACCAGTCGCCAGGGCGACCACGCCAATCGGGTAGCCGACCTCCTCGAAGCGCTGGAGGTACGTGTCGATTCCGTGAAGGTCGGTCTGGGTGAACATCGTTCCTAACTGATAGAGCGCGCCGAGGACCGTCGTCAGGACGGCACCGTAGATGGCGAGGGTGGCGTGGGCCGAGACAACATCGACGCGAGAGAGTCCGACTGGGGTGAACACCGGTCGGACGAAATCGACTGCGAGTGCGACGCCGAGCAACGTGAGCGCAACGAAGAACGCGAGAGCGAACGCGAAGTGTCGTTCGGTCACGTCATACCGACCCTTGACGGTGATGAGTGTCCGGGCGATGTTGTAGACGAACACCCAGAAACCGATGGCCATCAGGGTACCGAAGATCGGTGTGAGTCGAAGCCAGCCACCGGCCAGTGCGACCGCAAAACCAACCAGTCCGATACCGACAATCCACAGTTGGACGGTCGCAAGCCGGCGACTGTGGAGCGTGATGCCGGACCAAACGGGCACGAACTGGGTCATCGCACCCATAATCGTGATACAGACCCACCCCGCCAGCAGAAGGTGAATGTGAGCGAGCGGGAGGAGCCCCGATCCTATTCCGAAGGCGTTTGCTAGGCCGACAACTCCCCCGAGAAACAAGAACCCGATAGCCACGACGAAGTGTCGTAACGGGACAGTCATTGGGGGCTGCTTCTCCGTCTCCAGGTTCCCAGGAACGACACTCATCGTCTATGCGTTCGTGATGGAACTGTGAGTCGATGCCTCCGAATATATTCAGTCACAGCTGAGGACCACCGGTCGTAAGGAGCATCGTCAGCCGTAGCTTCGCTGGCGGCAAGCATTCTACTAGTCGTCGCCTGTTATCGCTATCTACATCGTCGTTGCGTTCGGGAAATGGTGTCGCATTCGTTCACTGCATCATATACTCACGAGCGATTCTCTCGGCCTCCGAGAGATCCTCGGCAATACCGAGTTGCCGGTTGACGGTACCCTGGACCCGAACCAGAAACCGCCAGCCTTCGAACGAATTGGGTTCTTGAATGTCGTTGATGTAGATGGTCCGATCGCCGTCCGAATACGCGATCCGGGTGTAGTCGCGCTCAATGAACGAATCGCGATACTGCTGTTTGTTCCGAAGTTTCCATCCCTTGGGGAGCGTTTTCGTCACTGCCATGTTGGTTCATTGGTGATGCGGAGAGGTCAGTCTCAACACGAACATATCCAACCAACCGGAACCGGAGTGGCAACCAAGTGATCGAATTTACTTCAAAACGGCGCCTGGGGACCTCGACTCGTCCCCTCCTCTTTCATCGAGCGCTCCATAGGGTTCGAACCCACCTCGTGTGACTCGGTCGGCACGACGTGTTCGTCACCTTTATCGAGGTACTTCGTTTCCAGTTCTGCGAGCTGTTCGTTGATCGCTTCACTCTGGTGGTGCATCGGCGCCGCCCGAACACGAACGAGGTCGTACTCGTGACGGTCCGACAGGCCGTTCCAAGCCCTGAATGAGCCGATCGTCAGCGTGTGCGTCTGCGGACAGAATGGCGTCGTCGGGGTGAATTCGGCTCGCAAGACGGTATCGATGTCGTCCGCACCGATTGCATCATCGGCATCGGATGATTCCACCGCATACCGATACCCTGCGCCGGGATGACGCGTATCGAGGTTCAACCGTGCGAGATTGTAGTTGAACGTCATGTCGTACACCTTCCGCTCCTCGAATAGTTCACGCGTCAATCTATGGAAGATGACGTGATCCGACCCAGCTAGGATGTTGTGTCCTTCTAGAAACGGCCCTGACCTCGGAACGTTATCAGAGACGAATTCGTCGTAGGGATCGAAGAGCTCGTCGTCCTCGCCTCCGAACGGAGATGGGAAACCGGGCATAGAATATCGTACGGTCTCGAGTGGCGTGGTTAGTTCTCCGAATATATTCAAGTGAGTGGCTTTGTTGAAATTCTCAACAGCTAACAGGAATAGTGCCCGATTCGCTAGGTATAGGGCGTGTGTATATCGCTGGTGGTCAGTGTATTCTGCCCCAAGCGATTCATGCACTGGCGTGGTATCCTATAGGAGAGATGCCACCAGAAAGCCTTGCCGAACTCCAGGGAATTCAGATGGATGAGCAGGAAATTGACGAGTTCTTGCGTAACCAAGGGTTTGGAGTTCTTTCACTAACCAACGGGGAGGAAGCATACGGAGTCCCAGTTTCATTCGGCTATGATGGGGAGTCCCGACTGTTCTTCGTGTTTCTACGCGTTGGTGAACAGAGCAAAAAGGAGAAATTCGCAAAGAAAACCGGGAAAGCCAGTTTCACCACCTATAACGTAGTTTCAAAGCACAACTGGCAAAGCGTCATTGCAACGGGGCCTCTTCGACAGGTTGCTCAGGATGAATGGACTGACGTGGTTGATGCAATTGAGGACAATGCATGGTACCCAAGCTTGTTCTCTGAGGCTGAACCGATGCAGGACATTCAAGGGTGGGAGCTTCAAATTGAGGAAATATCGGGCCAGTCGAGCGAACAATAAGCAGACCCACTTACCGGCTGTTTCATCACAGTTCGTATCTGACTAAGAGGATTTCAATAGTGCCAAGCGAGTGTAGATTCGGTGAGGAAGTCGAAAGTAACTCGGCTTTCGTATACGGAGAAATTGAGCCGATCGAAAAATCGCTGCTTACGAATGCTACGGAACGTGAGCTCTGACGACGTGCCCCCCGCAACCACACTGTTCGATGTATTCCCAATCAACATCGTCACCTCCCTCGCTCTCTAATACGTCGTAGAGGTAGCTCTCCGGATGACCGTGGTTGGCGTGTGTGACGAGGTTGACGTGGTTGCCTGAAGCGGTGTGGTCGATCGCCGAGAGAGCCTGGTCGACCACCAGCTGGCGGTCGTCGGCGTGTTCCGGCTTTTCGAGATTCGCTGACCACGAGTTGTCGTGGATCCGGTCAGTGACGGGTTTTGCGTCGTGGTCGTCGTGGGTGCTATACATTATTTCCATTCAGATATACGGGAGCAGATGCGATAAGTACCAGGCCGATTCCCGCGTGTCAAGACCAAGACGTGATCATTCATCGTCTATCTATCGCCTTGAACAGATTCGGGTGAATGTGTTTGTCCGTCTCGCCCCGACCAGGAGATATGGCAGAAATTGACTCATACGTCGAGGAAGTCGGAGCACCCACTGACCGACCGGTCGAAACTCTCGATGCCAGAGAACTACCGCCACCACAACCACTGAAGAACACGCTCGAACGGCTTGCTGACCTCGACGACGAGGTGGTACTCGTCCAGCGGAACGACCGCGCACCCCAACACCTCTATCCGCAACTGGACGACCGGGGCTTCACGTACGAGACAATCGAAGGCGACGGGCAGGTCGTTACTGTGATCTGGCGTTAGTAGCGTTCGTTCAGCGGAATCCCCCGGGAGATACTTTGTACCAACCACGTTTGGCCGCACGGCCACCCGTACGTGTTCGGAGACGCCTTTAATAGTCGGCCGTGTTTAGGTTCACCTAAAATGGTGTGTGCTTCACTGACCCTGACGATCCCGAAGCGAACCTGGATTGGTACCGTCTCACGAGACCATCCGGTAGCGACGTTTCGTGTCCGATCTGCCCAGTCTGCGGACGGTCTCGGCGTTGGATTCGTCGAGTTACTGGCGGAGAAGCCAACGGAGATCATCGAGTCGATCCGGTCGTTCGACCCTGTCCACACTGTTGAGGTGTTCCATCAAGAGCCGAACCGGGCCCTCCTTCAGATCGAGGCGGACAAACCGATTCTGCTGGACGTTCTCGACAGAGCGGGCGTCCCGGTGGAGATGCCCTTCGAGATCCAGAACGGCCAGGTCGATTGGGAGCTGACCACAACTCGAAACAGGTTATCGACGCTTGGGTCGGCGCTAGATGAGTCGGAGGTCGGATACGTCGTCGAGCATATCCATGCAAAACCCGAGTTCGACCGAATCCTGACCGATAAGCAGCAACGACTGATCGAAGCTGCCCTGAGACGGGGATACTATGACTCTCCACGACAGTGTACGCAGGAGGAACTCGCGGCGTCACTGGATATGGCGAAATCGACGTGTTCGGAGATCCTGCACCGCGCCGAAGAACGGATCGTCAAGTCGTTCGAGCGCGGAAACGAATCAAGCCAAACTGAACCCCGCCAGACGGCCTAACGCTCACCACCAGAAAACTACTTTTTCGGTCACCATGCTAGCATCAGATGTACAACCTAGGAGGAACTCGTATAGAGTATATTCGGGTAGATACTTTTCAACCGACGCCTCGAAGCGAATCTCGATGGCTTCCCAAGGAGATTCCGCACCGAGGTTTACTGCAACGCTCGGCACGAGCGGCCACGAACCGTTCAACTTCGAGGATCACGTCGGTACAGATCTAGTCATTCTCGCCTTCTTCCCAGGGGCATTCACACCACCGTGTACGAATGAGATGGTCGCACTCCAGGAGCGAATCGACGAGTTCGAGGAGGCTGGCGCAACCGTCTTCGGCGTAAGCGCCGATTCACCGTTCTCTCAGGGTGCGTTCCGCGAGGAACACCGAGTCGAATTCGACCTCGTAAGCGACATGGCCGGCGACGCTATCCGGGCATACGACCTCGAGATCGACATCGAACCGCTAGGGCTCTACGGCGTCGCGAATCGGGCGGTGTTCGTCGTCGACGAGGACGGAACGATCACCTATGACTGGGTCGCCGATGATCCGACGAACGAACCCGACTACGACGAACTGATCGAGGCGGTCAAAGCAGCGTAGTTTTCAGCTGCAAGCAGAACGATTCCCGGTTTCTACTCACGGTTATTGCCCTCAGGAACTGACTCACAGATGCTCGAGGGCTTGATCGAGGTCGGTGAGTAGATCGTCTGAGTGCTCGACGCCGACGGCGATCCGGACGAGTGAATCCGAGATTCCGGCGGTTTCCCGTTCGGCGTCCGCGAGGTAGGACGCAGACATCGTGGCAGGGTGGTCAACGAGCGATTCGGTCCCACCGAGACTCCCTGCCAGCGTGAATACGTCAAGCACTTCAAACACAGCCCGCGTTTCCGCAGCGGTTGCGTCGAGTTCGAACGAGACGATGCCACCGAATCCGTCCATCTGCTCGCGAGCGAGGTCGTGTTGTGGGTGGTGGCCCAATCCGGGATAGTTGACGTGAGGTACCGACGGATGGTCGTCTAGATACCGCGCGAGTTCGCCGGCGTTTACCTCGTGACGGTCCATTCAGAGCGGAAACGTCCGGAGACCTCGGAGGGTGAGATACGAATCAAACGGAGCAAGTGTGCCACCCAGATCGTAGGACTGGGTGTGTTCCACGGCATCGGCCAGGGAATGGTCGTCGGTGAGAACGGCCCCACCCATCGAATCGCTGTGTCCGTTCAGGTACTTCGTCGTACTGTGAACGACGACGTCGGCTCCCCGTTTGAGCGGCCGCTGGTAGTACGGCGTCGCGAACGTATTATCGACGACGTACGTCGCGTCTGCCGCCGTCGCAATCTCACCCACGGCGGCGAGATCACAGAGCCGGAGCAACGGGTTCGTCGGCGACTCCATCCACACCAAGGCAGTTTCGTCGGTGATTGCCGCGTCAACGGTGTCCACGTCGGTCGCGTCGACATACTCGACGGTGGCGCCCAGCGAATTGACGAGCAGGTCCTCGAAGAGTAAACGCGTGCCACCGTAGATGCCGTCGAAGGCGACCACGTGGTCGCCCGCTTCGACGACCGACAGGCAGGTCGCTGCAATCGCAGCGGTCCCAGAGGAACAGGCGATAGCGCGTTCGGCACCGCAGAGTTCGGTGAATTTCTCCTCGAGGATATCACGTGTGGGATTACCGAACCGACTGTACTTATATCCGTGCTCCGGTTCCCCAAGACTGTGCATCTCGTGCGTGGTTGAGAGGTGAATCGGTGGGACGACATCACCGGTGTCGCCGACACTGGTGCCGGCCCGATCGAACCGGGTAGCTAGAGTTTCGAGGTGGTACTTCGAATCGGCCATATGAGTACTCGAATCCACCGGTCGCTCGTCCAAAAACAGTCCGGAGTTTGTGTACTCCAGATCTGGAGAGGGATGCCGTACGTTCTCCGGAACGTAATAGGTGGTACTATGGAATCGCGCGAACGGTAAGGGGTAATCCGATACAGCCGATGCACGACGGTCTTATCCGAGGTGCGTCTGCGTCCACTGCACCGTGCGGCGGACCAACCCAACGCTCACGACTGCCCACGCTCCGAATGCGATAAACACGAACACTCGCGGAACGACGTGAAGTATTCCGATCCCCACTCCGCTCGCGAGGCGGGATGTACTCACTGTGTACATCCCCAGCGGGAAGACCATCCCCCAGTATCGCGGGCCGTACCCCTCTGGGCGATGGGGCAGTGCGATTCCGCCGACGGTGTGCCGCCAGACGCCGAGCGCGACGAGCAATGGGATCCACCACGTGGCCGTCGCCCAGAAGAAGAACGTGAACCCGAGGAGGAACGGGCGTATCTCGGTGATGAACGGCCACGACGGTCCGAGTTGGAGGAGCAACGCGCCCGCCAGCGTTGTGATTGCGACGGCACCCATGTTGATCCAGTACGGCGGCGTCGCGGACGATGGTCGAAACGCGAAAAACGTCATCCGGTAGAACACCAGTGTGAACAACACCAGGTAGAATCCACCGCCGATCAGGTACAGGACGAGTGCCACTAGGCCGACGCTCTCGAGCACCGACGGATATTGTGGAGCGAGTAACGCGGTGAGCACGGCCACGGACTGTGTTGCGACCACGGCGAGAAACCAGCCGCCGTCGAGCGTCTCTTCGATGGGATCGTCGACGTCCCGGATCGTCAATCCCACGAACACGGTGTACGTGAGAACGAACCAGAGACCGCCGGCGAACACCAGTAACGCCGTCGCGGCCAGAATCGACTGTTCGAAGACGACGAATTGACTCCCGAGGATGCAGGTCGCTGCGACGGCAGTGAACGACCCCACTGCCCGGTCCGGCGAGACGAGGTCGTGAAGCGTCGATCCGAGGGCGCGGCCGATCCGTGCCACCGTGAGGACACCGATACCGACGTACGCGACAATGTTGACCACGAACAGCAACTTGCCGATCCGCTCGAATCCAGTGAGGGACGCACCGATGGAGACGATTCCGGTCGCCATGACCAGCGCGAAGTAGAGCGGATCCCAATACTCGAGAAACTTGAGTACGTTGCCAGCGCGGCCGGCACTGCCAACTGGCAACTCACCAAGTTCGTCAGGGTCTTGGTCGGTGGTCATCGAACGCTTAGATCGCCCGATGCCGTCGCGAAAGCAGAGACAGCATCGTCGTTTCAGATGTCGGCGCTGCTGGGGTAGTAGTGGAGGACATCGTCACGCCACCCGCCGTAACCCTTGCCGATATCGTCGAAGTCTTCGACGAACTCGATGCGAGTGACCCACTTGGACATCTTGTAGCCGAGCTGACTCTCGATACGGAGCCGGTAGGGGGCACCGTGGGCCACGGGGAGATCGCCATCGTTCATCTCGTAGGCGAGGATCGAACGCGGCTCCTGGGCCTTGTCCATCCGGATGGCCTCGTAATAGAACTCTGGAATGTCGTCCTCCACCCCCTTCTCTTCGAAGGGGCCGTCCTCGGAATACTCCCACTTCTCGTCGAGCGTCCAGAAGACGAGCCACTCCGCGTCCTCGTGGGGCTCACACCGGTCCATGATGGCCGACAGTGGGATGCCACCCCACTTCGCATAATACGTCCAACCCTGGATACAGTCGTGGCGGGTGACGTGTTCTTGTTTGTCCATCTCACGTATCTCGTCGTTGGTCAGTTCGAGTTCGTTTTCGACGAGGCCGTCGACCGTGATCGTCCAGTCCTCGAAGTTGCTCTCGAAGTGGGCGCGGTACTCGTCGTTTCGCGGCGGCTTGCCGTTGACTCGAGCGAAGTCCGACTCCTCGGGCCGATCGTCGCCGTCGTAGAACGAGACGTGGTGGAACAGCCCTTTCAACAGCGGGTCAACGCCGATTTCGAGGAGGTTCTGAGTGAAATACGGTCGTTTCAGGGAGATCCACGTAGCGAGAGCGGCAAACCCGAAGACGATTGCGACGCCCAACACGGTGAGTGCGATCGTCAAATCAGTAGACGCATTTGCGCTCCCGAGAACGATCTTCCCCATCTCGGACCAGAATCCGTGGGCCGCGACGAGGGCGACGTGGACGAACAGAAAGACGTTGAATGCGATGAAGCCAATGAAGTGAATGCTCCGGTTGAGTTGTCGGTTCCACCCGAACCACTCCGGCCAGTGCGCGCGGAACGCCGGCGCCTGGAGGAGACCGGTGATGATCATTACTGGCGACAGGATGAAGATGACGCTAAAATACGTGAGCTGTTGGAGGGCGTTGTATCCCGCAGCGTGGGGGACCTGAAGTTGTGCGTACGATATAAGCGCATTCCACGCCTGTGGGAAAATTTCGAACGACGTCGGTACGAATCGCGTCCACTCGCCCGAGATGAGTAGCGCTCCGACGTAGAGAACACCGCAGACGGTCCACCCGATCGCCCCCCAGAAGTGCCAATGGCGGCCCATCCCGATGGCGTCGCGACCGGGCAACGAGATGAGCGCCGACGGCGGATCGATCTCGTCCTCGGCCGCCCAGAGGTCTTCGCCGTCGATGATCTCCTTGTCGAAGTCAGTGTCCCGCTCCTCATCGCCGACTCGAAGCCACGCATCGCTCGGTTCCGCGTCGTCGCTCCAGTAGAGTTTAGGGTGGCTCATGAGAATCTCATAACCGCTTCGGAATAACAGAATGATGAAGAAGAAGTTAAACCAGTGCGTGATTCGGAGCCACCACGGATACTCGAGGCCACTTGCCATTGTTCGGTAATCGTCTGTGAATCACATAAGAGTGAGCCTCGTCGGTCGGGAGCGGTCGTCCAGTGACCGTGCTCTGGTGTCGAGATGGCGCACCCGACTGAACATCTCGGGAATCGTCCGGTTCCCGAGGGGGTCTGTACGGACCGTGAGAGACGAGATGGCACTGGGAACTCGAACTGACTGCCCACGGCGACCGCTTCTTCCTAATGCGGTTCCGTACGAACGTGGCTCTTCCATTAGGAAAACAGCTGTGTAACTTGAGAGCGTTTGGAAGATTGCATTCCACGTACAGGTCGTGGAAACGCGATCGAAAACAACGCTATCGAGGTCTTCGTACGAATTCCACTATGAGCAGTTCCACACCGAATATCGACACGTACCTCATCGAAACGAAGCCAGGAACCGAGTCGTACGTCGATTCGACGCTCGAGAAGTACTACGGGGACCTGTTCACTGAGGTATCGATCGTCCCCTCATCCGCTTCCGACGGCACGCTAGGGACCATCCTGATCGATTCGAACTACGAACTGCCGTTGGATGCAATCCGTCGGATCAACGACATTGAACGCGTCGTCCGAGTCAAGCATTGTATATCGGATGTCAGCGGAGAGGAACTCAAGGCGATCGAAAGTCTATGTGCGAACGCGGTGACATCACTACCCGACAGTGGGAGCATCGAACTGCGAGTACGGATCGCTCGCGAACCTGATCACGCGATCACAGCGTCCGAGATCGAACGAGCATGTCGAAAGATGATCCGCGACACCGTGCGCGACGTGACGATCGGCGAGAAACCGGCGGACCACGAACTCAAGATTATCAGGATTGACGACTGGGTCGGCATCGCGATCACTGACTCGTAGCTCTGCTTCGTTCGTCGCACCGAAGACCCGTGGCGCTACAGCAGATTGGCAACGAGATCGTCACTCCTTTCGATCCCAACGGGAATGCGAACCAACGACTCTGAAATCCCGGCCGCCTCGCGCTCCGCTTGGGAAAGATACGACGCCGACATCGTCGCCGGATGGTCGACGAGCGATTCGGTGCCGCCGAGGCTCACGGCGAGGGTGAACACCTCGAGCTCCTCGAGGACAGCTCGCGTTTCGGCTCCCGAAGCGTCGAGTTCGAACGAGACGATCCCACCGAACCCGTCCATCTGCGCCTCGGCGAGGGCGTGTTGTGGATGTGCCTCGTGTCCGGGATAGCGGACGCGACGGACGGCCGGGTGATCGGACAGGAACTCGGCGATGTGGTATGCGTTCGCCTCGTGTCGGTCCATCCGAAGCGGAAGCGTCCGTAGCCCACGGAGCGTGAGATAACAGTCAAACGGCGACAGTGTTCCGCCGAGATCGTACGCCCGGACGTGATCGATCTCGCTTTCGATCACATCGTCGTTCGTGAGGACGACGCCGCCCATCGAGTCACTGTGGCCGTTAATGTACTTCGTCGTGCTATGAACGACGACATCGGCACCGAACTCGAGCGGTCGCTGGAGGTACGGCGTCGAAAACGTATTGTCGACGACAAAGGAGGCGTCCACAGCTGCAGCAAGTTCACCGATCGCGGCGAGATCACAGAGCCGCAGCAGCGGATTCGTCGGCGACTCCATCCAGACGAGCGCAGTGTCGTCGGCAATGGCGTCGGCGACCGCTTCAGTATCCGTCGCGTCCACGTACTCGACGGTCGCTCCGATTGAATCTACGACGAGATCCTCGAAGAGGAGCCGCGTCCCACCATATATGCCGTCGAACGCGACGACGTGATCGCCGGGCTCGAGGACTGCGAGACACGTTGTCGCTATCGCTGCGGTTCCGGACGCACAGGCAGTCGCATGCTCCGCGCCGGCAAGTTTCGCAAGTCGGCTCTCGAGGACGTCTCGAGTCGGGTTTCCAAATCGCGTGTACTTGTACCCGTGATCGGAGACCCCCCGGCTGATCCATCTCGTGCGTGGTTGTGAGATGGATCGGTGCGACGACGTCCCCGGTCTCCGCCGCGCCGGAACCGTCCTCGTCGAATCGAGTGACGAGAGTTTCGAATCCGTAGTCGTTTTCGGACATACTGGTATGTCACCGTCCAGCCGAACGCACAAGGGCGGATCGGTCTCGGTACCGCTGCGATGAGTCGATCGTCGAACGATACGTCGACATCAGCATAATTCAAGGAACAAACGTGTTCGACAGCCCACTTTTGAGAGTCGAACCCGTAGTCGTTCGTGTTCGGACGCCGAGACGGTGACCTGTACTGACGATCCCGTCGGGACGACACTCGTACTCGGCTACGAGGTAAGTCACGTATGCCCACAATTCGATCCCTCTCAGAACTGGAGGCCACACCACACGCGAACGTCTTCCCCACCGAGGAGCCGAAAACGATCCGGCTGAAACTCGCTCCAGACGAGGCGGTCAAACCCCACTCACACCCGGGTCGCGACATCGTCTTCCACCTACTTGAGGGCGAGATCAAACTGGAACTCGCCGGCGACACCTACGACATTACCGCAGGCGACATCGCCCGTTTTGACGGCGACCAAGACATTGCACCGCACGCCCTCGAGCCGAGTACCGCACTCATCGTGCTGGCACAACAGGAGTCGGCATAGCTCTCCTTCGAGCGGGCGAAATGGGTCGATGGCAAGGCACCACGGTTCGCCCCGTCGGTCGCACGGAACACCACCCAGTATACGCCAGCACACAGAGACGAGATTTCCATCCACACCATGACGAATCCGACCGACATCCAGGAGCAAGCGTACGTCGCGGTCATCGATCAGGACGAAGTGACCGACGAGATCAGAGACATCGCGGTCAAATACGACCCACTCAATCGCTCGGGGCGCGAGGGGTTTCACGTCACCGACGACGGGGAGTTACACATCGACGATGACGTCGTAATGCGCGAACACAAGCTCATCGAAAAGAAAATCCCCAACGACGCGATTCGGATCGTGCCGCTCCCCGCCGAAACCGGCCAGCTCGTTCACCAGTACGGCGATAACGGGTTCCGACTCTACGAACTTCCGATGCCCGAGGACGGAACCGTGATCGGCCTGCTCGGACGCAACGGGATCGGGAAGAGTACGGCGTTACGGATCCTTGCTGGAGAAACGATCCCAAACTTTGGGCGCGAGGACGACCCCGACTGGGACCGCGCGATCGACACGTTTCGCGGTACGACACTTCAAACACACCTCGAGCGACTCCGCAGCGAAGACGTGAAGACAGCGACCAAACACCAGCGAGTCGAGGCACCCGTAGACGAGGCGACTGCAGACGAGACGGTCCGAACAAGGCTGGCCGCGTACTCGAACGGAGCGAACAGTTCCCGAGACAGGGTGAACGACCTCGTAGACGAACTCGACCTGACGCCGCTTCTCGACCGGGCGATTGGCGATCTCTCGGGCGGTGAACACCAGCGCCTCGCGATCGCGACCACGCTGGCGACCGACGCTGACCTTTACCTGTTCGACGAACCTTCGTCGTTCCTGGACGTCGAACGACGACTGAGCGTCGCCCAAACGATCCGCGACCGGATCACTGAGGCAGGGGCCGCGGCGGTAGTCGTCGAACACGACCTGGCGACCCTCGACCTTCTCGCCGACGGGATCCACGTCGCCTACGGGGAACCGGGAGATTTCGGTGTCGTTGCCCAACGTCTCGGATCCCGCGAGGGTATCAACCAGTTCCTCAAGGGACAGCTTCGACAGGAAAACGTCCGGATCAGAGATAAGTCGATCACATTCCCGGGGCCACGGGAGCGGTCGGTCCCCGAGACGAAGGCAGTCCTCGAGTATCCGGACCTCGAGGTCAGCTTCGAGGAGTTCTCGCTGACCGTCGAGGCCGGCGCCGTCCACAAGGGCGAATCGATCGGGATCGTCGGGGCGAACGCCCTCGGAAAGACGACGTTCGCGAAACTACTCGCGGGAGGCATCGAACCCGACGATGGGACCGTCCCCGACCACGCGACCGTCTCGTACAAACCGCAGTACATCGTTCCGGACGACGAGACGGTTCGAGAACGGTTCGTGCGGGTTACCGACGTCAGTTCGCAGGCGTTCGAGACGCGGATCGCAAAGCCGTTCGACCTCGAGACGCTGTTCGATCGCCCGCTTTCGGAGCTCTCCGGCGGCGAACTCCAGCGGGTCGCGGTGGCACTGTGTCTCGCCCGCGAGGCCGACATCTACCTTCTGGACGAGCCGTCGGCGTTTCTCGACGTCGACCGCCGCGTAGCTGTTGCCGACCAGCTCCGTCGGTTCGCCCGCCAACGCGACCGGCCACTGCTCGTGATCGACCACGACCTCTTCCTGATCAATCGCGTGTCGGATCGACTGGTCGTTTTCGACGGCGAGTCCGGGACGTACGGGGAGGCAACCGCGCCACAACCCATGCGCGAAGGGATGAACGATTTCCTCTCCTCGCTGGACGTGACGTTCCGCCGCGACGAGCAAACCGGCCGGCCTCGGGTCAACAAACCGGGTAGTCAGCTCGACCGAAAACAGAAGCGCAATGGGGAGTACTACTACACCGTGTGAATTTCGTACCCCTCGTCGACTAACTCTGCCACGTCAGGTGCGTGGTCGGTACCTTCGATCTCGAATCCCTCGCTCTCGACGGCTTCTACAACGCCCTTAAACGAAGCACAGTGATCGCAGACCCCCGCGATGAGGTCACGTTCTTTCGCACGGGCGTAGGCATCCAGCGCGGGTTGGGGCCGCTCCTCGAGATCGTCGAACCAGTACGTCGCTTCCCCATCGAAGTACACTTCGGCATCGTGGCCGGCATCATCGAGCTGTGCAGCGTAGGTCAGTGGGTTGGCAAACTTACCCGGATACTCTGGATGGGACAGGAGTATGAACGTATGTCTCGACATGATCACTCAAGAGATATCTGTCCGCCACTATGAAATACGAAGTGCACATACATTCACATATGAGTCAGGCACGATCTGCGGACAATTCATTAGTACTCGTTGAACGGACAACCGGGCTGGCAGCAGTGCTCGGCACGTTCATCATGGTATCGACGGCTATTTTCACGATTACCAATTTTATGGGAATCCAGAATGTTCTTGTCGGCGCAGTGGTTGCGTTCCTTGCATCGTTGCAGGCTTATCTAGTCAGCGAACGACAGTCCCCAAGCATCATCGTCGCGGGGCTTACTACCCTACTTGGAATTTGGATCGCGGTAGCACCGCATGTCCTCGGCGTTACTCGAGAACTGGTCATCAGGATCAACGGTATTGCCGGGGCCCTTATCGTAGTCCTCTCCCTCACTGGAGTGTACGGGAGCTTTCAAACGTCGAAGGTGTCGGGTTTCAGATCAACAGGTATGTAGGCGCACCCATGAACATCATACGGAGACGGCTATGAGACTGTTAAGCGAGCGGAACAATGATCAATATGGCGCACATCGCGCTCTGATCCAAGAGAAGCGTACTTCTGCTGTTAGTCGTCGGTCCTGCTCGACTTCGTCTCGTCGATGGAGATGTCGGCATCTATACTGCGATGGTTTGCGTCACCAAACCCACCGCTGAGAACGCGCGTCAGCGCGTTTTCGACGTTCTCATCAAGCTCGGTGATCTCGCTGGGTTTGATTTCGACAACGTAGCCCGTCGTGATGTTCGGCGAGGTGGGCAAGAAGAGCATCTCGCGGCCGTCGTCAGTCACTTTGCCGGTCTTGAAGGCCGTCATCCGTAACCCTTCCCAGGTCTCGATCTTGACTGGCTTCTGGAGCGATTCCTGCTCGCCGAAGGCCGTCTCAGCGGCCATCTTCGAGGCGTTGTATATGAGTCGGATCACAGGCACTTGATTCGCCAGGTTGTCGACGAGTCGTTCGACCAGCCCACCGATAGTCGTCCGCATAAGATACCCGACCGAAAACGTCAGGATGGCAAATACAGTCAGTGCGGTGATTACGCGGAGAAATTGGGCCATTTGCTCGCGTATTTGCTCAGCCGACGCGCTTGAGCCCGAAATGAGCGGCTCGAGTATGTCGGCGTTAAGAATTAGCCCCGGTATCAGACCGGCGACCATTCCATAGAGCCAATAGATAACGTAGAGCGTGATAATAATGGGACCGAGGACGACGATCCCACTTGCAAAATCCCGTTTCCACGATGCCATGTTCTGACACTCACACTACTGGCTAATGAGCTCTTCTCTTTCACGTATTTCTGTCAATAATGACACTCAGTGTCGCCTGACGGTAACGTTTGAAGTCGTCCGGCCGGTAAGCACGAACGATTTACCTGAATTGGGGCGCTAAGGCCTCTTCCTCAACGAACGAGCGAAGCGAGGGGATACAGCGCCCACACGATTCTCAAACACGTTCGACGCTCGGCCCACAGGCCAACCCAATCGTAACTGTTTAGCACGCAGTTTGCATAAATTATGGAGTGGCAACGCGCAAGACAATCTCTATCCGCGACGACCAAGAGGAGTGGATTCAGGAGAACCACTTGAGTCTGTCCTCGTTCGTCCAAGAGAAACTTGACGAACTCATCGAAGAACGCTCGTGAACTACAACTATAGGTATCGACTCCGACCGTCCGACGCCCTCGCAGAGCGGTTAGCGTGGACCGTCGATACCTGTAGGCAGGTCTACAACCACTTCCTTCATCGACTCAGCCGGAACCGACAACACCTCGGCATACAGCGAACAGAAACTCTTGCCGAGTCTCAAGAAGTGGTGGAACGGCCTGAAAAGCGTTCACTCGAGGGTTCTTCAGAAAGTCGTTCAGCGGTTGTACGACAATCTCTCGACGCTCCGGGGTCGCAAAGACAACGGCTACCGCGTGGGACCTCAAGTGGAAAGCACCGGACGAGTACCGAAGTTTCACCTACAGTCAATCCGGCTTCCAGCTCAAGAACACGAGTGGCCGAATCCGACTGTGGCTCTCGAAACTCGGAGAAATCCCCATCACCTTCCACCGTGACCTCCCCGACGAGGCCGAGATAAAGACCATCACAGTCAAACGCGAACCCACCGGGAAGTAGTACGCCATCCTCGGCGTCGAAACCCAGGACGGCCCACCCACGAAGCCCGAGAATCCCGAGCGGTGCGTCGGCATCGACGTAGGGATTCTCAAGTACACTCACGATACCGATGGGACTGCCGTCGAATTGCTCGACCTGTCCGACGAACGCGAGCGGTTGGAACGCGTCCAACGCGACCTCTCGCGGAAAGAACACGGGTCTGCAAATTGGGAGGAACAGCGGAAGGTCGTGGCCGAACGTCACGCTGACCTCAAGCAGACGCGTCGTGACTTCCTCCACAAGTTGTCGAACTACTACGCCCGTGAGTACGACCTTGTGGCGGTCGAAGACCTTGACACGAAAGGTCTGGTCGAACTCGACAGCAACTCTCGGAATCGTGCTGGAGCAGCGTGGGGAACGTTCCTTCGGATGCTCGAATACAAATGCAAGCGAGAGGGACGCACTTCGTCGCTGTGAATCCGCGTGGAACGACCAAGGAGTGTGCGTCCTGCGGGGTTTCGACGGAGAAGCCGTTGTGGATCCGCGAACACTCCTGCCCGGTGTGTGGGTTCAAAGCAGATAGAGACGCGAACGCAGCGTGGAATATTCTTTCTCGCAGTGTCAAAAAGCGGTTAGGAGCGGGACGCTCCGAATCAACGTCTGTGGAGACTGTGCTCCCTGTGGATACGTCTGTATCTGCAAAGCACGTCGTGGAAACAGGAAGCCCCACCCTCAAGCGCGAGCCGAAAGGCGAGCGGTAGGGTGGGGTTAGTTCACTACGGAGTTAGGACAGAAAGACACCTCCGCTTACTGCAAGGATGCAAAGCCATTAGCGATGTGTTCTCGAGTTCTGTTATGGGACTATGTATGATGGACGTTCTCTTCCCGGTGCAATCTACTGGATGCCGGTCGTAATTGGCGGCGTATCAGTTTCCGCGTTTGGTATTCGAGCAGTTCGATGATTCGACTGTTGTGTTGACGCTTGCGATTCCAGAACAGCGGGGATATATCTGCACAACACTAAGCAGTAAGTCTATGACCTATGTTGAACGCTCAATCATCTTTCTGGACGAATACGGGGATAGTCAACGATCCGAAGACATCAGTCGGGCAAATACCCGCCCGAAATGACCCATCCTATCACGAAACACATGGTAACGGCTACCATGATCATTAATACCGTTAACATCGCTACAATTGGACTCATTCTCGTATCTTCAAAAACGGTGTACCAACCTTCTAAAGCTTAACATATTGGTCGGCGGTGACGCGCGTAACCTCAACCATGCCAGCTACGTGCTTCCCAACGATCAGTAAAAGTTGTCGAAAATTGGAACGGTTAGTCACAATACACGCAGACGTGCTCGGATCCATCCAGCCATTCGGTGAAGGCAAACTAGGTCTCCGAAAACTGACCGGCCTACAGCGTGTCAATACTGTGATCCATATTGATACCGCCAGCAGTACCCTCTCTATCTCGCCTCTTTCCTGCGGTTCTTACTGAATTTAGCAATGCCTTATTCCTCCTCATCAACAGCAACTAACGAACTTCTCGCTACTGGAAGGTACGACTGGTCGAGATGAACAACCTCGATTAACAGATTGATAAGGAAGAGTCAACAGGTTATCAATGCAGTTGATGACAGATCAAAATCGACGATCGTTCGTAACGACCGTTGCAGCGGCTGGAACACTTAGCCTCTCTGGCTGTCTCTCACAACTGCGAGAGTGGCGGGGAAACGGTAATACGTCGAACGAAGACTCTACTAAATCTGATAGCACTGACGGACTATCGAAGCTTCCCGGGGAATCGATCGAGAACTTTGAGACTCTCGACGAATGGAACGCAATGATCAACGCTGGTACGCTCAAGGCTGGGACAGATGATCCGTATGGCGGCTCGCAGTCGGCACACCTCACAGCGAACGAGGACACGGAATATGCAGCGATCTACAAAATATTTGACGGACAGGATCTGAGCGGGAAAAACCTCTCTCTCGCAGTGAAATTTACCGGACGTCAGCAGCTCCGACTCACGATTGAACTGTTCGCACCGAACTCACGTAACGTGCACGTGTTACATCGGACGCTCGTCGGGCCGGCCGATCGGTGGGTACGCGTCGACTTTGGTACCGATCGGATTGAAACACAACCCGATTTAGAGGACGTCCGGCAGATTCGGGTGACCGCTCGCCGCCGTGGTAATATGTCCGGTTCGATCAACTGCCAAGTCGACGACCTCCGAACTGTCAACCGTCCGGAGACGGGAAAAGTTATGCTCTTGTTCGATGGGACCCTCAACGAACACTATGCACACGCGTTCAAGCAGATGAAATCCTACGGCTATGCGGGTGTCGAAGCAGTCATGCCTGAAGCCATCGGCCGAGACGGTAGACTTACGATAGATCGACTTACAGAGATGAATGACGCAGGTTGGGATATGGCAGCCAGACCGCGAACTGGTGCGCAATTTCTCCACGAGTATTCTCCCGAAGAGCAACAGGGAATGATCGAGCGGACAAAGGCATTTCTCGAAAGCCGTGGCTTCGAAGACGGTGCACAACACTTCGTCACACCAAAGAATATACTCAGTCCAACTGCTCGTGATCTTGTCAAGAAACGCCACAAACAGGCCTTCCGATTCGGTGGGAATCCAAATGGGTTACCGCTCACGGATCCACATAACATTGGCTTCTTCTCCGGAAGTGCTGGGGATGAGACGAGAACGTATATCGATTATGCCGCACAGTACGGTCAACTTGCAGTGTTACAGTTCGATTACATCGGCGGTGAAGATGGGATGAACGAACAGGCATTCGAACGCGTTCTTAAATATATCGACGGACAGGATGTCAAGGTCGTGACTGCGACCGAACTCTTAGAATCGTAACGACAGTCAGTGACACTTTAGGACGGTATCTCGAGTATAGGCGGGCGAGACGAAATCCGCTTTAACCGCTGATGAAACAGGGCGAGTGTCTCAGGGATTGGTTCCGAATGTGCCATCAAATAGTGAAATCCACCGCCTTATAGCGATTCAACAAAGCCGTTTCAGCGTATCTTCCGCTTCTGAAACACGATCGCCAAAGAGGTCATGACTCCACGGTTGGACATCACTGGAATCGAGAAGATGGAGACGCTCCACGATGCGATCACCAAGTGTCTCGAAAGCGGCCACAGGCGACTCCCCGTCTACGCAGAAACGCTCGACAACATCGTCGGAACTGCAGACATACACGAACTCGCCCGGGCACAACAGCGTGACACGCCCGGAGAGACGTTCGTTGGCGACCTCAAACTTCTTGACCCACCCCAGTATGTCCCTGAGAGTAAGTCCGTCGACGAACTTCTCGGAGATGCAGACGTCGCGAACGCAAATGGCGGTGATCATCGACGAGTTCGGGACGACGGAGGGACTCGTGACGGTCGAAGACCTCACAGAGGAGATTGTGGGTGAAATCCTCGAAGGGCAGGAACAGTCCCCGATTACGGATGGTGTTCTTACTCGGATATTTTATGCGGCTGCAGTCGGCCGACTGGTTGACCAAGATATCCATGACTTCGTGAATTGCTTTCCGATCATTCGGGTCGTCTATAATGCAGTCAAACACCGACTCGACGACCGCACCGACTACGATCCCGTGGAACTCGAGGTTCCGGTGACCGGCGTCTCCGATTACTCGTCGATGCGTCACGCTGTCGAGACGGTTTTCGAGAAAAAGAACCTCTGCCCGGGCCGAGAGTCCAAGGCCATGCGCCGGACGGTCCGACTGTTCGAAGCCTACATCGGATCGCCGTTTGACGTTGTGGACGCGCTGACGGCGCTGACGCGTTCGAAACGACCGGGCGATGTTAACGATCGCCGACGTGGGACACGCGCTTGCAGCGTTGCCGGGCGACCGTCTGCTCCCGTCACTCTCCGCACCGACGCCGGGCAAGATCCTGAAAGCGGTGCTCGCCGCCGACGAGCCGATTGGTCGCTCAGATATTCTCGAGCGTGTCGGCTGTTCCGGTGTAACCTACGGCAAGCACATCGACCGGCTGGCGGCCTTCGATATCCTCCAGCGCGTCGATGGGCGCAAGTGGACGGTCGCGATCGCTCCCTGGTACGTTCCCGAAATCGATGCGACGAAGCCGGGCTACGAGAACGAGTCGGTATCGATCAATACAACGACCGTCGACGGCGTCCTGTTCGATGCACTCGAGGAACTCGGCTATGATCTCGGCGACCCCGAGTTGATCAGCGCGTTCGGACAGCCGTTAGACCGGGTCGCACTCATGGGAGCGGTTGGACCGTGGATCGACGACTGGCTCAACGTTCTCGCGCCGTTACTGAAACCCAAACCGGATGCTGTACAACGGTTTGATCACGACGTAGTGACACTCGGAGAGAAACCAGACTAGATGACGCTCGAGGACTCGATGGGCCACTCGGCGCTGGCAGACTGACGAACACGATATCTATGGTTGACACAGGACAACACTCATATTCGGAATCGGAAGTTGAACAGGCGATTGAAGAATTAGAACTGGAGGTCCGGAATTTCAAAGGGCCAGCAGGACGATTCCAACGTGCTCGGAATTGGAGCGAGGTTTGATATAGGCTGGGACGAACATATTCACTGTCGCGTTCCCCACGCGACATGGACATCCAATCAGCATCCAACCCCACCCCGATGTTGTTTCCATACCGCCCGGCGGCCATCCCCCTGCGCCCATCCGGGCGGCCTTTTGAGGTTTTCTCGAGGCAATCAAATGCCGAGCGATAGTTATCCGATCTCGAGTGCGTCGACAGCCTCTCGCGGTTCGACGTCGTGATCGACGAGGCGATCGGCTGCCAGCTGCCACGCGTGCTCGGGATCGGCGCGTTCGTAGTGGACTGAGAACTCGGTCAGTGCGACGGCGACCAGGAGGTCTTTGCGACGATCGTCCAGAGGCATCACTACCGTTGGCCGCGGCTTCCATGATAAAAGCCAGAATATACCCGGAAATTGTTGTGTCTACCGTCTCAGAAGCTCGATATCGGGGTCGGCAGTGACCTTTCGTCTGTCGTGAGCCCTAAGCGCATCGACTGCTTCGTAGGGATCAATATCGTACTTCGCAAGACGGCTAACCGCGAGTTGCCACGATCTCGCAGCTAGTCGGGGACTCTCCTTCTGATGGCGGTATGAAAACTCGGCTAATGCAACGGCGATCAAGAGATTATCACGCTGCTGACTAGAGAACATGATATAGGATCACTGTTCGAGTAGGCATAAAACCATATTGTGTTTCAGAAACGCCGGCCAGAGGCCAGCGTTGAGCCCCCATCCAATGTCAATGGGTATCGACTTGGCTGGGTCCGAAATCGGGTTTGACAATATGGCTATTGACTTCACGTCGAAACGTGATTCGATCTCGGAAGACGAAGGGCTGTATGTCTCGTGTCGGACGGATTCTGTTGGCAACAATTGAACCCATTCCCCCTCGTCATCATCATCTCGAGTCCGTTTTCGAATAACTCTATTGGCCAGATAAGTTGGTAACAACGATGTTACCACCAAATGATTGCAAAGGAAGTTCGCTGCCTTTTGGCTGTCTCATCTCTATCACTCGTATCAAAATAGTGTGACCTGTTAGCGAATAGCCTGAAAACGTTTTCTCCGTTTGGTCACGTTTATACCATCCGCTACTCTCTTTTTAACAGTCCGTGAGGTTTCGAAGCCACCACCTACTGCCCTCACGGACGCTTTTCAATTCGAGAGGGGCTGCAATAAAGCAATGGGCAGACGATTCGTGTTAGTCGTCCTTGAGTAATTCATCATGGGTTCGTTTGACATTGTCCTAGCCACCCGGCGGTGGCCGTTTCCCTCGGATCTCCGGGTTCCCTGAAGCTTCTCGAAAGGGCCATTCACAAAAATCGAGTGACACTTATTCTATCTCAAGTGCATCGACGGCCTTAGCAGGCTCGACGTCGTGATCGACGAGGCGGCTCGCTGCGAGCTGCCGGGCTTCTCGTGAGAGTTCGGGATCGGCGCGTTCATAGTGGACTGAGAACTCGGTCAGTGCGACGGCGATCAGGAGGTCTTCTTGTCGATCGGTGAGAGACATCGCCGATGTTGGCCGCGGCTCAGTATACAAACTCAGGCGTCGCAGAAACGCTGACCAGTGACCAACATTTGAGCCCATCCCCTATAGGTGATCTGTCGCCGGGGGCGGGTCTGAGATTGATGGTCTGTCAATTTGGCTATTGACTTGACGTCGGAACGCAATCCAATCTCAGTTGTGACGAGGGTTTGTCTCGGAGTGGTTCAGTGTTGAGTCGTCAACTGAATCCTCTCTCGTCATCACTGTCTGGAGTCTGTTATGATTAACTCTATTGGCCACGTAGA
Organism: Natrinema sp. DC36; assembly: GCF_020405225.1. Lineage (NCBI taxonomy): Archaea > Methanobacteriati > Methanobacteriota > Halobacteria > Halobacteriales > Natrialbaceae > Natrinema > Natrinema sp. DC36. Next base: position 268,283 of record NZ_CP084474.1, read on the forward strand.
GGGGTAACAGCACTGTTACCGGCCAATAAAAGTAATCGAAGGTCGGTTGCTCGTTGACTGGTTCATCGCCACTCAAGACCGGCGACGCAGCGATTATACAGTATCCTATAAAATAACGCAAAGCATCTTATTTCGAGTTTTCCAACACCTTTGCGACAGTAAGGATACTGTCGAATTTGGTTGGTGAGTCGGTTAGCTGTATCGTTTCCTCATCTGCATTATAGCTGATGAACTCAGTCGAATCCACTTTTTGCAGGTGGTTGTGATACAACGACAACTCAATTTGCTCTATTTTCTTATCAGACACCTCAGTTGTGGCTGGATCCACTTCCATTTCTGCGACCGCCTTCGCTACATCATCAACGTGAACCGCCTCTGATTGCTCCTTCAGATAATACAACGTGTATCGACGACGTGTATTATGAAGCAAATCCAGCACCTTTTCGACGGAAACCATGATAATTAATGGTGTTCTTCAAGTATAACCATGGCGGTTGCCCTTATCCAATTACAATAACTATAAGAAACTCTCCCCCAGAATTTATCTATTTCAGCGCCATATTCTAGCCGATGACACGGAATGGGATGAAAAGCAATGGTCTTTGCACTAGAATAATTGAAACGGTTGCAAAAAGAGAACAAACAGATCCAGAAGAACTCCAAACGTTATACGATGTGATCAACCCAGATGTACTTAACAGGCTCTTTAGACCGAAAATGGATGAAACAGAACGATCGGGACGAGTTGAGTTTCCATACAATGACTATATGGTCATCATCGATTTTGATGATAAGCCAGAAATAACACTTAAAGAGTAATTGAACATCAACTGAGTAACCCTGAAGTTGTCATAGTATCTGGTTCGATATCTCAGTGAAAGTCGAAGAATGTGACTCTCCTGGTCATCGTCGACAACTTCAGGCGACGACGATTCTCGACTCCGCAGGCTTCCCTGATGCGATCGTCAAAGCGTCTGTACCGGACAGGAAGAACGTCTTCGAGGACTCGAGTGAGAGCTCCCAGACCATGACGATCAACGCGCCAGCAGTGGCCAGTTTCGAGTCCGGTACACACCCGATCCGGGGCTAGCGATTGTCGTTCGCTGGCTATCAGGGCGATCGGGAGCGTGTTAAATTGGAGCTCGCATACGAGTCGCTACTCGATTCCAAGTGGTCGACAGCCAGTTGCCTCACTTTTATCAACCGATACTGGCGTGCCGACCGCTGTTCAGCGCACAGCTAGATATCGAACCCGAAGTTGAAGTCACCCTGCCACTGTGACCGTTCGCCTCGGAAGGCCGTCGTCCCGCGGTGGCGGTTGCCGACCCACAGCACGTCCTCGAGCGTGGTCCCGGGGTCGCTCATCACGAGTCCGTCGAAGTTCGAACTCTCGATGTTGTGAGCCCGGCCACTCTCGCCGAATCGGAGACTTGCACCATCCGGTTCAATCTGCGTGTTATGCATGCGAAGCTGATCTACATTAGTGCCCCGTCTGCTGACGAAGAAGCCGTGGCGGTCCTGCTCCGTCTGAGAGTTGAGATCGTACTCACAGTCTCTGAAGACGACGTTCGACGAACTAATGTAGACCGCGTAATCGGAGATACTCGGGCTCGAGTGATCGGTGATCGTACAGCCTTCGAACACCGTCTGTGCCTCATCGTTATCGGCAACGCGAATTGCGCGCCCGTCACCCCCTTTGTCGGTGATGTGGACGTCCGTCAGGTGTGCCGGCCCATCCTGTGTTAGGCGAATTATCTCGGTGTTCTTTTCGACCTCGTTTCGGATGGTAAGCCCTTTGACCATCTGGCCACCGCCGGACTGGAGCCAGAGACCGGACCAGGGGTATCCTGGCTGCTCGGTCATCGTAATGCGGCAGTCCTCGATGTAATCGTTAGCGCCGATACGGAACCCCGCACCGGAGCAGTCGCGGGCGTGGCAACCACGAAGGATATTCCGACCAGAGTTGTTTGACACATAGAACCCGTTGTCGACGTAGCCACTCACCTGGCAGCCGTCCCAGATGTTTGTACCACGGTTGTAGATCTCCGAACTGAACGGAATCGCGTGCCCGACGTGGGTATCCCGATCGTAGTGGGTGTCGCCGTTGTTGAGGTGGCAGCCCCTGATGATGTTCGTCGTTGTGACCCGCCGGCCGTCGACCATGATCGTGTGTCGATCGCCGCCGAAGTTGGGGTTACGCCTGTCACGTCGACCGCGCATGGAGACGTTCTGGATCAGCCCGTACGTATAGGTGTACCAGCGACAGATGCCGGCGTCGTAGTCGCCGCGGATGTCGACCTCGAGATTCTTCATCACCGTACTCTGCGCATGGGGGAGCGAATCGTCGATCCGTCCGACAGTCATCAGCCGGTCGACGTCTTGATCAGTGACCTTGAGCGTCGCGTACGGATCGCCAACGATGCTCAGAAACTCGTGGGCGTCGAAGTGGATGTTATCGGTCTCGACGTACCACGTCCCGGCGGGAATCTCGTAGCGGTGGTTCCGTTCCGTAGGTGGACGCGAGGTGTAGTGGTCCTTGATCGCGCCCCACAGGTCGTCCTGCTCGGGCTGGACTCCAAGATCGGTTCGAACATTGACGGTGTATGGGTTTGTCTTTTCCTGGATTTCGACGGTATCCTCGCTGGATTCGCTTGCCGAGAGTGACGCCCCGAAGTCTATGTGGTTTGTACTATCGTCGATAGTCGTCCCTGAGTCGCTGACGGTTATTCCGTTGCCCGACCCCTGATTTTGTGCTGCAGCAACATTGGTACTCTGAGAACTCATCGCAGCACCGGTGGTGGCGCTGCCAATCCCGAGGGCACCAAGTAGTTGAACGTACGAACGTCGCGTTGTCCCACCTTCACTATCATCCGATTGCAATTTCCGATGGCTATCTATCATTGCATGTTATTGTCAGTAAATCTTATGTATTATTACCAATTTGTTAACGACACTTGTGCTATCGTGAACGACTTTCAATTTACTTTGACTATAATATGACGATGAATGTCGTATCGATTTATCTATGTGAGGAGAGAATCTAAAAATCCGGAATCAGATGAGGTGCAACTGCGAACAAGCGCAAAACTCAACGAGACAGTAACAGAATCAATCCTCAACCTCGTCCTACGCAATCTTCCAGCCGTTATCGTATTGGACTGGAACTCGTTCAACCTTGAGACTTGAGTCGTCAAACTGCGACTTGGCCAGGTCGTTCAGTCGTTTTACTTTTTGATTTGACGCTAATTCCATGAATCGGCTTAGGCGGTGATCAGGCCCTTCGACGGTAAGTAAGATTATCTTTCGGTTGTTCAGTAATTGAATCTCATTTACAATCGCTTCATAGGTCCTGGTCAAGATGTCTATTCAATTGAGGGGTGACCATCACCTTTTCGTCACACTCACTGGAGTAGTTACCACCGTCTCCGTCGTTGCCGGTCTGAGCCGCTCGTAGAGGTGGTGAGCTTGTAGGGGACGACATAGTATGGCGACCTGACGTCTGTATAGAATATTGAGGATAGGACCGCCTCCGCAGTAGATTGTATCCCGAGAAACGCTGGCCGGAGGGCAGTTGCCCTGTATCCCTATGTAGCCAAGCGATAGCGAAGGATCAGTGATGTCTCGAAGAGGATTCAGTCGCTATCGATTCTCCTCTTCCTTCGCCGGCCCAATATAATATCCAATGGTTATTAGTTCTATTGGTCGACTAATCCTTGGATATAGAACGTCGTAGATTTCCATTCTCTCTCATCATCTTCTTCCCCATTCTATAGAAGGTATCTAGCACCAAGACGATCGGCGATGTTATCCTGAAGCCGCGGAGGAGTATCAGCAGCCGAACGGAGAACGTGAGTGAGATTTCAATGGGTCAGTAGGACGATTCCAACGTGCTTGGAATCGGAGCGAAGTTAATATGGGCCAGGACTAGTACTATTCATTGTCGCGTGTCCCACCGCGTGACACGATCCAATCAGCATCCAACCCTACCCCGATGTTGTTTCCATGCCGCCCGGCGGCCACCCCCCTGCGCCCATCCGGGCGGCCTTTTGAGGTCTTTTCGAGGCGATCAGATGCCGAGCGATAGCTTCACCGTCAAAAGTCGGGTCACAACCATTCAGGTAATGCGATAGTAGCGCTGACCACCCACTCTAGGCTATCTGTGTAAATTCGTCTCGATGCCACCCGGTAATTTGCAGACGCCGATCCAGTGTTTCCAGCCCTTTCTGTATATAATCACCATTATAGAGTCTGCGTCCCATCAATCCGATAATGAGCAGCTGGAAGTCGCTCGTGAACACCTTCGGCGGAAGGCCCGCCATTCTAGTCCTCGGTGGGCTCTACATCAGCTCAACTATCGGAGTATACAATGCAGAAGTGACAAGCGGCACACCCATTTCGAACGCCCTCTTTCTCGCGTTTTTCGTCTTTGCTCCAGGGGGAATCCTCCTCATCGGTGGATACTGGCTGCCACGGACTTCCATCAACCCGGAGTTCTACCGAACGGTGACCATTTGGTGTCTAAGTGCGATCGGATTGTTGAGTGGCTTGCTCGCGGTGTATCATCTCTCTCCAAATACCAGTATTGACAACCCCGTCCAAACGATTCTCATCATTACGGGGTTTGTCGTCGTCCCGGCGTTCGTTGGTGGAGTTTCCGCAGCGAAGTCAAAAACCAGAGCGTTCGATCTCGAACAGCGTAACCAGGAACTCCAAGAGGCACACATTGAGTTGGAGGAACGTGAGGTCGAACTTCAGCGCGTTCAAGAACGGATGGAGTTCGCATTGACTAACACCGACGCCGTGGTGTGGGAGTGGGATACCGAAAACGACCAGGCGTCGTACTATCCTTCTGAAGAGTCCTTGTTCGGCACCACCATCGAAAATTGGGAGGACTTCGTCGCCGTAATCCATCCAGATGACAGAGACGCAGTCCAACAAGCAATCGATGAGTCTCTCGAAACCGGCGAGCCAAAGCACGAGGAGGCCCGTATTGTCCGGAATGGTGAGATTCGGTGGATCGAAGCTCCCGGTCAACCGGTAACTGACGGCAGCGGGTTGACACGGATGATCGGCGTGGCGCACGACATAACTGACCGCAAAACGTTTGAGCAACAGCTACAGTCCTCGAATAAGCGGCTTGAGCAGTTCGCCTACGTCGCATCTCACGACCTCCAAGAACCCCTCCGAATGATCACAAGTTATCTCAACCTACTCGAAAATCGTTATACCGACGAACTTGACGATGAATCTCATGAGTTCATCGAGTACGCCGTCGATGGCTCGGAGCGGATGCGGGAGATGATTCAGGATCTCTTGGCGTACTCCCGGCTTGATACTGATGCCAGACCCCTTGAGCCCACGGATGCCGAGGCAGTTGTCGACGATGTCCTCAATAACCCCAACTTCAAGTCGAAGAGACCGGTACCGACGTCATCGTTGGAGAACTACCGACAGTGGAAGCTGACGATAACCAGCTCAAACAAGTGTTTCAGAACCTCATCTCAAACGCCATCAAGTATCAGAATGATGAGAAGCCGCGGATCGAGATAAGTGCTACACGATCTGACGGGATGTGCCTGTTCAAAATCGTCGACAACGGTATTGGGATGGATCCGGTGTACACGGGTCAGATCTTCGAGGTATTCAATCGGCTCCACACCACTCAGGAATACTCCGGAACAGGGATCGGCCTGGCACTCTGTAAAAGGATCGTCGAGCGACACGGTGGCGATATCTGGGTGGAGTCAGAACCCGGGGAAGGGTCGACGTTCTTCTTCACGGTTCCGTTTGTCGATCAACTAGTTGATTAAGCGGAAGACATTTGTATGAATTAAATAGTTTGATATTAATGGCCAACCACAGCAACGGCGAACTGATCAATATTCTGCTCGTTGAGGACCATAAGTCCTTTGTCTGTACCGAGCGGCAACTACAGATACGAACTGATCAGGATCAACAGCTTCCCCACGAAGGATCATCCTGTGACCAAAGTCCCACTTCAGACCCACTGGAATCACCCAATGGAGGGAAAGTAAGTGCCGGGTGGTTACAACCCTCAGCATCTATTTTCCCGGAGTAGTCCGTGGTGAATTCAACTTTTTCCAACTCCGTTTCAGTAGCATACAGCAGCGTGAATTCAGCTGGCTCTGTATCCCAGGAGGGATCAATGACCTCACGACTATCCCCATCAATTTCTATGATCTCGTCGTAAACAATCTCATCATTACGGTAAAGCTGTAAGTGGACAGTGGGGGTCTCTTCGTACCGATTCCCGACAAATATACTCCCGATACGAACACCGCTTCCAGAATCGGATAAAGGAAGATCAATACAGCCGGTAGTCAACGAAATACCGGCTGTTCCAAGGATATGCCGCCGCGTTACTGGCAGTCTTCTCATACTTTACATTGTTATCAAACTTCTACAAATTTCTTCCCACAAGGGATACCTCTATGGCCTGTACTGAGCGGTATGTGCTTGGCCTGTGCTGAACGATTGGTAGTGTGAAGACTATCAAAGGATAAGAATGTGAACAGAGCTAATCTACGGATTGGTGAGGATCCGTACATCGGACTGCGTGACGAGGACACGAAACTCTCCGACCGAGAATCTAATCTCGAGGTCATCGTTCGCCGAGTCCACGAGTTGCTCAAGTGCTTCGACGTCGATCACCCGTTGCAATTGGTACTCGTCACGACCGAGTCCCTCCGTTTCGAGCGCGTCGACGATTTCGAAGAGGAGCTGCCGATCACTCATCTGCGATCACCTCGTCGACGACATCGATAATCTCCGCAGCGGTCGAACTGATTCGCTTGAGTCGGTCGAGGATGACCTCCGACTCTTCGCCCTCCCATGCAGCGAGGTAGAACGCCGACCCACTCGTATCCAGCCCGAAATACCGACCGACGATGTAGCCGACGGCTTCCGCCTCGAGTTCGCGTTTCGAGCGTTCGGTTTCGTCGTCGACAGCACCGTGCAAGAGTGCGTGGGCGTACTCGTGGACAGTCGTTACGGCGAGGTCGGCGCTGTTCTCACGATCGCGGACCTCGATCAGTGGTCGCTGCGCGGGAGAGCGGTACTGACACACGCCGCTAGCATCACCGTGAGACCACTCCGCTGGAGAAACGACCTCGGCTTCCACGTCAAGCATCGAAGCTCCCTCGAGGAGCGCTGGCACCAGTCCGTCGGCCTCTCCGGTCGCCTCGGTCTCGAGTTCGGTCAGTGGCTCCCCTTCGGTTTGTGAAATATCGAAGACTGGTGCTGGCCGAAAGCCGACGAGACCTTCCGACCACTCTGCTGGTGACGTCTCGTCGTATTCGCAGTCACCTTGATCGTGGTACGACGGCGAGTTCTCACACTCGGGGCACTGCTTCGCGATGATCGGTGCCCAGATCCAGATTGCACTCTCGCCTTCTTTCACATGCCGGTCGAACTCGTTTTGCCACGTTCGATAGCCAGCGACGTGAGTTGCGTGCGGACACTGCCGAGTGATTAGCAGCGTATTTCGGTAGGAGTAATCGTGAAAGCGGCTCTGGACACCGACCCACTCCTGGAATTGCTCACTCGAGACTGCTTTGTCAACCTCGTCGACGAGGTCTTCGACCCAGACTTCCATCGTACTGTGCATCTCGTCACGTCTGGTGTCCGAATCATCGAAGGACACCTGCGAACAGTCGCTCGTAGTCATCGTTCTTGACGATGGACGCTCCGTTCTGGAACGCCCCTCACCCCTTTGGGGGAAGAAAAACACACTCGAGGGACCGCTCGAGCGGCTCCGTTACAAGTGTCTCATCCGGGTTGCGACGATCAGGTTTCGGCTTCCATCTCGAGTAACTCGTCTCGCCGACTGCGGAGCGTGTTCGGTGATGTTCCTGCGATATCGGCGATCCGTTGTTGCGAGAGACAGAATCCGACTCGCTGGACAGCGAGATAGAGACAGCCCGCTGCGACGCCACTCGGCCGGCAGCCGATCGTCAGTCTGCGTTCGCGTGCCTTCTGTGCGAGTTCGAGTGCTTGTCGACGAACCTGATCTGGGACCTCGAGTTCTGTCGCAAGCCGTGGAATCCGATCTGTTGCTGCAATCGGCTGTGTCGGTAACTCGAGTTCGACGTTCATCGCGGTGTAGGCGTTGGTGAGTCTCTGCTGATCACAACATGCACAGGCTGCGACTTCGGCCCGTGATCGTCCAAGTCCGTTACACCGAGTGGTTGCGTAGACGCTGGCTGCAGCCACCGCCTCGAGCGATCGTCCGCGACAGAGCTGTGCAGACTGTGCAGTTCGAAACAGCGAACACGCCTGATCCCGGATACTCTGTGCGAGGCCGAGACTTGTGACGATCCGCCGGATTTCACCGAGTCCATAGGCGAGGTTCCGTTCGGCTTTCGACTGCCACTGGGCACGGGACTGTTCGCGACGCAGCCGGTTCAATTGTCGGAGCTTCGTGTTCGAGAGGGCGTTTCCATGTCCGTCTTGCTTGTACCCGATCTCGGTGGAGAGGCCTCGGTCGTGGCGTGTCGGTGTCAGCGGGGCACCGGTCCGTCTCTTGGATCCCTGCTCGTCATGTCGACCCCAGTCCGGTCCTTGGTCTAGTTTGGTGTCCTCGAGGATACGTCCACAGTCCTCACAGACCGTCTCGTGGTCAATCGTTCGAACGCTGCCGCCACAGTCTCGACAGTTAGTTGTAGTCGTCTGAACTCCTTCGCCAAACGTCGTGTAGATGTCTCTCGTTGCCATCAGTAACTCCGAAGAGGACAACTGATCAGCCCCTTCACCGCTACTGGGGCGATAAACAGCGCCAGTCGATCAGATAGATCCCTCTCACATCGAAGTTAGAGCGGCTTGCTTGAGCTCAAAGCTTAGTAAAAAGTTCTGAGATGTTGATCGGAAGCAAACTCGCTAACGTTGAGTCGGCGAATTGTGCCTCGACAGTGGTCTTCGCGATTTTCATTCCCAAAACGCTTCGATTCGATTGTCTAAGTCGCCGAGTACATCCGAGAGTATATCTCGCCAGTCTTCCGCGTACTCGACATCGTTCCCAGGTGTCGCTGCATCTGGAGGTGGATGAAAATGTGAGCGGGTATTGTGATCGTTTGGATGGCGGTCCCACCGACATTCCCAGTGGTCTCCAGTGTCGTATTGTTCAGAGTAGTGGATGTTGAAATCGTCTGTCTCATACCATCGGACCTGAAGATACGCACGCTCGATAGCAGTTGGAAAGTACCCCATGTCGTATTCTGCGATGACTGAACTGGGTGCGTACTCCGGCTGAAAGACAGTCTCTGCAAAGCGGTTGGTTCGTTCAAGACGTTGTCCGATTTGTTCGAGAATGTCGGTATCGATGCCACCGACCTCTGGGGCAGTATCGTCGCCAGCTGGCCGGCGTTTAGGCATCGACTTTGGCACCGCCACTCGAGGGATGGCCGTTCTGACGCGCTATATCTAACAGCTCTGCACGTTGTTTGAGCGTTTTCCACTCACTCAGTGCTTCCCACACCTCTTCGACCGACGCTTCCTCAGTACTATCCATGAGAGACACATCTTCCGGACTGTCAGCATCGAACTGGGCACGATACTCCCCAATTCGTTTTATCGTCTCTTTGAGCTCTTTGACGATCTCTGCCTCAGAATATTCGTCTCGGATTTGCTCAACTCTGCGCCACTGGAGATACGATTCGTTGCGTTCGTATCTCACAGGTCGTCCCGAGATCTCACGTGTCATTCCCATCGAACTGAACCATTCCAGATAGTCCCTTGCAGTCTCAGTATCGCAGTCTGCTTTCTCTGCGATTTTGGACACTTTCGTCGGAGTCCGTAGCTGTAAAATAACACTGAGCAATCGTTCTCGCGTTGGGCCTCCCTTCAAGACCTCCTCAGGTGAGTCCCATTCGGTAAAGTCAGGCGGACTCTCAGCTGAATCGCGAATGTCATCGGGAGTATCAGTTAAGTCCATCAGTGCTCACCTACATCCAACTACAATATGATCGGCCATATATCTACCGCAAGCTGAATTATTTCTGTTCTATTCAGCGAGTCACGTTGTTCTCTGTTCAGAACTATCGACGTATTTTCTTGCTCAGCAGGAATTTCCTGCATGTGTATGGCCGGCCGGAGATCAAAATCAGTTGGCATGCTCAACAGCGTATTCGAACGTAGTAGCCGATATCGTCGAGCCGCATCTTAAGCCATGTATCAGCGGTTGATTTGATGAGAGGCCCTGCATCGAGAACTCGTCCTTCCGATCGGATTAGTCAATGGCTCGAGAAAAGACAGATCCACGCAACGAGTAGTCGAAAAGCTGGTCACATCGAAGGGGTCTCCAATTGACTGGCCTAGACACCATTCTCGCGAAATCGAACTACGTCGACGTCAATTGGAAGCGTCTTGAAGTCGTCATCAGCACCGGCGATGAGTGTCGAATCCGTCTCGTAGGCGAGTGCAACGCCATGAGCGTCCGCGAACGAGATGTGACCATCCGCCTTCACCTCGGCGGCGGCAAGCCGCCAGTCAGCTCGTTCGATTTGAATACCCCACCGCTCGAGCGCACGGAGATCGCGATCGGCAGTCCGAAGTGAGTCTGTCGTGGGTTTGTCGTCAATTCCTTCGAAGCGTGCAACGAGATACAGTACTTCACCAGCGTTGGTTTCTGCCAGCAGCCCTTCGTCAGTCCCGTCACGAACGTCCCGAAGATACTCTTCGACGACGCTCCGACCTGGCTCGTCGTAGAGGTATGCGATGATCGCTTCGGTGTCAAAGACGTACCGGTCGCTCATTCATCCTCCGAGTCAGCCGGTCGGAGTCGGTCAGCACGGGTCTCTTCACGCCGGCGTTCCTCGTGTTTCAGTTCGCGAACCCGGTCGAGCACGTCGCCACGCTCGCGGTCGGTGTCAGCGTGAATCCCGCCTAACTCTTCGAGTGACGGGATTGGTTCGACGATGATCCGTTCGTCTTCCTCGTAAATGAACACCTCTCCTGGGGTGTCGATCCCGAACTTCTCTCGGAGCGTCTTCGGGATCGTTGCCTGTCCCTTCTGCGAGACGCGTACGACCTCTGGGTCCCGAGTACTACTCGACATATTATGTTGTACTACAAGATCCAAGTACTACTAACTACCGGTGAGTAAATCTTCACAGTTCGTTCAACATCCTTACTCGTGGGAATCTGACTCTTCTGGGGTTCCATCTATTCATCAAGAGAAGGAAGACCATCTGATCGTGGACATCCGGAAACAGATTCTCGAAGAACGGATCATGGGTTTGGCCAACAGGCAGTGCTGGCTCGAGCGTCTCTTCGTCCTTTCGAAGTCCATGGCTTTAGACTACTGCCGACTCTTCTCACGAGATCAACTCGAGCTTCCTAACGGAGCTTTGGAGGCTGATGGCAAGCTGAAGCGCTTCCCGTACCTGGATGTTGTATTCCCATTCCTCGATAGTCTCGAGACGACCATGTCGATCGCTTGACAACAGATCCTCACGTCCAATACTCCGGCGAAGTTCTTCGAGTGACTCGACGTCGTACGCTGCTTTCCACGAGTCGATTTCGTCACCGATTTCACGCAATTCGTTGGTGAGTACGTCTACAGACTGTTCTTCAGCGAGGGTGCGGACTTTGCGCAGGAATTGCGTGATATCGTCTGGCTTGTAGCACGTACCGTCAGCTGTTTCGACGACCTCGAGGTCGCCCTGATCGGCCGTGCGATCGAGATATTTGGCAGCCGTATCTCTCGAGACATCCGCCTCTTCGGCAATCCAGCCAGCATTTTGTGGCGTCGTTCGAGTCAACGCAACATGCCTGACGCGGTCAGCAGCGTCCATCTCCGCTGGCCACGAACGTGATTGATCGCTCATTGGTCCCTGTAGAGTCGCCTTAGACCAATAGTTTGGCATATCTCCGAATTATTTCGTATTCTATCGCTGAGGAAGTTTTCTGATCGGTTTGAGCACGAAACGGTCACGTCGACACGTTGCATCGAGATCCGGATCTGATGTCTCTGGACGAGATCGTGCCAACTTGTTCACGAGCTCTGTTCGAAGTTCTTCGCGACCAAGTGTCTCGGTATGCCAACCCACTCGAGCATCGTAGCAATGCTTCGAGAAGACTTCTCCTCGAGGATTCTCTGCGGTCTACTGTGTGCGTTTGGTGCCCCAGAAATGTGACGATCGGTACTCGGTAGCGAGGCCTTCATGTGTGAGTTCGATCAGACTACTACGAGGCGTGGGAGGAATACGCCGAGCTGCACGAGGCACACTGTATCGAGTTCGCGGAGGAACTGGCCACTCGAGGCGGGGAAGGAAATCTCGTTCAGGAGCCGGCACTATCCGAAGAGGGATTCATCGACTTCTTGCGTACCGAAAACAGCAGTTCTGAACCGGAATAAGGATTAGTCGCGGAGGTGCGCGTTCGATCGCGCCAGCTCCCGGAGACGCTCGTTGTCCGGGACATCGTACTGTTCACTGACATCGTGAACAGCTTCTTGAAGAGTCATGGGTACTGTGAGTGCCTGTGGGATTGCTATAGATAAAACTTCCCAGCTCAACCTCGCCCTCTATGACTAAATCCGCTTAGTAGTGGCTGAGTAGGAGATAAGACGGAACAATACCGATGTCCAAGGTGTCCCGTCCCCTAGGGGACGGGACAGGTTATACTAGCGGTGCTAGAACTAGGATCCTAGCAAAATCGACTCAAGAAGACCGGTGTTTATCGATCCCGTGAATACACAGACGGCGTCGGGAAGTGCAGTTCCTATGCAAGGGGGGGTGGGGACCGTTACGGAGATGGCTATCGAGCGGGTGTGCATGCGCGTCATGCGTGACCCTCTATCTCCCCTCGTAGTCTCGAGTCTGCTCGATCGCGGCGTCGTGTGGCTCTCCCTCGAACGTCTCGCCGGTCACGTGGTGCATCTCGTGTTCATCGTCAGGGCTGCCATCGGTCGCCTCGACGCTGGTCCGCCCGAGGAAGTCAGTCGGCCTTCCGGAGCGTGCAGAGGTGAGCGCACGGCCCGTCGTGGTACTCCCAGCCCTTGCAGTCACACCGACCGATATACTCGCCGTTCTCGATCCCGAGCGCGCAGTAGTGTACGTCCTCGCCGTCTCTGAGCGTGATCTTGTAGACGAACCAACCGAACGGCTCGATCAGCGCCTCGCATGGGTTCGCTCGAGTCCATGACTCGGTGTCGCTGTCACGTTCCTCAAGGAAATCTACAGTCTCCCCATCAGTGGATTTTGGGAAAGCGCTCCTCGGCTGCGTGACACCTCCAGTAGATCGTGTGGTCCGTTCTCACAAACGCGACGGGGGAGGCCTACGGCCGAGGTCTCGGTGATCATCCGACCACCGCAATGCGGGCAGTACCGGGTCATGCTCTGATCCCTCCTCCGTACTTCGATTGACCATGACCGAGGTTTACAGTTGCCCGCCCGGCGAGTCCACGACAACTTCCCCGCTATTTCCGGAGTTCTACACTGCAAGGTACGGAATGATCTGCTAGGACAGTATTTGCCTGACCTCTCTGAGGTTGTGGCTGCGCGCGCAGCGACGGTCTCGTGAGCGGAGCGAACGAGAACTGGAAAGACGAACGTAGTGAGTCTTCCCGACCGAGCACGGAGCGGAGGGTGGGGAGGAGGGGTCTGGGTCGGTCTGGCACGTCGCAAAAAAGAAGGCCGCGTTAGCCAGCTACTCCCACCATCGACCGCGTTCAGGGAAATGTAGGGTCGACCATCCGGTGACGGCCAAGGAGACTCGTCCTTCGTACCAGTTCCGTGCAGCCCCATGAATGCGCACTCGTCCGCCTTCGTCGATCCATGGCGCTCCTGATTTCTCCCAGATCGTCACTCGAGTCTGGCCACTGTCGTCTGCGATGAGCCCGACTTGAGCGATGCTTGGATGCGATGGATCCCAGAGTGTCTCGACACGCCCCTCGATGCTCACCTTATGTCGGCTCACATCTTCGAGTTTCCCGATCGGCACGATCTGTCCGGGCGCTGTCTGCAACTCCTCGAATACACTGACAACCGCACTCGTGAGATCCTGCCCGTCAACGACCACCTCGGCCAGTCGCCGACTGATCGCTGCTCGAGACCATCCATCGAGCTTTTCGGCCAACCGCATCGACTGTTCGTTCACGGCCGCCAGTTCGGATCGTGTGAGGTCCGTCCGCGGATCCGGCCGCTCTGGATCCGCCATTGGCTCCACGCTCGCTGCTTGCTTCTGGAACCGTTCACGCCGCTCCGCACTCCGTCGTGAAGCGATGTTTCGCGCTCGTTTCGCTCGTCCCTGCTGTTGTCCGAACTCGGCCTGTGTACTGATCCGCTCGAGTTCTGCTTCTCGAGCTTGAATCTTCTCCTCCTGCTCGAGGGTCGCACCGTGAATCCGGTCATCGTTTGTATTGACGATGCCATCCGGGTGGTTCGCATCCACCTTTGCTTGGACCTCTTGCTCGACCGTTGCCTCGAATGCCGGCGCCTCGTCGACGACCGGGAAGCTGTTTTCATCGACTTCCTGCTCGTCCGCCTGTTTGAGTGCCTGTTCATCGACCGTAACGACCTTGCTACTCGAGTTGTTACTAGACATTGGAACACAACCTAGTTCCGAAGGCGCTCAGCGCCTGCCACCGCGATGCTACTACATCGTGGTTTTCCAACGACACCGACTGACAGATCCCTCTGCGCGCTCTCGCTCGCGCCTTCGTGAGCGCCCTACTGGGCGCGAGCGAGAGCGCGCCTGAATGAGGTGTTCCAACCAGTACCGCGCGCCGTCCGCCCGGAGCAAGCGGCCAGCACACAAGCCGGTTTCGCGTCCGTCGAGCGAGCGACGTCAGGAGCGAGAGAGACGCAACCGAAAGCGCGCTTGGTGCTGGCGCCGAGGGCACATGCATTTTAGCCCGGCAGCCCGCCCGCGACTGCAGGCAGGCAGCCCGGAATGGTCGGTCGCGAGCGATACGGAGGGCGGCAGCGGCGAGCGGGACGGGCCGTAGAGACACACCCATCCACCGGCTACATCGACCGGCTTCCCACCCGCTACCCTGGTGGGCTTAGAAAGGGTGAAGCTGTCTCGGCTAGCCCCCGACCCCGTAAGCACCACATGAACGAGGTACGCAGCGTGGGTCACAGGATGTCGAGCGGCCGAAGGCTTTCAGGAAGGGTCTCGGATATCGACCGCAATTCTACTGCATGTCCGTTGAGCAGGACTTTTCTGCAATTAGGACGTCGGCGTTCTCCGACGTCACAGCAAGTCAAATTCCTTCCACCGTGAGCTGTATTTCTACGTTCCCATCCGACGACCTTCTCGTCCATCTCGGCAACGGCATCTACGACATCACTCGTCAGGGAAAACAGTATCTCGCTGGCGAACTCGATGCTTGGGATCTTGCGGCTGACTGAACCCAGCTAGCGACAACGATAGATCGAAAACCAGCTAGTTGCTAGTCCTGAACGACTTCGCACACGGTGCCTGGAAGAAGGACACTCACTCGTCTTCGAGCGCTGCGTAGATCTCCGCATGGCGGCGTCCGTCAAGCTTCCCCATCTCAAGGGCGATCTTGCGACGTTCGGCGTCGCTCTCGGCCGCCTGATACCGCTCGTACAGCTGGCAGAGCATTTGATATCATCTCTTGCGCAGCGTCCCAGTAAGAGCGTCTGCGAGCTGTTACCGGTCACGCAGACGATCTCGAGCAGCCGCAAACTGAACAGGATCCGTGTCGCCAGCCGCAGCCATCTCATTCGCCGACTGGAGCTGGGAGTCAATAAGGCGATTCTGCTGGCGTGACCACTCACTATCATCGTGCGTCCGAACGTACTCAGCCCAGCGCTTGATCATCGCACGCCGTTGCTCCGTGTTCCGGCGTTGATCGTCCTCAAATTCCTGTGAGTTCAGCATAGTAGTCTTCAACTCCAAGCTCTTTGACGTACGTTTCGAGCTGCTCCGTGTTAAATCGTTCCTCGAAGGTTAGGTACAGGTGGAGTGCATCTTCGAAATCCTTCCCGCTAAGGGTGTCTGCAGCTTGCGCGAGCCGGAGTTTATACGCAATTTGAAGCTCAAGCGGACTGATCTCGATTTGTCCCTCACCGAATGTAACCGTGAGGGGGTTCGAGAGTGCCTCGCGTTCCACGTTGTTTGAGACGAACCACGTCTCGAAGTTCGGGTACATCTCACCTTCCTCGGCAATTCGGATTCGGCTGCCCTGATTCAACATCGAATACATCTCATCAAGCGGCATCGCCATTCCCCAGTACTCTTGATTTTTGAGTTCAGTAACTAACTGCTCAGTCTCCGTTTCGGATAGCGACTCCAGAATGACATCGATGTCTTCTGTCGATCGAGATCGCCCAGTGAGGATCGCGACATACCCACTGACGA
The DNA here is from genome assembly GCF_020405225.1 of Natrinema sp. DC36. NCBI lineage: Archaea > Methanobacteriati > Methanobacteriota > Halobacteria > Halobacteriales > Natrialbaceae > Natrinema > Natrinema sp. DC36. The sequence goes on from NZ_CP084474.1 coordinate 284,630, forward strand.
TGACGTAGTCAACATTGCAGGTGTCGAGGATCTGTGTGAACTCGAGTACATCTTTGTCGAGCTCTGAAAGCTCCCGTGAAACCGTGAGCGTGTCGTCACTAAGTTCCATCAGTTTCCTCCATGGAACATCGATAAACTGAGTATTGCATCACTTGTGTCCGGTCACCCGTTTCGATGCTCATACGTTGACCCCTTCTTCGGTATCGTGGCTTACGTCTTCACTGATTTCGTAATGCTCGTGGACGACGGGACGGAGTGCCTGCAGGATCATCTCCGCGGCCAGCGGTGAGATATCGAGATCCTCAGCCATCAACCGATGGGTCACCTTGCCGCGTTCGCGGGCGACCGCGTAGGTAAGCGCTGTCGCGAGCCCGGCGACGTCGTGGCGGTCGATGTAGGTGTCGATGTCGGCGTTCGTCTCGCGGCGGCCGACCGCGTCGATCAGGGCCGGCGTGATCGTGTATTCGCGGTCGCCGGCGGCCATCGTCACGGTTAGGTCGATCTCGCGGGCGGCGTACCGCCGGGGCTGTTCATCGTCGGTGACCTTGAGGACGCCAGCGTCGACCAATCGGTTGACATAGGCGTAGGCTGTACCCTGTGCGAGGTCGAGGCCGTCCATTAGTTCTTGGACGGTCGCTTCTTCCTTTCGGGTGATATACGCGTACAGCTGAGCGAGCTGTGACTCCTTGAGGAGGTCTGCGACCGAGAGGAAGTCACGGATGACGTCTCCGTTAACTCGGTTTGATGTTCGTGACATGGACGATTAGACATTTACAGTTTACAGGGAACCAGTAAAATTTCTTTGGGTCGATCTATCTGGACTGGGAGTTTGCAATGAGATGCTTATTGAAATCTCGTGTACCGTCTTGGGATACCAGTTCGTTCTCGAAGCCTTCGTGCTTGTAGACGCATCGTCGTATCTGTCTGACCCAATTGGTAATTCAGTTCTGGGGACGCTTACCTGTGGTTCTCAGTCCGTATAGCACTGATAAACCCCACGTAGAGCGGTCCTCGGTAGGAGCGGTGCCGAGGAAGAGAAATAGCGCTACTCAGTTGTTAACCAACATTCGGCGCTCCAAGGGGTAGATGTTGGTTAAGAAATCACTTTAGTCGTATCTCGCACTGCAACTGATGGCGGGCCTTCACCGCGAATGTATCGAGTTCGTCGACGGGTGCATCCCTATCAGGGACAAAAAACGCTACGTCGCGATCTCGATGTTACTTTGAGCCTTTCCCGAACAGTCGTTTCGCCCGGCCCCACACAGACGTTGTCTCGGACTCGTCATCGTCCGCACTATCATCTATGGCATGCGTTTCGTGGGCTCGGTCTGTCTCTTGGTCATGGCTTGCAAGTTCTGCCGTAAGCCGCTCGATTTCTGCCTCGAGTGTGTCGATACGCTCGTTTTTCCGCTCGAGCGCAGCCTCGAGTTCGTTCACATGGTCAGTCAACAGCCGATTTTTCTCGGTTAGATACGCATGACTATGACCCGATTTGTCACGTCCGGCATCAGTAGTCGACGTGCCTGAACTGGCGTGGAATTGCGTGGACTCGTCGCCTGAATCCGGATCGTAGAACTCCGAGGTATGCGCAACCGCTCGTTCGATAGTCTTCTCCCCATATGTCGACCCATCAGCGTAGTGAACCTCATCCCACTTCTCCCGGAGAAGACCAGACTGGCGGAAGAGTTGATCTATTCGTGTCTGGTCGCCGCCAGCCCAGAACGCCAGCAGACAACACAGAGCCATATCAGCTTCCGACTGGCTGTCGTATCCAGCAGTGTTCCCGTTCCAGAGGCGCTCGAACTTTGACCCGTTTGACGCGTTTCGGGCCTTCTCGAGCAACTCCTCGTCCTCGAGGTCAACGTCGATATCGACTGCTGTGCCCGTCAAAGGCTGCTCGTCAGTCACCTCATGTTGGCCTGATTCGGATTTCTGCTCGCTTTCACTATCTTGGACATGTTCACGATGAATCACCTCGAGTGCATCCTGTCGACGAGCAACGCGACCGGGCATCTCCTCGAGGGTGTCACCAGTCACAGTAAAAAACCGTGCTGTATCGTACAGTTCAATGCTTCCACGTCGATTCCGTCCGTCCGGGAGTTCACCCTCGATGAGTACATGGAACCCAGTTCCCGACGGAGAGATTTCCGTATAGGAATCAAGCCGCTCGATAATATCCTCCGCTACGTCGTCGACGGTCTCAGTCTCTGGGTCTCGGCAGTCATCGAGATCCACACCAACGATAGGATCATCGTCAGTAAACACGAATCCGACGCCATCCGCATCCCCCGAATCGGCGTACTCGAGCGCGGTTTCGACCGACACCCATGTTTCGGGATCCGTCGAGGACGCAAACTCACCACTGCCTGGTGTCACCGGGATCTTGGTCGGCTTCCCGTCTCGAGATTCTTCTCGCCAGCACACCCACTGGTCGCGCTCACGTAACTGCTCGGGGAGTACCGAGATCGGACGTTTAGACATCACCGATCCGCCTCGTACTGCGCGTCCATCTGGTCGCATACCACCTATCTGTATGCTGATAAACACGCCATGATCTGGTCGACTGCTCGCTACCCTGTCCAACGGGTACAACCCGTTCTATACTAGTTGGTTTTTGGCCGGATTTTACCCTGGACAATACTCCCGTCTGGTGGTTCTTACCCCGGACACCCGTAGATCGGTTTACCCCGGACAAACAATTACCCCGGACAAGAACTGAGAAGAAGGGGAGTTTGTGGTAGAGATAGCTATATACGGTCGAATTGCTGATCGATCCACAAGTAGAATCGAATCGCGTAGCATCGGGACCAACAACCATACTATATCTGTCAGCTATCATTAGTCGAGTAGTCGATTCCCTTCGGCTGTCAGATCGATCCCGATATAGACATTCACTTTATCGTCGCCATCTCTGACGCGATCACTATCATAGTCAACAGCGTTCGCGAGTTTCCGACCGAACCAGACCATATTTGTTCCGTCCAGGTCATGGAAATCGGCCCAGTTGGAGTACGCCCCAAAGAGTTCGTTCTTCGGCACTTGCGCTCCATCAACTTCCTTCACATACATCGCTGCGAACGCTTCTACACCATCGCTATTCGGATCGATATCCATCGATACCTCTGATTCTAATTCATCCGGTAGGGTCTCCTCCACCTCTTGATTCGAAGTTGACCTTTCAGAATGAACTGAATCCTTAGTCGGATTACCGGCCCAGAACTCCAGATCACCAGAGTCCTTCGGCAATGAATGTATCTCCCCACGATGGAAAAGTATCGGACTGCCGTCTTCTGAGAGAATCAATACAATATAGCTATCACGCGAAATGTCTGCCTCATGTAACTCGATATCAGGAACAAACGGCCGTTTGATCGGTGTCCACTCCTCCTCAAAACCGTCTCTCGAGTCATGGACATGGGTTTCCCCAGCTTCATAGACAGTATATTGGCCGGTTTCTCGATCATAGCTATAGTAGGCTGGCACACTGTCTTTCGAGAGGGTGCCCACATCTGGAACGCGAGCAAACTCTGTTTTACCGTCTGAAAGAACGATATCACCGTCCCCTCGTGTCCAAACAGTTCGGTTCGTCTCAGACGTCTTGGGCCGAACGGCAGTGACGCCACCGTGAGCGGTCGCACCACCACCGAAGGTCACGACCTCGTCGCAGTTGTAGAATTGTTCAGTGCCATCGGCTCGTTCTTGCAGCGGTGGCGAGAGAATATTCTCAACTCGAGACGCCCATTCTGTCTCGGAGTCACCAGGTCGAACGACGAAGACCGGAATTCGATCCGCTTCGTGGGCTCGCTTGAGATTCTGCAAGACCTTCACGGGACGATCCGGCGTCGTTGTCTCAGCCTCGATGTTGAACACGACGTCGTGATCTGGATGCGTCGCGATGGCGTCCGGTTGCTCGCTTCCGTCCTGCTCGAGAATTTCGACACTGAATCCACGCTCTGTAAGCGCTGTCTCCGTCTCGAGGAGGACTGCATCGTGTGTAGAGCCACCGGCAGATCTGACAGTGCCCGTCTCGGGTTCGACCACTGTTTCTCCGTCATCAGTGAGCCGAGCTACGATATCGTCGTTCTGTAGCGTAACCTCGAGTAATCGGGATTCTTCACGAACGTCAGGCAAGTCTTTAGGGGAAACGTCGATCTCAGGCTCGGTATTCTCGAGACGGGCCGCGAGTTCCTCGTCGACGATAGTGACATCGACCCAGCCGTTTTCCGCTCGTACGCTTTCTCGAATCTGAACTGCACGAACGGCTTCCGCCATCGTTTCCTCGAGAATCTGCGTGGGGTTCGCTGCTTCATTTGAATCACTATAGATGAGATCCTGCAGGATCTCAGCGTCCGCCAGCGGATCAGTCCCATACCTCTCGAGGCTCTGTTCGATGATTCGATCAACAGCATCTGGTTCCCGAAGGGGCGGGTATGGCGGAAACGTCCGGATCAAGACGGGTTCAGAGTAACGCCCGCCCGAGAGCGGGATCCGCGTCCAGACTTTGAACTGATCGGTCGTGATGAGGTCCTCTGCCGTGTAGTCGCGGAAGCGTTTCATCAACAACTCGGCATCGTCGCTGTCGTTGACCGAGAACGTGAGCAGGTTATCACAGTTGTTCTGCATCGCTTTCAGCGTGTCCTCGTCGAACTGAGAGGGATACTGCGAAGCCAAAGTCACCGACAACCGCATCGACCGAGCACGGGCTAGCATCGACTCGATATCGAGATTGTCGCTCGCAATATCGTCGAACTCGTCACAGAGAACGAAGTAGGGATCTGGATCGATATCGAGTTCGTACGACCGCCGCTGGATGGCTGACCACAGATTCCGCATCACACCCAGCGTCACCATCTTTTTGATGTCCGTGTTCTCGACCGGCGTACGAACGATGACGATTCGATCGTTCTCAATGATATCGTGGAAGTTGATCGTACTCTCACGATGGGCGATAATCCGGCGAATTACCGAGTTCTCGACCCAGGACTTAATCCGTTTCAAGAGCGGGCGGACCGTCTCCTCTTCCATATTCGCGATCTCGAGACAGAATTCTCGGATATAGGGATCCTCGACATCAAGTGCGAAATCCTCCCGTCGATCGGCATTCAGCAAGATGAAATACATATCGATGACCGAAAACGGCTGCTCCGATTTCATCATGGCTCGAGCCATCGACTCAGTGATCGCTTCCATGTTGATGCCCCAGTAGTCGGAGGTATCGAAGACTGCTTTCAGGTTCTCGACCCGGTTTTCAATCTCGTTCTCGAGTTCCTCAGTCGTCTCGCAGTCGGGCACCTCGAGGAAATTCATTCCCACTGTATTCTCGTGGGTGGTCGACCCGGGCTCGATCCAGACGACGTCCTCGAGACGATGTTTGGGGAGCATCCGAAGGAGTTCTCGAGAATCACGACCCTTCGGATCGAAGTATGTGAAGCCGTAGCCCGAATAAGCCCACTGCACCATCATATTCAAGAGTTGAGTCGTCTTTCCGTAGCCGGTCGTCCCTGCAATCCAGTTGTGCCGGAAGAGCGAGTCAAATCGGAGCGGAGCCTCACGAAAGCCAGTCTGGGGATCCTCTGTGTAGCCGACCCAGAGTGGAGACGGTGCGTCGTACATCCCAGCTTCAAACATTTCTCGGACGAATGGGCCTGCAACCGTCCCTTCGTCGGCCGTTTCCGTGAGGATCGGCTTGCCACCGACACGGGTCGTGTCTTGGTCGACGATATGATATTCCTCGCCAGACATTGATCGCTGGTCAGTGGACGACCCAGTGCCAGCATTCGTGGATTCATCGTCTGCTGATTCGGCCTCACTGCTTTGGTCGCCACTCGAAGTCTTCCCACCGTGTCCGAAGAACCGATCAAATACCATCGTACCCCTCCTGATCGTGAGTAGGGCCATCAACGGGAACTGCTGCCTCGTCGGGGGCACCGGATGTCTGCCCACCAGTCGGCGGCTCCTCAGCATCGTATCGAGACCCATCCGATGGAAGCCGGTCACCACGCTGCGTGTATCGCCAGTCGATCTTCGGCGTCTCAATTTCCGCATTGGGAATATGTGCGACGCCGGCGAGTTCGTCGACGGTCATGATCATACGGCGATCGATCCACTCGCGGTCGCGCATTCGAGAAAGGAATTGTCGAAGTCGTTTGGCTCGTTTCCGCTCTTTACGATGCCAGACCGGAGTATCGTCGAGTCCCTGCTCCGTAACCGCGTTGTAGTACTTCCTGAACATCCCCGCAACGCCGCGGGCTCGAGCCTCAGCCTCGGCCTGTTCACTCGAGGCCGCCAATACGCGAATATTCACGTGGAACGCCTGTTGCCCACGCTGCTGTTCGATCGTCTTTGCGGCCTGCTTGTCCTTCGCGCTCGCCGGTCGGGTTCGGGGATTCAGCCATCCTACGGATGTCCCTTGGCGAAGTGCATGAGCGAGTTCGTCGACGCTATTGTGCTTGAAGCGGTCGCCGTCAGTCCACGACTGCTTTGCAGGCCGGAAAATAACCTGTGTGACGACTGTACTCTCGTCGAGTGACAGCATTTCGCTGGTGATCTCGCCGTAGGGATCCGTCTCGAAGCCTTCGCTGTTGTGATGGCGAATCGGGTAGTACGGAATTTTCTCCATCTCGAGCCACGCGCCGGCGACGTACTGGTTAGAATCGATGACCGGAAACGCATGGCCTTCCTCGACAGGGAAGATCTCACTGTTCGCGTAGTTGTTCCCGACCCGCCGTCGGAACTTGTCTGCGGCTGCCTCGGTCGCAGCGTGCATATAGAACGAAATTTTGCCCTCATCGAACCAGACCTCGAACGAATGGTGATCACTCGTATTCTTCCCGCGGAAGTTCGTCGTCACATCGTGGACTGATTGCAGAACGCCGGCCCCATCCACGACGCCGTTGTTCTCCTTATAGGGGCGGATTCGAAGGAGTAGCCCTGGCGTATCTGCTTGCTGCTGGATGAACGATCCCTTCTCTCCAAACTCGAGTTGCGTCGCCTCGTACTGGGGCGACGAACCGAGCAGTTTCGTGAAACGATTGAGCGGAGTCATAGTCTTAGTTGTCACATTCGGGTTCGGTTGTGCGCTGTTCGGGAGCTGACGCTCCGCCATCGGTCTGGATCGATGCCTCTTCGGTGTCTGTCTCTGCCTCAAGAGCCTGTTCGACGACTGCATCGAGGATCTCCGTCTTGGTGAGATCCTCCTCGAGAAGCTTGCTCGCCGTCTCAGCGGTAATGTCGAGACGGGTCGCAAGCGCGTTTTGCTGTGCCTCGCTCTCGACGAATTCCTCGAACGCGAGTAGTTCCGCTGACTCGTCGTTCATCACCTGCTGGATGAAGGTCTGATCCGCTGACTCGTAGTCGATAACCCGCTTCTCAAACTCGTCTGCGACCACGTGCAAGGGATAGGTGCCGTGTTCCTCAACGCGAACGAGTGCCTGACTGTATCCGAGGTCCGCTTTCCCGGCGTCGGCACCTCTGACGTACTGGCGCTGTTCTTTTGTCAACCCGATTTTGTCCGCCGTCCGGTCGTCGAGTTCGGGGAGTTTGTGGAAGACTTTGATCGGACACATCCCGATGATCTTCTCGGCCTGCTCGGTCTCGTAGAACTCTTGAGCGGTCTGAGAAAGTAAGACCATTCGGAGACCGGCATGGCGTTGGTGACGGAACGCCGTCTCGAGGAAGTCGAGATTGGCCTGATCCTCGAAGAGGTAGTGTGCCTCGTCGATCGCGAGTTCGACGTTCCGTTGGGTGTTCTTCGCCTGCTGGTAGACCGTCGACAGCAGCAATTGCATAAGGAACGTCTGCCGATCGATCCCCGAGGCACTCCCCTCGATCTGGCCGAGATCGATATAGACGACTTTGTTATCACCCTCGAGAATATCGATCTCCGAGCGATGAGAGAGGTTTTCGTAGGAGCCACCCTCGCGGAAGGGCTGGAAGGCAATCGCGAGTTCGTCGGCATACTGTGCGGCCCGTTCGCGAGCGGATTCGGATGCAGCGATGTTGTGCTCGTCCGGATTCTCGGCGATATCACAGAGGATCCGGTGGACGTCCTGCATCGTCGGCGAGTTCTCTGACGTGTGCGTCGAGACGTCGTCCTCAACAACCCCTGCCTGTCGATAGGCTTCGTCGATCACATACGAGAGGACACCTGTCTCAGCCCCGAGTTCGATATCACGCGCGTCGAGGAAGTTCTCGAGAACGGCGTAGATCTCGTCTTTCTTCGCCGAGAGGGGAGAGACCCCATCGCTGGACTCGAGGACGTGCTGTGGCGTCTCTCTGATTTCGAGGGGATTTAGCTTCGTGTCGCCCCCGACGGTGATCGTTTTCGCGTTCAAAGCGTCCGCGATACCACGGAAGCCGCCGACTGGATCGACGAGGACGAGCATCGTGTCGTTGTGCCGCTTCATCATTCGAAGGTGGCGCATGATGTCGCCGAACGTCTTCCCAGCACCCGGCATTCCGACAACGAGTTCGCTGTGCCCCGTCTCGAGTTCCCACGGGTTGATTCGGATGGGGGAGCCGTTGTGACCGTGATAGCCGTATTCGATGCCGTCGTCCATCATCTGGTAGTTCGACGAGAACGGGAACATCGCGCCGATCGCCTGATTCGTCAGTGTGGACATCCGATCGCGACCGAGTTCGTTCGTCCCGAGCGGTGACACCGTTGCGAGGCCACGTTCCTGCCACCGGCTGGCAACCTTGAGCGTACAGTTCGCCGGGGCATCCTTGACGATCGACCGCAAGCGAGTCGTCTGATTGTCGAGCGCTTGCTCGCTGTCAGCGGCAAGGCGAATGAACACGCCACCGCGGTAGAACGACGCTTTGTTCGCCCGAACGAGCGACCGCATGTATTTCGCCTGCTCGATATCGTCCTGGAGATCCTCGGATTTGAGGCTGTTTGCGTCGTGCTGATTGATCTTCAAATCCGAGATCCAGTCCGCCATCATGTCTTGGGCCGACTGGCTGTCGAACGGGTAGAGGTGGATACTGATATCCGTCTGAAGGTCGGTCTCGAGCAATAGACGCTCGAGGAGGCCATCCGACGGTTCTTCAGGGAACTGTTCGATCCAGAACGTACGGACGTACGTCTCGTCGTTGATCACGGCGTAGGTCGTCTCCCAATCGACCGTCGCTGGAGCGATAACCGACTGGTGCATCGTCGACGTATCTGGCAACCGCTCGCCGGAGGAAATCGAGAGATCTTCGTCGGTATTCTCTTCAGTACGATCGTCCGAACCCGGTTCCGGCGTACTGGTCCGTTCGTCCATTGCATCGAGGACATCATCGGGATCGGGCGTTGCTGGAACACCATCGCTAATCCCGTGAGAGACGACCGGGAACGTGCCGAGTGCATCCGTGATATCAGCGTACTCCTCAGGCTGACACGACCAGTACTCCTTCGTGATCCGAGCGAGGTCGTATGCGTCGACAGGGCTAACTGAACACCGGTAGAGCGACGAGCCGCCGCGTCGGAGCTGGGTGAGTCGTGACTCGAGTTGCTCTTCTTTGAGTCGCTCACGTTCAGGGTCAGTCAGCTCATCGGTCTGGAACCGGTCGAAGAATCGACCTAACATGGGCATCTCTGCGAGATAGGCGAGGACGCTGTCACCCGTCTTGTCGAACTGTTCGACATCGTCATCGTTCACTGCAGTGATGAGGTAGTACTCGCGGATCGTTGTCGTCTCTGAGTCGATATCTCCGCTTTCGGTCGTGTTCGCGGTGACGTATTCCTCGAGAAGCCGCTTCAAGACCGGCCGTGACCGAACATCAGCGTCACCGAGTCGGTCCTGGTGTGCACGGACAACATCGTCGTCGTCGACCTCTCGGCTGGTGATATAGATCTTCACCGGGAAGTCCACAGTCGAGTTAACGAACTCAGAAAGCGACTTTACAGCCTTCGCCCATGCGTCGTCGTCCTCGAGGGCCATGTTCGCTGGCTCGACTTGCATCGCTCCGACGAGTGCACCATCCGTTCGTTCGACAGCGTGGGGGTACACTCGTTGTAAGCGAGTCAGATACCGAACCTCGCTGTTGTCCTCACCACCGTGGGTATACTCCTTGTTCTTGATCGCCCAGCCGAAGCGGGCAGCGAGCCACTCAGTGAGCCAGAGGTATCTGGGCTTTACCTTGTGGAGCAAGAACAGGAGGATCGTGAGCATAATCCCGAATCCCAGTACCGGAATCGTCAGTGCAGCAGGGACGAACGTCGCTGCAACGACAGTGACGAACGCCACCGCGAGAAACAGCATGAGTTCGCCGATCGTGTACCCTCGGAAGAACGCCGTAGTGCCGCCTAGTGATTGATGGATCTTTCTCGTACTATACTCGCTATCAGCTGTATTCGTACTCATACGAAATTACCACCGAGAGACCTTCTGTTTCGTGTTCTTGAGCCCGCGCTTTGCTCGAGTCGATGTCTTCTGTGTCGCCTTACGAGCGTCATCGGCGGCTTTGTCTCGCATACGGCCCGTCTTCGACTTCCGCAGATTGTTGTACCGACCGGCGTGAGCCTTCGTCGAGCGGGCTGATGCACCGAGCTGATAGGCTTTCGAGTTGCCACCTCCGAGCGTCGTCTGGCCACTCTTCGTTACTGCGCCAACCTGATTGTTCGCGTATCCTCGATGGACGTTTCGGGCACCCCGGACAGCCTTTCCAGAGGTGCGTTTTGCCTTTGCAGCCCCAGATGCGGCTGCTGCAGGATTCGTTGCCGAGACGCCTTTCTGTGCGACGGTTCGTATTGCCGGGCTGCTCCAGTACACCGTCATGATCATCGTGATAATCGCCGCAGGAATCAGCGTCAACCCGATGAACAACGAAAAAAGTCCATCAACAGAGGTTTCGAGACCACCGACCTCCCAGCCGATTCGGAAGAGGATGGCTGGCGGAATCCCAGCGAGCACTAAGCCTGGATAGATCCCTGAAGCCTGACGTGCCATGTTTGCCGCGGGACTAAATGGCCAGACTTCCATCGACCAGAGAACGCCCAGTAGCGGCATGATCGGCGTCAAGACGCAGAGTGCGATCCACCGGAGAGCGACGACAAATCCTGCAATAACTAAGAAGAAGTTCGATATGACGACCATCGCAAGAATGGTGAACATGCCTCCAAGCGAGGATTGGATGAGGCCACCGAGTCCTGCTGACATCTCGTCGACTGGGGCAATCGTCATACCTACTGCGTCGATGAACTGCAACGGAATCGATACAAGTGGAAACCAAACAAAAGTCCCCATAAATACGAGACCAAGTCGTCGCAGGAGCTGTTTTCGTCGGTACTCACTCATCGAACCTGCCCGGAGTCCAACAAACGCAAAGGCGATAACCGACAGCATGATCGCCAGCGGCATGATGTATGAGAGGTATACGTCTTGGTACAAACTCTCCCATGGCGCATTGTCCGGGGTTCCAACAACCATATACCCCGAATCCGATTTTGGGGTCGGAACTCCGACGATTGGACCTAAGATCGCTTCATAAATGTCATTGACAAGGCCGAGAAGTGCATCGGTAAAATCCTCGATGACGTTCTCGATTGCATTCTCAACTTCGTTTTGAAGCCATCCCATTCAATTCTCACCCCCATTAGATATTGACTCATTTGGACTGCCTTCTACAATAGAAAGCTCACACGACTGATCACCATCATAGCGGAGTTGCTGAGTATAGGATGGATCTCCACCTACCTGTACGACAGCCGTCACCGTCATCGGTTCTGTGCCGAGTTCTCCACAGTCAAGTGATCTAACTGCGTTTCCGGTTCGGTAGACAGGACGTTTTGATTGAACTGTAGTCTCCCCTGGCGGTAAGCGTGTCTCGTGAAAGTATGACTGCGATTCCTTCGATTGCAGTCGAGCAACTGGAGCACCTGCCCACTCGAGTTCAGTGAGCAACGATGGAATCGTCCCCGTGTTCTCAATAACGACTGCCGCATATGTCTCCCAATTAGGCGAGTTTTTGTCCCACTCCATGTCGGGATTCTCTGCCGCCCACAGGACATCTGTGATCGTACAGTTAGCCTCGAGCGTGAGCGTTGTTGTATCGACCTGATCGTCTCCATCAAGGGCGACTAGCTCGTATTTTCCTGTGGAGAAGTCATCTTCATATCGGCCAAGAATTTCGAACGATGTCTCGGTCTCGCCGTTCTCGAGACGCTGTTGATCGTACAGCTCTCCACTCGGATCAACGAGGTTGATGAACTCAACCGATGTCTCATCGGCAACTTCGATCTCGAGGTTCTCCTTCGCTATCTCGACGGACGCGAAGACATCACTTTCTCCAGCACTGATTCCATTCCCATCTGTACTATTGTTTGAGGGGTCTGACCCTGACGCACAGCCAGCAAGAGTGGCTGTACTAACGCCGAGAGTAGCAAGGACTGACCTGCGAGCGATACGACTGCCATCCGTATTGGAATTTTCTGTCATTGTTGATCTGTAAGTCCGAGGAACGTGCCTCCGGACAGGTAGTCGAAACCGTAGACGGCCAGAGCGACCGGCAGAAACCAGAGCAGTGTTACGAGAATCAACTGAACGATCTTCTGGAAACCGGGATATTTCGGTGGGATCTTCACCCGGTCCTCCGCTGCAGAGTACAGTTGATTCGCGCGCCACCACTCAGTTGGAATGTACTCCCCATCAACGACTACAGATGGCCGGCTCTCGAGTTCGAGAACGGCCATTCCACTAGCGTTGACGGTGGTGGACTGATTCCCAACTTCGACCCGGCCGGTTGTAATCGGATCGTCGGTCGCCTTCTCTGTGACAGTTGCCTGAACGAGGGCTCCTGACGAGTTCGCCTCGAGGACCGTCAACTCAAGGTTCGTTTCGCGAACGGTTCCGTCGTCGTCGATCGAGACGGGTTGCGACTGACCACGGACGATGCCGTGAACGGTCACCTCGTCAAAGGTCGCTGCTGGAAGCGTCTCCGATTGGACGGCGACTGACGTTGCGTTCACATAGCGATCGACAGTCGCAATATCGATCTCGTTCGGGAGGGAGGGACCGTCTCGTTCACTTCCCCAGGCTTCTTCGATAACTAACGGCGGCTCAGCAGTATCCGTCGCCTCGCTTGGCATATCTGGCCGTTTCTGCGTCGGTACGGCGTGGATTTGCGCTGGGCGGACGGATGAGTTCTTCCGGATAGCGTCGCTTTCCGTTCGAGAAACCATCGTGTGCCAGCCGTCTGCTCCGACAGAGTAGAACCGCCAATTTCCACGAAGACGAGCGGTACTGTCAACATCGATTGCTGCCCACACAGTGCCCGGATGCATGACGACACCAGTGCGATTCTCGTCGCTTTCGAACGTCACGCGCTTCCCGTCACTATTGTCGATCCGAGTAACGACCGTCTGACGGGATTCGGTTGCTGTTACCCGCTCACTCACATTCTCGGTTTCAGTCTCCCACGACTCATCACAGGAATCTGCCTCACTGTCGTAATCATCGCATGTTCGTATTTCATGGCGAAGGCGAACGGAGATCGCAACGTCCACGGAGAGGTTCTGCGTCCCTGACAGCCCACTATACTCAAGAGTAGAGCGATGATTGTTGTCTGAGTCGAGTACCCGACCGTCTGCCCGTAGTTCGACACTGTCAATATCAGTCTCAGCAGTCGACCACCGGCTGCGGACCGAGCCAGTGGTATCGTCATCTGGAACACGGACTCGGTAATCGGTTATCGCGAGGATCTCACCATCTGGAGCGATGTACTGTGTCGAGCTGTTTCCTGAATGCAACACCGTCGACGGCTGGACTGCAAAGATGCTCGCGTACGCATCTCTGATATAGAGTCCGTCCTCGAGCTGTGCTCCCTCGGGATGAACTGACGTCGTCTCATTCCCGGGGGTGAAGTCCTGGATATCACCGCTGTTCCAGGTTTCGACGGCTTCAACCGGTTCTTCGAACGGGACATCCGTCGACTCTGCGAGCCGAGCGGAAAATTCCACATCGGAAGAAACGGTATCCGTAAATTCCTCACTCGAGCGGTCCCCCTTATCTATGTCTTCCGACCACAACAGCGGGAACCGCGTTTCGTTTACACCGTAATCCGGTCCGTCAGCAGGAATCGCCGTACTCGAGTTTGGGTCAGCTGCAGCGACACATGCAGTCAGACTCGCAACGCCTCCGCTTACGGCGAGGAACGCGACGGCGATGACGATCACACGTGACATGGTCATTGGATTTCGGTGAAACGGTTTGTCTGCTGTATTAGAACGGTTTCACGCAGTCAGAGAAGCCGAATCCCATCTGACTGCCGACTTTGTCGATAAGTTCCGGTGAGATGAGGGCGAGGACGATGATGCCGAATCCGATACCCGACATTACGAGCTTCTCTTTGGCTTGGTTCTTCTTTTCAGGGTTCCCACCAGCACGCATATACGAGAGGCCAGCTCGACCGACATAGAAACCAGTTGCAGGGAGCCCGAGACCAGCAACAGCACCAAAAACAATACCGATACCAGTCTCGACGCCCGTGCCGCAATAAACGTCTCCAACATTACTTTGAGCCGTAGCTGGACCTACTGCAACAATTAACAAGAGGAGTCCAGTCGCGAGTGAGACAAGCTGTGGTGGAACAGAGGTGAAAAGCGACTGCACTCGCAGTCTCGTTTTACGAGACGTAGAGGACTCCTCGTTGGTAGTGGGGTGTTCACTGGACGATTCAGTCGCTGTGGGGGATGAACGATTACTCATGGGAAACTGAGTTGACGCTTGGTGTGTCGAGGATGTTTTCGAGATCCTCAAGGCACGAGGTCTGGTCGATCAGGTCGTCGAGGTCACGATCGTCGTCGCGGAGCGCTTCTTCGATAAGTGCGACGAGCCTATCTCTCTCGATGTCACGGTATGCCATCTGCTCGGCGAGTGCCTCGCGGAATAGCCCCGATGCGTTGATACCGGTCGCCCAACTGAGGAACAGGGCGTCGGCGGGCATAACCGAAATAGTCGTAGTGGTAGTTCGTTTCACCATTCTTTTACTCACAGATCACTCGCTGACTGCGGAAGCTCGAGAGAAGGCCCTCATCCTGCGGGGTTCTGACCGCAGAGTTACCGTTTCGATCAGAGTCTCGATGAATCAGTAACCGTGTGACTCGAGCGCTGAACTGGAGGAGTTCATCGCTACCGTCAACGAGCCAAGTGGAGAGGAGTGAGGGTACTTCTTGATCGAGTCGGTCCTGAATTATCTCCATTGGATGTTTTGCCACTGGTTCTCACCAAGCGAAAGCTCACGGAGAACAACTATATTTTCACTGGCGTTTACACCGTCAATATGTATGTAATTCGTACTATTATTTAATTATCAGATGACTCTCTGACCTATGGATAATCGATAGACAGACGTTTGATGAATTCTATGTCGTTGTTGGTTCCAGTTCAGAGGCAGGTCGAGCTTGTGCGCGATAGGACTCGTACAAGTCGATTCCCCATTCGACGAGCCGTTCGTTAGAACTGACAATCATCGCAATGTGCTGTCCACTACCGGATTCGTTGTATGCTGCAATAGCAACCTTACGAGTATCGTAGATCCCGATACCGAGCGTATGTGCTCGATCGAGGACTAAGGGCTGGTAGTTGTTGTATGCCGAACTGTGGACCACATACTGGGTTTGAGAGTTTTCGGCAGCTTCGACGTAGGTTGGCAAATCAAGGATAGCCTCGGATTCAATGCCGAGTTCGAGTAACCCTCGGTAGGCGTGGAACAGAACTGGATTAAAGATAGAGCAGAACCCTCGAAAGCGGCTGGTTTGTCGGTCATAAAGCTTGAGAGCTGTCCATAGTACCGAAGAGGGATGAGTAGGGTTAGAAATGATTAACTCAGCGTCGGCCAGTTCTGGAATTGGAAAGGTCGCATCTTCTGTCGGGAGGCGCTGTAACCATGGCGCTTTCTCTATGAGTTGCTCAACTGCCGTCGCCAAATCAACATAGGCATTTAGAACTCGTGTTCCGGCAGGTGTGATCTGCTGTTGTCCCCCGTCATCTTGGATCCAGCCATACTCTGCGAAGGCCTTGAGGATACGCCCAATTGTGGGCCGTGACGGGGAACTGCTCACTGCTGATTCTAGCTCACTCGGACGATATGGTCGTCTCTCAAGTGTCCTTAATACACCAATCGAATGGTCGGAGCGAGTCAGGAATGATAGCCCCTCAACTGAGACCGTCTGAAGACAGCTCTCGATGACATCCAGGAGCAAGAGGCCACCAGCAGTTAGCTCAATTCCTGCGTTGTGATTATTGACGAACCCACGGTCTCGGAGAACTGCAAGATGATTAGAGGCAGCCTGCCGGGAGATGTCGGCTTGTTGGGCAATATCAGTCTGTGCCACGGGACTCGAGAGGTCACCCATAGCCTGTAAAACTTTGAGACGCGCCGAGTCGACTGTTTCATTGATAACGCTCCGGACAACGAGTTTTTCGCCTGTGAGGGGGTTCTTTGCTCGGTGTGTATTTCCAGTCACAATTGTATCCCCCATATTGGGTTTCTAATCTATCTCTTTAATCTAATAGTTATTCAATTTTATTGGTTCTCGATATAACCAAGCTCAATATGGGATCCTCACCACATAAATAACTACCAATTGAGCATGGATCTACAGTGGATTTATTTGTGTTCTGTATGGATGAATTACTATGAATCCGAACGCTCGTCTCCCTCCCGCGCCCTCAGGACACCCAGTGATCGGGCATACGCTCGATTTTGCTCGAAGTCCGTTTGAGTTCGTTGACCGCGCGACGAACGAGTGTGGAGACCTCTATCGCATGGAGCTTCCTAGCGTCGACGTTTACGTCTTAGCCCATCCGGAGTATTTCAAACAAGCGCTGGTGACTGACATCGACGCATTCGGAAAGACCGAGGACTTTCAGCGGGTGTTTGGCAATGGGTTGCTTTCGACAGAGGGAGAGCAGTGGAGTCGCCAGCGAGGAATCCTCCAACCATTATTTCATCGAGATCGAATCGGGGGATATGGCGAGTATATGGTCGACGCTACGCAACGACGACTTGCTACGTGGAAGCCAGGAGAGACTCGAAATATAGAATCGGAGATGCAGGATCTCACAATAGAGATCCTCTTTGCGACGCTCTTTGGGCGCGAATTACCTCCGGGGGAAGGTGACGAGCTCCGTGCAGCATCGGATGGACTCAATAAATGGTTCGCGCCGACATCCTGGCTCTTACCGAACTGGATTCCAACACCATCACGACGAGAGTTCGGCAATTCAGTAGAGCGTCTCCGAACGGAAGTTCGACAGCTGCTTGCGGAGTATAGTGCAGATTCGGAACAAGAGGTCAGCTCACAGCCAAACGACCTCCAACAAGAAACGCTCTTATCGAAGCTCCACGACGCACGCGAGGCAAGTGGACCAGACCATCTTAGCACGGAGGAAGTCGAAGACCAGATGCTCACGATGATCTTTGCTGGGTACGAGACCACCGCTGCGGCGCTCGGATTCGCCTGGTACTCGCTGGCGATGAATCCCGAGATTCGGCAGGCGTTCCACGACGAACTCGACGCTGTTCTGGGGGATGAACCACCGACACCGGAAGACATTGCAAACCTCGACCTCACAAACCGTATCGTCACCGAGACCCTCCGACTGTATCCGCCCATCCATACGATCCCCCGGCAGACGACTCGAGATGTTCAGATCGATGGCTACCAGATCCCGGCCAACGAGGAAGTTCATCTATCCATTATCTCGACTCATCGTGATGAGCGGTTCTACGACGATCCCCTGTCATTCCGGCCCGATCGGTGGACAGAAAATTTCGAAGAGGAACTCGATGACCACGCGTTCATCCCGTTCGGTGGTGGTCGTCGGACGTGTATCGGTCGGGAATTTGCTCGCCTCGAGGCGACGCTCGTGTTGGCGACGATCGGTCAACAGTGGACCCTCGAATGGGCTGGTGCAGACCCGACGATCACGATCGAACCAGAGATCACTACGCAGACAAAGAACGGCCTCCCAATGCGGCTTCGGCAACGATAGATACGTACTATCGCTCATCAACCGTAATACTGCTGAAGTCAGTGTTCTCCTTGGAGACATGGGTGTAAATTATTCTAGCATTCCCGATTCCGGCCGTCTCGTGTGTGTGTGTGAGCACCCCAAATTCAACCTCCTAGATGTGAATATTATTCGGATGGGTATTATCTCGACAGGCGGTACACTTGAGCATTCGAGCGACGTAATTCGGGGAGTTTTGTGGGGGAATACGTTAGGGGAGAGCGCTCAGAGTTAATACCACGTCCATGATCGAGTCATTATATCATCTAGAACGAATGCCGTCGTGTTTATTGCATCGCTCGCTGGAGCACTACTGTTACTCGACGCTATCGGATACTGCGACATAGTAGACGTATCTCCCTGGGATCTACTTGCGTTCGTTCCGAACAACTTGTTCCTTATGCAGATACTGTTCGGTGCAGTAGTTATGGAACAAGGATAGTGTGGTTCTCACCCATTGAGTCACGTCCGAAGCGATACACTATACGACAGAGACGTCTCACACGGCTGGCTGTGGCGATCGGCCGACAGGGACAACAGAGGGACCACCGTACTCGCGTGTTCTCCCTTTCGTCGATGGAACTACGCCTTTCGAGTCCCGACTCTCCCTATGCCCACGCCCCGAACCCACCAGTTCCGCGGTCGCTCGCCGCTCGATCGTAGCGGCTGGCAGGTATCGACAGTGGCCCGCCGAACGACCAACCACGACGGGTCGGCCGTCTGTGCCGTCACTGACGAGACCATCCCACTGACCGAGACGCATTTCTACGTGACACTGCGACAGGAGACGTCATCACTGGCCCGGCCCGACGAGTACGATCACCTAGGCGTCGCCGACAGTGCGCTCGGCGAGCTGGACGAGTGGCTCGAAGGTGGCGAGTGATCGGCCATACCGAAACTATCGATCTAGCTACTATAATTTCTGACAGTAATGGCCTCTGTAATGTCTGTCTCAATTCGGTTCGTTCACAGCCAACACACCGATGAACCGTTCGTCAACTCACAATACATCTACTCGAGCACTGATGCGAATAGCGTCAATTCTCAGGTCCATCTACCGTATTCTACGATCTTGTTGGGTGCTGCGTTCGTCCCACTACTGCTAGTATTACTGACTCTCGCCGCGAATGTCGTTGCGTATGGGTACTGGGGACGGACATACCACTCGCTGTTTCTATTCGCAACTACACTCATGTTCGTCGGATTAACAGCACTCTCTATTCACTCTCACAGTTTCGCATCTCAGTTGTGTAGTCCCCCGACTCTTTTTATCGGAAGCCGAGCCCAACGTCGTCGATGCAAACCCCACAGGAGGACTTGCTCATCGTCGAGGCGCTCGTCGAATACCACTCCAAGCGAATGGACGTCCAACCCGAACGGGCGGCTCGAGCGTGGGTGTTGGCCGACGGGATCGCTGCGAGTCACGGGCTTGAAATTGAGGATGCGCTTAGACAGCGGGCAGAGGTATAGTGTAGCCCGATCGAATGACTTTCACGAATGCTTTACTGCGAACACAGAGATGACAACTGCCATAAACTGGCCGCGAAACGGATGCTCGTGTACTTTCGCGAGACCAGGTCGCTAAACGAGGAATACTACTGCGCGGTTCACGCTCTCGAGCGACTATCGCGTCTCGAGTACGACGACTTGGTGGACGTGAGGGCGCTTGACAACTGCAACACGGCCGGCTGACTACTCCGGTTTCGATCCCCTGGCCCGATATATACAAATAACTGAAAGTAGTGATGTTTTTCATGGGAGTCGTAGATACTCTGGTAAATAGCGTTATACAAGTAGTCGCGGGGTTACTCGGCTTCGGATTGCTCTTTGGTGGCGCTCAGCAGGCCGCTTTCGGTAATGAGGTGATTGGAATAATTGTGGCTCTCATCGGAATAGTCCTGTGGTATTCACTTCCAGAATGTGAATCCGCCCCGTTAGTTCTCGATACCGGTGATTTCGGACGACTCACTACTCGATTCGAGTGTTCATTTTTGCAGACTTTCAGGGTTGAGAGAGCAGGGTATCGAGTGCCTGATGTGCGTCGTCTTCACCGACGACGACGAGGATATCATCTGCCTGTAACTGTGTATCCGGCAGCGGATTTGCTATTGTTTGGTCACCGCGTTCGATGGCGAGGATCGAGATTCCCGTCTGCGTCCGGATACCCACTTCGCCAATTGTCTGTCCGACAACCGATGATTCGTCCGGAATAGCCACCCATTTGACACGGGCCTCGGAGAGTGCATTGTCGAGGTCGTCAGACACGGATTCGAAGAACGCTCCCTCGAAGATCTCTGCGAGTTTCTGTGCATCGCGTTCGGTTGTCGTGAACAGTTCCTCGCTGTCACTGTCCGGATCGTCTCGCCAGAATACCTGCCGTGATCCGTCGTTGTGAATGACGATCGAGAACGTTCCTCCGGCGGGGAACGAGACTTGGTATCGCCGTCCGACGCCCGGTAGCTGTGTCTCGAAAACCTTCATAGTCGTAATGGACTGGGCAGGGTCATTACTGTTCGGTCGCTCTTACAGCGAAGCTATTGTGTTCCGTCCCAGCATAACCTTATAACAGGGCTCTTATATCGTCGTTCGACTGAGTAAACATCAAATGGCGATGGACTCGTCTCGGTCCCTCAAAGAACGCATCTACTTTCTTCTTGACGGATCACACAGAGAGAGTTGGATCTCCTTCGGGACGAACCTCTTCATTATGGCACTCATCGTTCTCAACGTCGCGACGTATATCGCGGGAACGGTGCCATGGATCGGTACACAGTATGGACAGCTCTTCGCCACCTTCGACGTATTCTGTGTCAGTGTGTTCACCGTCGAGTACGTGCTCCGTGTCTGGTCGTGTACCGTCGACGAACGATATTCGAGTCCCGTTCGTGGTCGCATTCGGTTCATGCTCTCACCTTATGCGCTCATCGATTTGATCGCAATCTTTCCGTTCTACCTCCCGATACTGCTGGGAGCGCAGAGTGGTGCAGAACGGGTGCTCCGGATTTTCCGCTTGTTCCGTCTGCTGAAGATTGCGCGCTACTCGAGTTCGCTGACGCTGATCACGAACGTATTTCGCCGGAAAGCGGAAGAGTTGCTGATTACCGTCCTTGTGATGAGTATTTGGCTCATTTTTGTTTCTAGTCTCATGTACTACGCCGAACGGGGCGCCCAACCAGAGGTGTTCTCCAGTATTCCAGCCGCTCTCTGGTGGGGAATTGTTACCTTGACAACTGTTGGGTACGGGGATGTTGTACCAATCACACCGCTTGGGCGGGCGCTCGGGGCGATGATCGCGTTGCTGGGTATCGCGTTGTTCGCGTTGCCGGCCGGTATCATTGCCTCCGGCTTCGCGGAGGAACTGGACCGTCGACGTCAGGGACCGCAATACTGTCCCCATTGCGGCGGGGAGGTAGATGAACTTACTAACAGATCGCCCGAGAACCATACTGATACTGAAACCGAAACTGGAACAGAGTGATGGCCGTTGCAAAGGAGTAGAGTATTCAAACACCCAATTCAGAACTCATACATGACTAACCTGCCGGAGAAAGATACGATGAAAGATCTTATCAGGTATAACATCAATCCACTTGTGATTCTAATCTTGCTCATCACAGTGGTCTTTTGGGGTACTAGTTCCCACTGGTACGCAACATTTTCATTCCTTCTTTTACTTCTCGTATTTACTATTCAGAATGTATGGTATGCTTATAAGAAACTATTCGAGTGATATTTATTTCGGATCTGTTGCAACCGCGCCTCTCACATCCTTATCCATCAAATGTCCGATGATCTGATTTGCTTTCGTAACGAGAAGATAGCGCAACCCATGTTCATTCATTAATGTCGCTGCAGTTTCAACATCCTCAGATTTATCAATTGTCACGGCAGGGGAGAGTTGCCACTCAGTAAGGGTGGTTTCAGCCATGTCTTTTTTCTCGGCAATTAGGGTAACCACTTCAGCGTCGGTAAAGACTCTAACTGGATCACCACGATCAGTAACGGCTACGAGGTCTACTTCTGGGTCTTCGAGTTTTTCGATAGCTGTGGCAGCCTTTCGCTCTTTTCGAGTTCCTCAGCTCGCTTTCGCATCACGGTTCTCGACGGTCGTCGGGTCACGTGGCTCTCCCGACACGGTGCGGGACGTCCGCGGCTTCGCCACGAAGTTCTACACCGAGGAGGGCAACTGGGACCTTGTCGCGAACAACATACCGCCGTTCTTCATCCAGGACGTCATGGAGTTCCCCGACCTCGTCCACGCTATCAAGCCCGAGCCCGACGACGGGATGTCCCAGGCCTCCGCCGCCCACGACACCTTCTGGGACTTCGCGTCGCTCAAGCCCGAGACCACGCACATGCTCATGTGATTGGTTTCCCGATACGGAGCTATCCAGGGATTTGATCTCCGCGATGCTGAGTACAGTTGCGAATGATAGAATTAGTGGCCGCCTTCTCCATCTCCTGCTGATCACGCCAAAGAATTGTCAAAGATAGCTGTTTCGTCGCCAATAGGTCCCAAGATGGTCTGGCCGTATTACACAACTTTCTTTTTGCGATAGAAAGAATTAGTCAGTGTGTCTTCTCATCACAGGACGCATCGAAGTAACGACGTTCGAGATGGGCCATTTCGAGTCCTTCGTATGAAAGGTCCTGTGGGTATGGACGACTGGAGAATAATCGAGTCAACGAGGAAGTGAAACGCCGTGAGTGCTGACGAGGAACTCGCCAAGGACCTTGGGCCGCTCGCCGCGCTGACCATCGGCGTCGGGACGATGATCGGCGCCGGCATCTTCGTCTTGCCGGGGCCGGCAGCAGCGGCGGCGGGCCCTGCGGTAGCGCTGTCGTTCGTCATCGGCGGTGTCATCTCCATCTTTACCGCGATGTCGGCGAGCGAACTCGGCACCGCGATGCCGAAGGCCGGCGGCTCCTACTACTACGTCAACCACGCGCTCGGGCCGCTGTTCGGGTCTATCGCCGGCTGGGGCAATTGGATGGGACTGGCCTTTGCCTCCGCGTTCTACATGCTAGGGTTCGGAGAGTACCTCTCCACGTTCCTCACCGTCCCGACACTGTCGCTCGGCGTGGTCACGCTCTCCGAGTTCCAGATAACCGCGCTCATCGGGGCCACTCTCTTCGTCGGCGTCAACTACGTCGGGGCGAAGGAAACCGGCAGTATCCAGAACGTCATTGTGATCCTGCTCGTCGCCATCCTGACGCTGTTCTCGATACTGGGATTCCTGCAGGGCGACTTCGCCACGCTCCGGCCGTTCTTCCCGCCGGAGACGGGGGGCGCGAGTGCGGTTCTCCCCGCGACGGGACTCATCTTCGTCTCCTACCTCGGGTTCGCGAAGATCACGACCGTCGCCGAGGAGTTGAAGAACCCCGGCCGGAACCTCCCGCTGGCCGTCATCGGGAGCGTCGTCATCGTCACCGTAATGTACGCCATCATGATGATCGTCCTGATGGGCGTCATCAACTGGCGTGAACTGGGCAACAGCCCCACGCCCGTCCTGGACGTCGCGGACATCGCGTTCGGGGCGTTCGGCCTCGGCGCGTTCGGGGTCGCACTGCTGACCCTCGCTGGACTCCTCGCGACGGCGTCGTCCGCGAACGCCTCGATACTCGCGTCCTCGCGCATCAACTTCGCGATGGGCCGGGACAAGCTCGTTAGCGAGAAGCTCAACGAGGTCCACCCGCAGTTCGCCACGCCGTATCGCTCGATCGCAGTCACCGGTGGCCTCATCCTCCTGTTCATCGTCGTTGGGGACGTCGCGACGCTGGCGAAGGCGGGGAGCGTCCTCCACCTCATCGTCTACGGCCTGCTGAACCTCTCGCTCATCGTGATGCGGGAGGCCGACCTACCGCACTACGACCCCGACTTTGAGGTGCCGCTGTACCCCATCGTCCCAATCCTCGGGGCAATAACCTCGTTCGGACTCATCGCGTTCATGGAACGAAGCGAGATCCTCCTCTCGATCGGCTTCGTCGGTGTCGGCGTCCTCTGGTACGCCGTGTACGCTCGCTCGAAG
Source organism: Natrinema sp. DC36 (assembly GCF_020405225.1). NCBI lineage: Archaea > Methanobacteriati > Methanobacteriota > Halobacteria > Halobacteriales > Natrialbaceae > Natrinema > Natrinema sp. DC36. Next base: position 308,658 of record NZ_CP084474.1, read on the forward strand.
GTGACGGAGTCCGGTGTGCTAATGGGGCTGGTCCTCAACCGCTCCGAGGAACTCCCGGACTTCGCCGTCTCGGCGACCACCTCGGTCCAGCCGGACAAGGCCGACTACCGCGTGATGGTGCCGCTGGCCAACCCCGCCCACGAGAAGAACCTCATCACGCTCGCCTCGGCCATCGCCGACCAGCACGACGGGACGGTCGTCGCCGTCAACATCGTCCAGGTCCCGGACCAGACGTCCCTGGAGACCGCCCGCGGACAGGAACACGAGGACGCCAACCGGATCCTCCAGCAAGCCCACGACGACACCGAGACCTTCGGCGTGGACGTCGAGACCCACGTCGTGCTGTCCCACCGGCAGTTCGAGGAGATCTTCGACTCGGCGGACCGCTACGGCGTCGATGTCACCGTCATGGGCTGGGGCCCGGATACCCACTGGGCACCCGGCCGCGCGGAGTCCGCCATCGACGAGCTCGCCCACTCGCTGCCCTGCGACTTCCTGGTCTTCCGCGACCGCGGGTTCGACCCCTCGCGGATCCTGCTGCCGACCGCCGGGGGCCCGGACTCCGACCTGGCGGCCGCCGTCGCCCGCACCCTCCGGGCGCAGTATGACTCGGCCGTGACGCTGCTGCACGTCTCCGAGGACAGGGCCAGCGGCGAGGTGTTCCTGGAGTCGTGGGCCACGGAGCACGGCCTCCCGGACGCCGACCTCCAGGTCGAGACCGGCGACATCCAGACGCGCATCGCCGAGGCCGCAGAGGACGCGACGCTGCTGGTCATCGGCGCGACCCGTCAAGGGCTCATCTCCCGGCTCGTCGGCGGGTCGCTCGTCCTGAACGTCTTGGAGGACGTCGAGTGCTCGGTGCTCCTCGCGGAGAAACGGCATGAGCGCAGCCTCCGGGAGCGCCTCCTCGGCTCGGGGCCACCCGAACGGTCGAGCGATGAGGAGGGCGTCACCCCCGACTCGATGGCAAGTGAAAGCGGCGGGTCTGCCGAGACGAGGACCAAGGAGTGACCACCAGCCATTTCCCCGCCGCCCGTCGGCGAGCGCACGCGACATCTATGGCGTCACGCTCGGGGCGTCTCGACGATCCGTCGTCGACGCTCGCCGCCGGGAGGGCCTGCGGCAAGCGGCCAACCAATGGATGTCGGTATTGAACCGTTGGCCACCGTGGGCCATCGATTGAGCGAGTTATGGGACAACACGGAACTGCCCATACGGGGACTGAACACGCCGTACCCCTCTTTGTTGAGTTTCGTCGTCGGTCTCGCCTCGGCCATGTTCCTTTACACGTTAGTCTATTTACACCGTCGATGAAGCGCACTGAGCTATGGAATGCGAGCGCCCCAATCGTGGAGATGAATCGAACTTCGCTGTCTGTTCATCCCTGTGTTTCATCTCTCACGTGAGTTATGGGCTCAAACAGCGTACTCTGGGTATGGAATGCAAACGATGTGGAGAAGACGGAGCAGAGCGGCGGGAGGTTCAATTCCAGAATGGCTCCGCACTGACGGTGTACCTCTGTCAGGAATACACAGAAGCCGAACGCCGACGTGACAGTGTCTGCAGTGTCGACACCTCTCCAGGACAGGGAAAAGGGTAGGGAGAGGGGCAGCGTCCTCACTCTTCGATCAAAATAGTAATCGAACAACGTTCGGGAGCGTGATTTTGAGTAGTGCACCGCCGAATCCGAGGCCGATGAATCCCCAGAGGACAACGAACTGGGAACGCTCGTCTTCAACCTCGACTAGGAAATGATACAGGAGCAGTGAGCCGGTGCTTTGGACGATCAACAGCCCACTTGCTGTGGCCCCGGTCAAGAACACCGGATCGGCCCCAAGTGACAGAACCGGGTAGGGCGGATTCAACCAACCGAAATACTTGACGACGACGGCGCCCGCTACGTAGACGAGAAACAAACTTCCGACAAGGAACGTGCCGATTGATCCGACCCGAACAGAGTGTGCCAGATACGTCTCAATTAATGTAGCTATCCTGACAATCTTGTTGCGATTCTGGTTCATCGGGTCTAAAACGGGTGGTCTAGTGTGCTAGTATCGGTTAGGGAGGATATCAAACCATCGCTGGAACCCTTATGGACAACTTCAGAAATATCATCTTCCGATGACCTATTTAGGGATGGCAGCCCGGAAAACACGCCAGTGAAGCCAGCCGTGCGCTGAACCTGGACGGGGATTATGTCTGAGAGCGGTCCGACGCCGGACTGGGCCCCGATGTTCGCAATACTCGTTATGACTGAGAACAACGCCACGGCGGCCGTCAGCGTGATCGTGCCCCGAGGACCGGTTGACTGTCCATCGTACTCGAGCCCGATTCGTGGTCGTATTCGGTTTATGCTCTCCCCCTACGCGCTCATCGATTTGATCGCAATCTTTCCGTTCTACCTCCCGATACTGCTGGGAGCGCAGAGTGGCGCAGAACGGGTGCTCCGGATTTTCCGCCTGTTCCGCTTGCTGAAGATCGTGCGGTACTCGAGCTCGCTGACGGTGATTACGAACGTGTTTCGCCGGAAAGCCGAAGAGTTGCTGATTACCGTTCTCGTGATGAGTATTTGGCTCGTCTTTGTTTCTATTCTCATGTACTACGTCGAACGGGGCGCCCAACCAGGGGTGTTCACCAGTATTCCGGCTGCTCTCTGGTAGGGAATTATAACTTTTACGACAGTTGGGCGCGGGGACGTTGTACCAATCACGCCGCTTGGGCGGGCACTCGGAGCGACGATCGCATTATTGGGTATCGCGCTATTCGCGCTGCCGGCCGATATCATTGCCTCCGGCTTCGCGGAGGAACTGAACCGTCGACGTCAGGGACCGAAGTACTGCCCCTATTGCGGCGAGGAAGTAGATGAACCCGCTCACAAACCGGCCGAAAGTCACTCTGACACCGAAATTGAAAACAGAACAGAGTGATCGCCGTTACAAAGGAGTAGAGTATTCAAGCACCCAACTCAGAGCTCATCCCTGACTACCCTGCCGGAGAGAGATACGCTAAAAAGTCTTATCAGGTATAACCTCAATCCACTTGTAATTGTAATCACACTCATCACGGTGTTCTTCTGGGGGGACAGGTTCCCAATAGTATGGAACACTCTCATTCTTGCTTTTGCTTCTCGTGTTTATTGTTCAGAATATGTGATATGCGTATAATGAATTATCTAAGTGAGGTTTATTTTGGGTCTTTTGTAACTGCTCCTCTCACATCCTTATCCATCAAGTATCCAACAATCTGGCTTGCTTTCGTAACGAGAAGATAGCGCAGCCCATGTTTATTCATCAATATCGCTGCGGTTTCAACCTCTTCCGATTCGTCAATCGTCACTACAGGTGAGAGTTGACACTCAGCGAGAGTGGTCTCAGCCACGTCTCTTTTCTCGGCAATTAGAGTAACCACTTCAGCGTCGGTAAAGACTCCAACTGGGTCACCACGATCAGTAACGACTACGAGGTCTACTTCTGGGTCTTCGAGTTTTTCGATAGCTCTGGCAGCCTTTCGCTCTTTTTCGAGTTCCTCAGATCGCTTTCGCATCACCTCACCAATGTAGAACGGAATCATACGCAGTTCTCAGTAAACGACCCGTATATAGGATGTGATGACGTATGACAGTCAAAAGGAAACGTCCCTGCCCTACTTCATTTGGAGGTCTTTAGATCCGCTCGCTCGCAGAGGGAGCGAACTTCCGCCTTGAAACGGTGAATCAAGACGGCTTGTTATCGACGGTTGAAGTCTCCAGTTGATCGGTGTCTTTGAGGACGTCTTCGACGGGAGTGATACGTGCGCCTATCTCGGACTCTAACTTCCGGAGCGCTTCCGGACGGCCGATTGAAAAGAGGAGATCTCCCGGCTGAATGGTGTGCTCTCGTTGGGGAATGGTTTCGAGCTCTCCGTCGTTGCTCCGAACAGCGATGACTGTCACGTCTAATGCTCCGATGGAGCACCCGATAAGCGGGCTATCGGCTGTGATTTCGACGGTACTCATCGTCTCGTCTTCACGTCTGAGCATCGCAGCGAACTCTCGCTCAGGATTCGAATCAGCGGACAGCGTCATCAGCCGATATTCCTCTGTCGGATCGATTTCAGTAGCTGACGTCGCGTCCATCGCAAGCGTCGCAAACGTCCCAACACTCCCCCGAAGTTCTGCCGCCCCGAGACGTGTTTCGACATCATCGTCGTTTGTCTGCCACACCTGCACTGTGTCTCCCGCAGTCGCACTATACGGGGGATCTGCACGAACTGCTACAGCCGCAGATTTCTGCGGGAGCGTCTGTCCGAGCCCCGCCGCACGTTGACCGATAGCGAGGTACTGGACGACCCCATCTGCGTCAAGGTCGGCATCGACGTAGCCGATATCGTGTTCTTCCTTCAACCGGGCTGTAATCTGAGACTCCAGTTCTTCGATTGTTAACCCGCGGGGGAAATCCATTGTCTTTCCGGAAACGATCTTCTTCGTTTCCGCATCGACGGCGTCGTAGCCGTCAATATCCTCGACAGTTTCCGGCAAAGTAACTGTGATGAATCGACCAGTAGCTCGAACCAACGGGCTGAAATCCGGCGCGGTGTTCCGCCATCGAACTCGCTCTGATGCCCCCGCTCTATCGCCCACGTATCGGCCTGCATACGACACGAGCCCAGCTACGACGAATGCTGACACATTGAGAATCGCTTCCTCTGCAGTGACGGGATCACCCGTGTTACTGATGAATTGGATGAGCGCTGAACGAGAGTTGAGGTAGATTGCAACGACACCCAGCCCGACGATGAGTGTCGCTCCTTCCGGGAATTGTTGGCGAACCCGAACCCGGAACACGAACGTGACGACTGTCGTTACTGTAAACGCCAATAACGAGAGACCAAGTATCCTGACCAATCCTTCGACAAACGGATTCGTGAGAACTGTCGAAACCAAACTCATGCTGTCGCCTCCTCGAACGCACGGAGTTGGGAGGGTTTTCCGACGACGATTAGTTCGTCACCGGCAAGGAGTTCGGTAGTCCCTCGCGGTGCGATGATTAACTCCGATGCACGCCGAACCGCCAGAATCGCTACCCCGTAGGCGTCACGCACCTGTGAAGCACCGATGGTGGTGCCCGCGAGTGGACCACGTTCGTTCACAACCAGTTTTCGGAACCGGTTGCCGTGTTGTTTGAGAACGGCAATCGTTTCGTACTCTCGCTGTTTCCCTCGTGAGTTGACCGTCATCGGTGCGAAATTATCGCGGACGATTCGCTTCCCGTCGTCAAGTGAGACAGCGATGGTAACAGCGCCCTCTCCACCAGTCGTTGTCATCTTCGGGACGACCTGTTTCACACTGCCTTCCTCACCGTCTATCTCCTCCGCTGGGATGGGGTCGCTCTTCGCCTCGACTCCTGTCGTCCGTGCGCTCACCACGGGACCCGTAACGTTTCCGTCAGGGAACTGGAGCGTCACGTGGTCGCCACGTGCGACACCGGTTGGAAGGACGGTTTGAATTGTAACAGCCCGCTTCCCCGATGGGATGCGCCGAGACAGTCCCGCGGCGGTCGGTGCCGCAGCAATCTGGGCCCGCCCCTGTTTGTCGATGGTAGCGTTCACTTCGGCGAGTTCGTAGTCAGTCGACAGACGCTCCTCAAGACGCGATTCGAGTTCAGGTAACGAGAGGTCGGCGGGAAACTTCCAAGAGCTGTTGCTGAGTTGTTCTCGCAGGTCTTCGGATAACTGTGGATACCCCTCAATGTCGTGGATTTCTCCGATAGGGCGGATACGAACCTGACCGTAGGAATCGACGCGCTCAGTGAGATCTACAGAGAGTTTCGTTTCTCGAATTGATTTCAACGTCAGTCTCCGAGGGGTGGCAACCGCAAGTTTGTCCCCTTGACTATGCGCCCATAGACAGGCCATCAGGATTACTAAGACAGCGCTGATACCTGTCCAGCTCTCGGAAAGCGTCGGATCCATCAAACCCATCAATCCGCCTGATACCCCCGCAAGCGTGCCACCCAGGGCAACGACGCCGAGTCCCGGGATAGTGACTGTGGTGAAATACTTAAATATGAATCCGATAGAAAACGCGATGAATGCTGGGAAAATAGCTGCTAGTAATCCAAGATAAATTCCAAAGATACCCTCAGTTATTGGTGCCAGAACCATATATTGCTTACAGTAACTGGAACAGTATAGACATACTGTTCGTTCACTGTTTCCAGTACGATCAGAATAGCGACCAATATCACGAGGGACCAGTCTTTGACAACAAATCACTCACACGAAGATTCGATACTCCGAATCAACGTCTGTGGAGACTGCGCTCCCTGTGGATACGTCCGTATCTGCAAAGCGCGTCGTGGGAACAGGAAGCCCTACCCTCAAGGAGCGAACGGCGTCAGCCGTGAGCGAGTAGGGTAGCTCACCGTCGCGTTCTTCTGGGGCTTACCCTGATATGATAGTAGGAGGCAGACATCAAGACAGGCCGACGCCTTCACGCAGGCTCTCCGTACTCAATCTTTACGCGTCGACGCTGAAATCACCATTGTACTTGCGATATCCATCGAATTCGCCACGTCGGATCTCGCGCTCGATTTCATCACGCGTCTCAGTATCAAGTCGAACGAGATGACAGAGCGGGTGTCCCGGTAATGCGATCGGATTCTCGAGTACGCCAACAATCAATCCCGTGAAGGGCGCGGTTACGACGTGTTCCTCGGTTTTGAAATGATCCGTAATCGTGCAAATCGTATCACCTTCGTGTACAAGCGGATACGGGCCCCATTCCATATCAACGAGACCACCTGTGTCGGCTCGAAGCCACTGCTTCTCACTGTCGGCCGCTGTGACCTTGTACCAGCCGGGCCAATGGACCGGGACATCTGGGAGGACTCTGTACTGCGCTAAGACACTCTCGACGCCGTCTATCGCCTTCTCGATCAACGCCGGTTGGAACCGCTGTGCGCGCCCCATCTCGACAGTGATGGTTGGAATTCCACTCGACGTTGCGACCGACCGCAACGACTTCGATTCGCCTGCCCCATACAGGATCACGTTCGCTCCAAAAGACCGAGCGAGCGGTTCGACGTCTTCGTTGTCGAGGTCTGCTCGTACGTGGAACATTGTGGTTCGGTTGCGCGTCGACGTATGGAAATCGATTCCGAGGTCGCAATTACTGATAAACCTGCTATAGATCTGATGAGCCATTCGCTCAGCGGTATTACTCCGTTCACGTCCTGGGAACGCTCTGTTGAGGTCTTGGTCGTATATCGGGATATAACGCTGCTGTGCCTGGTATGCAGGTACGTTCACCACGTGGAGACAGACGATTGTTCCATGGAGTTCGCTTGGTCGATACCGGTCCGCGATTTCCTGAACGACTTTCACTCCATTGAGTTCGTCGCCGTGAATCGCTGCGGTCATAAAAATGGTCGGTCCATCGTGCGTTCCGTTGATTATCGTGACTGGGATCTCAACCGAGTCGCCGAGGTAGTTCTCCCCCACTTCATATCGGATGTGGCGTTTCTCACCAGGATCAACCTCTGCATCGTATCGGAAGGGCTCCGGTTCAGAATTATCGGATTCCATAGGGCACTCCACTCATCGAACAACTAAAATCACAGTGGTATGTGAAAATTGAACTAACACTACTCCATGTTTGACCAGCAGTTTATACAACATATGTCACTCAATAGATGCCTGAATTAGATGTTTTCAAATTGGGCAACACCCCATATGAAAATCAATAATATCATAGCAACCACTCCGACACCCAAGAATATTACCTGTCCCAGACTAACCCAAACAGTCACTTCTACTAATAGACCACACAAGATGAGAATACCGATACGAATCCCCCAATATTGTCGCGTACGCTTCATAGATGTGATGGCGCCGTCTGGGAAAAGTTTCTTTCCACCACACAGAGGATTGTCAGATGTCCAAATCAGTTTACTCAGTGAGTTTAGGACAAACATTTTCTATGACTCTTACGACCCTGTCTAGTCACGTCAATTTTGAGATGTATGAGTTGATCGTGAGTCGGGTTAGTTGTTCGCGCTACTAGTGGCTTCATGGGACTCGAGCACCCGATCTCGGCGTTTGTCCAACGAACTCATTATTGGGCTTGCCATCATCCCATGCAAGAGAATCGATGTAAGGACGACAAAGCCGACAATTGCCCATAGTCGCTCGGCTGCAATCACCAGTTCGAGTTCTGCGAAGGATACGTGTGCGAGGGCAAACGAGAGATAATAAAAGGAACCGATTCCTCGAATGCCAAAAAACGAGACTGCTGCGCGATCGCTCCACGGAGCTTCAGAACCGACGAATCCGAGAAGGCCAGCGAGCGGTCGAACAAGAATAACAGTTACCAGGCCGACGAGGGCGTCAGTCCACGTGAGTGGTGCGAGCAATCCACCTGCAATCGCAGCTCCGAACAAAACCAAAACCGTCGCCATCAATAATCGTTCGACAACTGCAGCAAAGTCGTGCAGTTCTCGATGATATTCGTGTTCCCATTCGTATCGTCGAAGCCCGAGTGCTGCAACGAACACTGCAATAAATCCATAGCCACCTAAGAGTTCTGTAATACCATATGTGAGTAGTGTCGTCACTATCGCCTCTGCGCCGGCCATGATGTCAGACTGGTGAGAGAGTGATGGAGTGGAAAAAATAAGTCTAGCCATCAACTGTCCAACTCCATACCCAAGAACAAGACCCACCCCAACCCGGTATAGTACGTCTACTGCCATCCAATCAATAATCCACATCCAGCCAGCCACATTATCGGCTGCAGCAGCGGCGATTGCAAGATACGTGAACGGAAAGGCTAATCCATCGTTGAGCCCTGCTTCAGAGGTCAATGAAAATCGAACAGTGCCCCACTGATGTATGAGCGCTTGTTCTTCTTCGATTTCGGTGAGGGGGGCTCCTGCTTCGACATCGGAAGCGAGAACAGGGTCAGTTGGAGCGAGGACCGCTCCCAGAAGAATCGCCGTCGCTGGATGGAGTCCAAGTAACATCCAGCCTAGAAGTGCAACGATGGCGATAGTCAGCGGCATCGTAATTCCGAGCAATCGCCATGCAGCTGCCCAAGCCGACCAGTCGAAGGGGCGATCAATTTTTAACCCCGCACCCATGAGAGCGATGATTACGACAATCTCGGTGAGGTGTTCGGTGATCACTGAATGTTGGATAGGATCGAGTGTGGGTGCACCAGGCACTATCGTGAAAAGTACGACGCCTAGGCCGACGTAGAACATCGGTAGCGTAAGCGGCTTCTCAGATAGCAACGACGGTAAGATAGTTGCGCCTAAGAGACCGAACGCAACGATAATAAGCGCAATCTCATACTCACTCATTCTAATTGATTGAAAATCTAGTAGGAGAGGACGACCTGTTGGACGTACTTTGAGAGAGTGTGAGTGTAAGGGTTATCTGTGTTAGGGTTGTAGTGATAGTCCTATAAGGTATATGCATGACTTAGCCAGGATCTGTAGTTCACAAACCATTCGACGAGACGCAGTTGAGCGTCAGCGATCCCGCTAAACGGTCTACTGATTACCAGCTACTCTGGTGAGAAGCCAGCTGTAAAAGGGGTTGGTACAATATTTGAATAGGTCGAATCGGGCTTCGACAAGTAGCCGGTTCCCTCGCGTTTCGCGGCGTGATTTGCGGATCTGACTATCACAAGTGTATTCAGATCGAAGGGCATCTTTTACGTGAATAGACTTACCATCCAATATAAGAACAATGGCTGGTGACGGGAGAGAATTGGCCCGCAATCTGGGCTTTGTCGAGGCGATGACCCTCGGTGGCGGGACGATGATCGGCGCAGGGATCTTCATTCTCCCCGGGGTCGCCGCCGAGAACGCGGGGCCGGCGAGTTCGATTTCTTTCGCGATTGCCGGCATCGTCGCCCTGCTTGCTGCACTTTCGATCGCGGAACTCGCGACGGGAATGCCGGTCGCCGGCGGCAGCTACACCTATGTCCACCGGGCGCTCGGGGACTTCTTCGGATTCATCGTCGGGTGGGGAATGTGGACCGGGCTGACGGCCGACCACTCGTGGTCGCCACCGGGCTCCTGGGCCTCCTCTTTCTCGTCGGTGTCAACTACTACGGGACGGAGGAGTCGAGCACTTTTCAGAACGTAATGATCGGCAATGAGACGGCGGTCATTCTCGTCTACCTCGCAATTGGGGTGTTCTACATCGACACCGCCAATCTCGACCCGTTCGCCCCGACCGGGGCCAGCGGTATCGTCGCGACAACAGGAATCGTCTTCGTCACATTTCTCGGGTTCGAGATCATCGCCACGGTCGCCGAAGAGATCAAGAATCCCGGGCGGACAATCCCGTTGACGATGGTGCTGTCGGTCGTACTCGTGACGATTCTCTACGTGATCGTCATGGTCGTTAGCACCGGCGTCGTTCACTACGAGGAGCTTGGTGGTTCGCTCGTTCCCGTTTCGGACATGGCTGCGGTGTCGATGGTCCGCAGCGGAAGCGGGCGACACCGCTCTGTCCGCGAGGGAATCGTCGAACGCCTGTCGGGTTGACCGGTGCCTGAACCTCCGGGATTTGTCTCCGATCTCAGATCCGAGTTCGGCGGGTCACCCGTATCCCTCGCAGTGAACGTGGCGCGTGGGAACGCCGAGTCGGCGCACCGCAGTTTCGAGAATGTAGACCATCGTGTTGATCCCGCAGGCATAGACCTCCAGTCGGTGCGGATTGATTCGGGATCACTTAATTACAATAATTAGTGGGATACGCGCCTACCATTCTCTACGGCGTTCGTGATCTGAATGGATTAGTGACGGTCATCGTCAGTCCTTCCAATGACCGGACTTAACGCCGTGGATTTCTCCTTTCGCCTCGCGTTTACCCGGCCAGAACGCAATTAAAAGGACTGTGAGATAGAACAACGCCAGCGCTGTTGCGACAATCAGGCCTGGGATCCCTGGGAGTTCTGCAGCCTCGGTCCACTGTGCTTCGGGGGTAAAGAGGGTGATCTTAGAGACCCAAGCGAGCCCGATGACGACAAAGAGCAACGCGTACACCCGACGGACTCGACGAGACAAGGCTTCAAGGTACGAGACCTTGAATGTCGGCTGACGAAGATCGTCGCCGATCTCTTCTCTCCAGTTCGGATGATGTTCAACGCCTGCGGGATCAAAGGCGTTCGCGAAGATGTTCTCCTGGACGAACCGGACTCGAGATCGCCACACGTCGTAGAACCGATAGCGCCGGACTTCGAAAAGAAGGAACATACCCAGCAGTACCAACCCGATCAGCAGGAGGTATGCCGGCATATCCTCGCTTGCGAACACTACCGAGAGCAAGGCGGCGATCAGGGTAATTGCCCAGTCGGTTGTTCGGTCCAGCCGATCCTGTGCGCTTACCGACTGACTCACACTGCCTCGATAAAAGTGTGGGAGGAGCGAAAGGAACTCCTCCGGATCAGTGCCAGCTTCGGCCGCAACTTCTTCATCTTGAGTATCAAAACGATCGGATGGTTCGTCCATGTCAATTGCACGCTTCCGACCGGGATAACGTCCTCTATGAACCTAACACGATCAAACGAATAGAATATTTATATATCTACTATGTTTTTATTTTATCTTAAGGATGTGAGATGGCACATCATAAGGAGATCCCAGAGCAGCATGAGAGTTGGAATCATATCTATTGCAGGCGAATCAATTATTTTCGCCCAACCGTCCACCGCCGGTACTGATTTGATCTATTACCCCAATATAGTCAGTCAAACGGAACCCACCAACCGCGGAACGCGCAAGGAACTTCGCACCGAGGACAGCGGGACTGAGAACACGATCAGCGCCTTCTCATACCCTATCGACAAGACCTGCCACGTGACAATGATGTTCTTATTATCTCGCCTGAGACGAGTTTACGTCTTGTTGATAGTATGTTAGAGTTGGTATTGGGGCTACCTTTTACCGCTGAGCACCGTACACCGATGTATGGTATTGAAACGGCCTCGGCTTCGGCAACCGGCAGGATTTGCGGATATCTTCCCGGTACTTCTCGCCTATGTTCTCTTTGTCGGAATACTCACGGAAATCTCTGATAGCACGGTCAGCAGATTCGTGTTGGCTATTTCCTCGGTGATCATCTTTAGCTGGATGATGTGGTCAACTTCCCAACTGCTTGAGGTAGAAGACGAAAGCAGGGGAGATCATTAATAAATAGGATAAGGAATGGAATGAAAACCTTGGTGACTCCATACACTATATATTTTCAAGCTGAACTATTCCCCAAACACCAAACAGGAGAAGGACAACGATCACACCGACACCTGAAAATATGATTTGTCCTACAGAAATCCAGACGCTCAGTTCTGCCAAGAACCCACAAAGGCCGATGAGTCCAAGACGAATGGCCCAGTACCGCGGTGGTCTTCCCATAGGTAGCATCTCTTCTCCACGATAACAATAAGAGTACACACGGAACAGCAAGCAGGTGATTCCTTCGTCAAAATCAGTATGCTCATGGAGTTCGCGAAGAACCTACGGTGTGTGATTGGACTCCTCCAGACAAGCTCCCTGCCGTTTGCGACGGACTTTGCGATAATTATCATCACCGCGGTCCTTCTGAGCTATCTGGCTCGGTTAACCGGTCAACCGACAATCGTCGCCTACATTTTTACCGGCCTAGTCCTCGGTCCAGTCTTCCTCGATGTCGTTACACAATCAGAACTTGTTGTACTAATGAGTGAGCTCGGTCTCGGGTTCTTGCTTTTTCTCATCGGGATGAAAATGCGGATCGACGACATCCGCGAGATTTTACGTCCGATTGTCAATATTGCTATCTGGCAGACAGTCCTCCAGACAGCACTCGCCTTCGTCGTCGCATACGTGCTCGGATTCACACTCCTAGAGACCACAATCATCGCTCTTGCGACTGTCTTCGGGGCGACCCCAATCATTGTAAAATTACTGTCAGATAAAGATGAACTGGCGACGCTCCCCGGCAAGATTGACGTCGGCGTCCTCATCATTCAGGACATATATCTCGTCATTCTCTTGGCGGTGCTGAGCGCCGAATCGCTCTCAAATCCACAGGAAATCGCCGTCAGTATCGGAACAATACTCATACTAATGACGGGGATCGGTATCGTATCCTATCTTTCCGCTCGGTACTTGCTCCCGACGCTCTTCCGAGCCGTAGCCGATGACCGGCGAGCATTTTTCATCGTCGGTATCGCATGGGCGTTCGTCTTCATCATTGGAACCGAGCAACTGAACCTTTCACTCGAAGTCGGTGCTTTTCTGGCCGGTTTGAGCCTCGCACAGGTACCATATACGAGCGAACTCACCGAGCGTATCCGGCCGATCACCGATTTTTTCATGGTCGTGTTCTTCACGAGTATCGGCCTCCAGCTGGCCGCGGACAACCTCCTTGCCTACTGGGTTGAGGCGCTGATCGCGTCGGCTAGCCTGATGGTCGGAAACTTTCTGATTATCTTTTATTTAATCGACCGGGAGCAATTCACTCCAGAAACCTCGTTCATCGGCAGCCTCAATATGGCGCAGGTCAGCGAGTTCTCGCTCGTCGTCGGTGCACTCGCCGTTACACGAGGATTCATCGACGAATCAATTTTGGGCTACCTCAGTCTGATGGCAATCGTGACCATGAGTCTCTCTACTTACCTCATCAACTACAACTACGAGATATACGACCGCGTTAAACCCTACCTCGCTCGGTTCGAAAGTGAGAAAAAGCGAGACGTCGATCTCCATGTCTATCGAGATCACGCCGTCGTCGTCGGGTACGACGAGATTATTCGTGCCGCGTTACCGTTACTCCAGGAGAACTTCAGGGATGTCGTCGTCGTCGATCGGAATCCAACCCATGCAGAGATCCATCAGTCCGCTGATTACGAGTATATATACGGCGATTTCAAACACGGTGAAATCCGCAGCGGTGCCGGACTCAAGCGAGCCGCGTTCGTGTTGAGTTCAACAGTCGAACCGGATATCAATCGAATCCTCCTCAATGAGGTTGGGGACGAGACGGTCGTCTTCGCCGAGGCCGAGTCAACAGAAGACGCAGCTGACCTGTACGACCGCGGTGCCCAATACGTCATCCTCAGTACCGCCCTCACGAGCGAAAAGCTGGTCGACCACCTGCGTCGGTATTTCAACGAACCGGAGGAGTTCTGGTCGGTGGTAGACAGCGACATTGGCCACCTCCACTGGATCCGAGGTGAGTACGATGGTTGAGCTCCTGACGCCCCTCGCCGCGATCTTCATTGTCGCTGCCATTTTCCTCGTGTTTGCAACGCGACTGGGGATTCCCGCAGTGCCAATCTACATCATCGTCGGAGTGATACTGGCGCCGTTTATCCCGCAAGGGACCACCCTTGAGCTCGCACAATGGGGAGTCGCATTCCTCGTGTTTACCTTCGGTGTTGAAGTCGAACCAGGGCGGTTCCGGGCCGTTGCACGGGACAGCGAGCACGTCGCTGCCCTACAAGTCCTGCTGATCGGAAGTCTCGTATTCGGTCTAGGACTCGTATTCGAACTCGACACGCTGAACGCAATCTACTTCGCGAGTGCAGCTGCACTCAGTTCCTCACTCGTCGGACGAGAACTCGCCGTACATGACATTCGTCGAAATCTCATTCAGGGACGCCTCATCTCGTCGATTCATTTCGCACAGGACCTGTTCGCAGTCGTGCTCATCCTCGTTTTGAGCGCGGACCTCTTCACTCCTGATGGTATCGCGCTCAAACTTGGTTACGGCGTTGTCATTCTCCTCGTTGCGGCGCTCGTTCGAGTGTACCTCTTCGATATTCTTGTCTCACTATCGGGAGAATCCGACGAGCTCATCATTTTGACCGGAGTCGCTCTCCTCCTCGGATTCATCAGCCTCGCGGAGCTAACCGGCATCTCGATCGTCGTCGGGGCATTCGCCGCCGGGTTGGCGATCACACGGGAGTTCCCGGACAAATTGGCGTTCGAAGCCGGCCTTGAGTCGTTCGATGATTTCTTCGCTGCCGTCTTCTTTGTCACCGTCGGCAGTCTGATCACGGTTCCCACACCGCGTGCACTGTTGTTCGCGGGGGTTCTATTGTTCGTAATCGTCGTACTCAAGCCTCTGGTGACGATCTACGCGCTTCTCTATCAGGGATACGAAACCAGAACAGCATCATTGACGAGCTTCGGGCTCGACCAAGTGAGCGAGTTCGCACTCATCATCGCGATCCAGGCGTTGATCCTAGAGCGGATTCAACCAGACGTCTTCGAGGCGATCATCCTCGTTGCAGCACTCACGATGATCACGTCAACCGCGACTCGCCAGTACAGCGAGCCACTATACCGAGTGCTGATGCGGGTTCTCCCGCTTGAATCGACACACTCCAAGCTGAATAGTCGAAGTTCCGTCGACTCATCCCTGAAAGACCACGTCATTATCGTCGGATACGGCCGACTCGGAACGCTTGCTGCGCAGACGTGTGAAGATGAAGATCAACCCGTTATCGTGGTCGAACACGATCCGGACCGGCACGAATTGGCTACAACCCACGAGAATCACATCTTCGGCGATGCAGTTAGCAGCGAAACTTGGGAGCGAGCGAACGCCGATGAAGCGCAATTGATTCTCTCGACAGTATCCGACCGACAGGTCTCTAGCCAAATTCTCGGGTTAAAGACGGAGGCGGATGTGATCCTTCGATCGGACCGCGTCGATGAAGCAGGAGAAATGCTGGAAGCTGGTGCAGATTACGTTATCGTTCCCGACTTCCTTGCCTCAGAACAGCTCCTGGAAAAGATCCGAATGGTACTCACCGAAGACGCGTCGCTCGAAGAGTTGCGATCACGGAACAAACGCCGCTTACACGAGGACCTAGAATTTCGATAGTGATGGGCCGTACATTGAAGTCGAATCAATCCGACACCACTGTAAACTCGTTCACTCCGATTACATATCGTTCGGGCCGAACTCCTAAATCCGGTGTGGAACATTCAATACATAATGACTAATCAGACCACGCGGGGCTCGATTCTCGTCCCGATAGCGAATCCAGAGACGGCTGACCAACTCATCTCGACAGCTGCAGATATCGCGACTGATACCGGGCGTCCACTCGAACTACTGACGGTGATCAGAGTTCCCGAACAGGTACCGCTTTCTGAAGGTGAGCGACTCGTCGACGATGAGCGTGAGGTTCTCGACTATGCTGCTGATATCGTCAACGATCAGGCTATCGAGGTAACGAGCCGCATTCGATTTGCTCGCTCGATAGCGAGCGGAATCCTCAGCATAGCAGAGGAAGAAGACATTGAAACAATTCTTATGGGATGGCGAGGGCGTCCACGTCGACGGGACATCATCTTAGGATCCCATCTCGATCAAGTGCTCCGAAAAGCACCGTGTGACGTACTCGTTAAACGAATGGACGGCGACGAGGAGCTACAGCGAATTCTACTTCCCGTCGCTGGAGGTCCGAACACCGAATTGGCAGCAACCGTAGCAGGCTCCCTCGCTCGCGTTCACGATGCGGAGGTCCATGTCATCGTCGTCAATTCACCCAACGAGACAGCAACAGCACGTGATAAGAAACAAACGATGTTAGCGCGTGTTATCGCCGGATTCACTGGTGTTCCAGTGATTACTCAGGAAATTGTGGAGAGCGACTCTGTTGGTGATACAATAGTCAATCAATCTGAGGACGTAGATCTCGTTGTTCTCGGGGCGACTTCTGAAGACCTCTTCGGTCGTTCTGTTATCGGATCACTTCCAGAACAGGTGGGGCGACAATCAGCTAGCTCGGTGCTGATGGTTAAAGAGCACCGAAATCTCCCCTCCCGCCTGGTACGGCTCACCTCACGCCTCCGACGCGAAATACTTCGTTTCTAACGTTGGCGGAAATCGGAAGCCCGAAATGAGTTCGAGAGCCACTCACTACACACTTATATTCGGAATCAACTATGGACAGTACATTGACAATGGTCGACATTTCCCACAGCCCAGAATTTCTACTCCAAACCGCTAGCGATATCCCTCTCAGCGATCGGCCGTGGTTACTCGTCATCGCTATCCTCGTCATCTCGTACCTTCTCTCACGGCTTATCGAGTGGAGCGGGCAGAAATTCCTAGACCAATCTGACCACTGGCCCGACAACTCGATCAACCGCGCTTTTTTCCAGGAGATACACATGCCCCTGTACATTTCGGTGGCTCTCGGTGGAATTTATCTTAGTCTAAGCATTCTCGGGGTCGTCGAATCGAGTTACTTTCTCGTCGGCACCATCCTATCGGTACTCGTCGTGCTGTGGATGCGAGCAGCAAAACGCTTCGGGGGACAGTGGATCGAGACCGTGAATGCGACTGAGAGTGACTATGAATTTTCGCCAATCTTCAAGAACTTCTGGACGATCCTCATCATACTCGGAATTGGAATCAGCCTTCTCGTTATTTGGGAGATTGATATTACCCCGTTTCTCGCTTCGGCAGGGATCATCGGGATTATCCTCGGGTTGGCTGCACAGGAAGCTATCGGTAATTTGATCGGCGGCGTTTCGTTATATTTCGACGATACCTATAAAACCGGAGATGTAATCATCTTGGAGAACGGCCAGCGAGGGACAGTCACTGACATCGGTATCCGAAGTACGACGGTCCTCACACGCGACAATATTCTGGTTACAGTCCCGAACGCGGTGTTGAACTCCGCATCGGTCGTTAACGAGTCAGCACCACAACGACGAAAGCGAATCCGTGTTCCAATCACAGCCGCATATGGAACGGACTACCGAGATGTCGAAGAGATTCTCCTTGGGGTCTGCGACGAAATACAACTTATCCTTGACTCACCCTCTCCGCGGGTGATGTTCCGCGAATTTGGCGATTCTGCGCTCGTCTTCGAACTCTGGGCCTTTGTTGCCCATCCATTTAGCGAACAGCGAGCGATTGACCAGATTAATCGACTAGTCTATGACGAATTCGACGACGCAGATATCGTTATCCCCTTCCCGCAACGGGAAATCAGCTTCCTCGATTCGGAACAAGAAGCCCCTCCGCAACAACCGGTGGAACGAGTATACGATGAGGAGGGGACAAAACCACCCACAGATGAATCAAGCAACTAAGTAAAACTTCGTCCTCAACGTTCGTCCACGGGGTTCTTCGAACTTATTAATATCGGTCAATTTTCTCCCCATATGAAGTGTAACCGCTGTGAATCAGACGAAGAGGCATGTATGGACGTCCAGTTCCAGAGTGTGGCGAAAATTATCACATATCTGTGTCAAAGTTGTGCCTGCTCGATGACTGCCGATCCGGATATCCTCGAAGTTAAACCCTCTTCCGGCCCATAGTCCCCGCTGAATTTCTACTCCTACTATTTTCAAGGAGAAGTATGTATCATCCCGCCTTGACATCCATTGTAGGCGGAGAGTTTCGATCACTGCCATTCTTGAAAGATTTCGTCACGAGGTGTCATTGAGTACTTCCCATCGTCAAATACCGTTACGCGCCCTGTTTCAGCGCTAAGGGTGATTGTGGTAACAACGTCCGGCCGTGCAGACGTGTCAGCTGCACTCATATGCCGTGACCCCATCCAATCGGCATACTGAATGCGAGATTCATCTGACTGATTTGGATCAGATGAATAATCATGGAATCGGACCATCTGCTCCTGGATGATCCCGTCCACACTGATAACTACAGCTCCATCACGAGTGCGAGCGACCTCAGTCGTTGCTTCATAGAAACGATCGACATCATCAAGAACATCACGGGAAGTAGAGACTGGCCATCGATTCGCGCCCATTGGATCAGCGTGGTTTCGCACCGTGTGACCAGAGACGATGGCAAAGTAGAGCCCAGGGCCAGTGACATACGGTTCCCCCCAAGACTCGAAAGCTAAACTAATATCCTCGATGCAGAACTTAAGGATGTCAACCAGCTTCTTTACACGTTCATGGGACTGATAATCGATATCCAACGACTCGATAGTAGGCATGCTTATTTGTCGTAGGGTTACTCATAAATATCGCCCGTTACATCCGATGACTCCCATATATTACGGTTTTCATCATCCAATTTTGACTAGTGACTCTCAGTCATGGGATTGTACAGGACCTATTGGGAACTCGAGAGAAGTCGGAGGGATTTTGAGGAAGACTACAGGTCGCGAGGCTGGACCGTCTTTCGATCGTTTGATTCGGCACGCTCGGCGGCGTCGTCGAGGAGTTCGGTGACCTCCACGTTGAGGGCATCGTAGAAATCGGCCGAGACGTTGTGGTCCGAGAGTGCATCCTTCACAGCTGCTTTGACGATTAGGTCAGACATTCCATCGCGGAGTTCTCTTGTCCACCATATAAAGGTTCGAGTTTCTCACGCAGAATTTCAACCAGGTACTGACGAGATATATTCTGAACACCAGCTTGATATCCGCTCAGTCGCGGAGTCTCGCGACTGCCTGACCGACATTGCGGATGTGTTCACTCCGCTCAATATCTAATTCCTCAGCGAGGTAGTCAGCCGTCTCTTCGAGGTTCATACTTCGAAAAAGGCCACTTGACGGTGATACACATTGCACGCATCAACTCGGAGACGTACGCAGAGATCGAAGCGGAAATCGACGAGGAGAGTTTGACGGCTATCAGATGCTCGGCCTCCGATAGATAGGTGATGGCGAAGAAGCGGAGTGACTGTCTCGAGAGTGACGAAACCCCTTTCAGGTCGACAGATTCGTGATAGATATGGACGAATCATTGATAGACCTCCAACAGACGATTGCGAATTCGCCGACGCCGGCATCGGAGTTCCAGCAGCTTTCACGCAGTCGGCAACGGGATGTATTCTTTCAGCTTCCCGAGACACTCCAGCAGACTCTCGTCGAGGACATGAGTCGAGAGCAGGTACAACAATTCGTCCGCCGACTCGATCCCGACGAGGTCGCAGACGTCCTCGGATTAACCGACAGAGAAAGTCGAGAGGATATCCTCCGGCAACTTGACAAGGATCGTCGGGAAAAAGCCGCGTTTCTGCTCGAGTTCAGCCCCGAAAGCGCCGGCGGGTTGATGCACCTCGATTACGTCACTGTCGACATCGATCGGAGCCTCGAGGATATTGCGCATCGCGTCCAGCGACACGAAGAACGGACCGGGCGGTTCCCGACCATCTTCGTCACGAACGACGAGGAGGGGTTAGTCGGTGAGTTACCGGGGCAAACGCTGGCGATGACTGGTCCGGATTCGGTCGATCTCCGGGAACACATTCATGAAACGCCGGCGGTGGCAGTTGACAGTCCTGATACCGATGTTATCGAGGTGTTCCGAGAGAATCCCGAGAGCACAGTTGCTGTGCTCGATGACGATAAGAATATCTTCGGCGTCATTTACGCCGAGGACCTGCTTCGCCTGATCGAAGAAGAGGCCGGCGAGACGCTCTACGAGTTCACGGGCGTCCGAGAGGAAGAGAGTATCTTGGACGGGCCGTTCTCGAAGGTGCGCTATCGGTACAAGTGGCTCATCATCAACCTTGGGACAGCCTTTCTCGCCGCCGGTGCAGTCGGATTCTTCGAGGACACCATTGCAACGTTCACGCTGCTGGCAGTCTACATGCCGGTCGTCGCCGGGATGGGAGGCAACGCCGGCACGCAATCGATGGCCGTAACCGTACGCGGGCTCGCGTTCGGCCAGATTTCGCTGTCGACTGGGGGTCGGGCCGTGATCAACGAGATTATCGCTGGTGGCGTGAACGGGGCAATTACTGGTGTGCTCGTCGCAGTCATCGCCACGGTGTTCAATCAGAGTCCACTATTGGGCCTCGTTCTCGGCGTCTCGATGGTGCTGAATCTCGTCATCGCCGGGTTCTTCGGGACGATTATCCCACTTGTGCTGGACCATATTGACAAGGATCCGGCGACATCGGCGACGATATTTATCACGACTGCGACTGACGTCCTCGGGTTCTTCATCTTCCTCGGACTGGCCCAGTCCGTGCTCTGAGACCGAACTGCTTTCGAGGGCGAACAACAAACAGAATTACAGCAAATCTCAGCGTGGCGATCCGGCAAGTACGACGAACTCGGCAACGATTGGATGCACAAACGACCGAGAACTTCGATCAGTATCGACCTGAGTGCGAGATAATTCTCGAAGAAATCGCTGATCTCACGGGTGATCCCGTGTTCGACGAGTTCAAACAGTGGATGGTCGAGACGACAAAGGAGCGCAAAAAGCTACCGACCCCTGCAGCGGTTCGAACGCAGGCTCGCCAAATTTGTAAAAACCGTAATGTAGCTGTGCCTCGACAGTCCCCACTTCGCGGGTAACCGGCTGGCTACTGCGGTAGCAATTAGGATTCAGCGTCATCATCGCTGGTGAAGTCACTGAGGGCCGCCAGGTCGTCGTTGATGTCGGCCCCGGAACTCTCTCCGGGGAGGATGTCACCGAGCGCGGCCCCGAAGGACGCGACGGTCCAGACGACGCTGATCCGAGCCAGCGCCACGACAGGATCTTCCCAGTTGTCGACGCGTCCCCACATCGTCATGAGCGCCGCTGCAGTCAGAAACGACACGAGTGCAGTCCCGACCAGTCGTCGGGGGATGAAGCCGAAGATAGGTCGTGACATCTGCACGTCCTGCGGTCCTGCCCAGTATACGAGCGCCAAAATCATTAGCAGGACGAACATAGCGTTGATGAGGAAGTAGATTGGGAATAGGCCGACCTGAAAGGAGAGGAAAAAGTCCGCGATGTCGAAGACGCCGTCCTCGACCAAGAACGGAATCGAGAAGAAGATACTACCCACGAACCCCTCAGCGATGTCCCGCGTGGTATACTTTTGAATTCTATCACTGACCACGTCATTGAGCGTCGCCTTAATCGTCTCCTCCCTGATTCGATTTATTTCGATTCGGTCCGCGGAGTCATCAACGACTGCTTCGAGGTCGTCGAACTGTTCGTGAAGTGCCTCTACGAGGCCACCATCACTCAAGTTCTGAACCGTGTCCTGCTGTTCAGCAGGAGCGAGACCGATGGTACGTACATCTTCCTGTCGGGTCTCATCCTGTGTAGTCTCACTTTGAGCAACGACAACAGGTGCAGGATCACTATCCGCAAGAATATCACCGAGTGCTGCTCCGAGCGATCCGACGGTCCAGATAACGTTGATTCGGGCAATCGCCTCGATCGGTGATGCCCACCCATCGACGCGCCCCCAAACCGTCATCAGGAGTACAGCAACGAAAAACGAGACGGCCAGGGTCATGAACACGCGTATCGGGACGACCCCAAAGAGCGTCCGTGTCTCCTCTTTGTTTCGGCCAGTCCATTCGAGCAGCGCATAGGTCATAAATACGACAAACAGCGTATTCGCTATCAGAAACACTGGAACCCCGTGGCTGGTGAACTCGAAGAGGTAGTCGGCAATATCGAAGATTCCATCCTCGACGAGGAGCGGCGACGCAAAGATAACGCTCCCGACGAACGCTTCCGCGGCGTCACGCACATCGAGGTCCCGTACTCCTGAATCGATAAGCCCTCGCTCGTGGGCTTCCACCAATAACTGCTGGATGTCTCGCACTTCGTCGCGTGTTTCGGCGTCTGAAATGTCCGCCGTCAGGTCACTCAAGTCCGAAAAGAGATCCTCGACAGTAGATGGCGTCGCCTGTTCCTCGTCCTCTGAGGTGTTGGCGAGATCCTTCGCAGACGGGCCATCTGCCATTCCGTGTATCCGTTTGGATTCGCCGGGAAAATAGGTTCGTACTCGCTGTCGTCGTCCTGCTGTAAATCGACCGATTTCGAATCGGGCTACAGCCACATAGAGCCGTCACACCAACCGTCGTGACGACCGCGAGCAGGATCTACAGAGGTGCGCCGACCTTCAGGAAGTCGCTGAACCGGTAGCCACCAGGGCCGTATACCACCAAGTTCGTCTGGTAGCCGATGGGGATCATGAACGACGGTCCCGAGGCGAACATCACGACCAGCAAAACGAGAACTGGTTGGCCCCGAGTTATTGCGCAGCGTAAACAGCCACCGGAATCATCAAAACGATCGTCACCACCGGCGTGATGACGTTCGCAATGAGCCCGTCAGCAGCGACGTGAGCAACAGCACGCCGACCGGTGAGAGAACCACCTCAGCTAAAACGAGTCCCTTGACGATAACACCAGCCCCGCCGGTCGCTTTCATCGCCTGCCCCAGTGGGATTACGCCCGTAAGCAGGTCGTCGGAAACTCGCCAAAACCCGAGAACTGGATCTGACGGAGTTCACTGCTGTCGAGACTAAGTAATCAACCATCTTGAGGAGGTCATTTCCACACAATATCCATCACTACGCGAACGACGAATCGAAACGTTGAGAAAATCCTCTTGAGGTTCAGGCGAAGCTGGAATGCACTACAACGATGCGTCGTATCTCGTCAGAGAAGCGCACGAAGGAAACGTGCAGGGGGGATACCCCCCTGTGTCCGCATAATCTCCCGAAGAACAGTTGCCGGATATCGAAAGAAGAGGACCCTCACCCCCTACCACGTCCGCATAAATTCCTCGGAGATGTTTGAGACGACTCCTCGTCACTCCCCACCGCGTCTGCATAATTTGGACGCAAGAGCGTCAGACGTTCCAGCTCACGTCGCTTGTTCCACTAAGGTCGAAATCCTTGCATTCTTCGTAGAGAGACTCGATAGACTTCGCTCGTGTAATTGACACGGTCTACCGGGCTCACGTGAATTGTAAATATGTATCGTTGGACTACACTTAGAAGAGGTGCTGGGTATATCTCTAATAAGTTCATGTTTCTCAAGTAGCCAACTCACATCCAAAAATCTGGCATTAGAGAGTCGTTTTGGGTTTTAATAATATATCTTCCCCATGCCTCAGGCAAATACTCGCACACAAACATGAAAACACGCAATTTCAGAGATCACTTGCTCGACGGGGATTTGAAAATAATATAGCACTATACGGTTCATTACATTGGCGCATATTTCTGTTATGCTTACCATGGGTTTAGCAGACCAATTCAGTCTGCTAAACCCACAAACTGATAAGGAATCCGATTGAAACGCTGAACGACTCGAATATGCCACTCTTAGAATCGCCATACTGGGCCGTGACTAGGCTTCTAACCGAATTCTGCACCAATCCAATTTCAGACGATCAAGTCCCCCAGAGATCGCTACAATGAGTCGAACGGATGCCGAGCAGGAGGGCAAGACCGACGCTGAGCGGGTGCCATCATTCGATGGTGTCCGATGGACCTCGTGCTCGCTCGAGGACTTCATGGACCTGTACTGGGACGAGATTGCCCCCTGTCTCGAAGCAGAGGGTATTGATCCGAGAGACGAGAAGCCGACCCACCAGTGGTTTCGGGATCACGATGCGCGGTCATTCCTCGCGGCTCTCCGTCGGCATCACGACCGCCCATTCGGGGAGTTCTGGAACGAGGACCTCGAGCTCGGTGATGATGAAGAGGGCTACACATGGGCAACAACGGATGATGCAACAATCGACGCTCTTGAACAGTTCCTCAACCGGCGGAAATCACGATATAGCCTTGCGACGTCGTCCGTCGACACGCTCCGAACGCGACTGAATCTCTACGTCCGTGCTTATCAAGAGGCAAACGGGACAGATGACCTCCTTACACCGATTCAACGAGATCAAGAGAATCCAGACTACGTAGCCGTTGACGCGTGCTATGCAGCATTCGACTGGTTGAATGAGGGAACTAAACGCGAATACAGCGCCCAGACTCTCCAGCGTGTACGGCGCGTCGTCGACGCCTGGTATCAGCATCTGGTCGGTCGACGGGTCGCCTCGATGAACCCTGCGAGCGGCCTCTACGACGAATTCAAGTGGGAAGTCAAAGATTCACCCACTCCTTCGCTTTCAGCGAATCAGATTCGGAAACTGATGCAGGCGTCGGAGACAACGCGAGAACAGCTGCTCGTGGTGGCGTTGGCTGGCTGGGGACTTCGTGCGAGTGAGGTCGCCGCACTCCATGTATCGCAGTTCCACCGTGACGTTCCCGAAGACGACATCCCCTTCATCACGTTCGAGAGCCGCAAGAACGGGCCCGGTGAGGTGTCTCTCCTGTACGGAATGGACGTGCTCGACTCCCGAATCGACGAGCTAGCGGAAGACGATACGTGGACTGGATACCTGTTCCCCTCCTCTCAGGGAGAAACGCCGTACGTGACCCGAGATACAATCCGGAATTGGTTCCAAAATCTTGCCTTGGAAGCAGATCTCCCCGAGCGGATCGAGGGTGAACGACCAAGTCCACAGCTCTGTCGTCGATTCTGGTACGATACCTATACAGCAGTCCTCGAGGGCGTTCTCGAAGGTGTCGACGAAATCGCTGCAGAGCAAGGCAGTAGCGATCCTCAGGTAGTGATGCAAAATTACCTGTCTGACTCGCGTTCTCGTCGAACTCGACGAGAGTTCATGCGAGACCAACTTAACGCAGCCTTCAGAGAGAGAACGTAACATCAACCCATCTGTCAAGCCATTCTAGATGTCTGTCTTCGGTGGTGGTTAAATCAATGAGTCACAGAGTCACAGATTCAATGAAGTATTGACTTCTGGAAGTTATGAGTCAAAGAATCCATGATCCATAGTGTCATTTGCCACCGTGGAGAGAGTCGATTCATCAACTCATAGAATCATTGAGTCACTGAATCAGTGAGTACCTGAATCATTGAATAGAGGACTC